>NEUZ01000023.1 GCA_002304435.1 Opitutia bacterium Tous-C8FEB | reverse complement strand
CGAGGACGAGATTCGCGAAGATCAGAACAGCAGCTTCATCCAAGGCAAAGCGGTGCACGTCTTCGAGGAGCTCGGCGGCATCTTGGACTATATGCCGGCGGGGTATGACCCAGACGAGGAAGGCCCGGCTAAGGGCGAGGGCGACGAGGCGGACGACGAGGACCTGCCGGAGCTCGACGCCGAGGAGGAGGAGAAGCTCAAGAACGACGACTCACTGAAGTGGGACGAGGACGAGGAGCCCGAGGAGGGCGAGGAGGACGAGGATGAGGACGAAGAGGAGAAGAGCGGGGACTCCGACGACGACGAGGAGAAGCCGAAGTCCCGTTCGCGGAAGCGCTGAACGGGGTCCCGCCGGCGCACCGTCGCCGGCGGCCCCGGGCCGGGCCGCCCCGCGATGGCGCGCAGCCTGTGAGTTTTGGGCCCGTGGCGCGCTTGCACCGGGCAGCCGCGCCGATTTGCTCCGCCGCGATGCCTGAACCCTCAAGCGCCCGCCGACCTTGGCCGCTGAAATGGATCGTGGTTGCGATCCTCGCGGTGGTGGTCCCGTACACGTGGCTGACGCTCCACTACCGCAAGCCCGGGCCGGCGTTCCAGCCCTACGAGGACCTGCGCCGGCAGGCGAATGTGAAGCGGCTCTTGGCGGCGGGCTATAATCGTATTCCCCTCACCGCGCAAAGGCCGGCAGACCGGCCGGCGGTGCCCGGTGGGGCGGAGGCGCGGAGTGTCCCCGGCGGGCTGCCCGCGGATCTCGTGGAGACGCTGGTCGAGCCCCTGCCCTTGGCGGAGGAGATCCTGACCGTGCGGGCGGCCCCGGCGGTCGCGCGGCTACTCCCCTACACCATTGAACTGACCTGCCGGCTGGCGTCCGATCAGGAGCAACTAGCGGGAGGGGACCTGTACGTGCGCGGGAACCAGCTGGTGCTCGCACCGCGGTTCGAGCGCGTGAGCGGTGCGCTGCAGACTCGTTCGCGGCAGACCATCGCGCTGCTGACGCTGCCCGGCGGGACGCTCGGGCCCGGCGCGTACGAGGTACTCCTGCCGGGCGGACGCGGCTCCCGCGCGTGGCGGCTCGAGGTCAAGTGAGCCGCGGCGGCTATTGACCTGCCCGGCCGCATCCCCGACAACTCGCCGCCCCATCGATGAGCTCCAGTTCCGGCACGCCCGCCCCCGCCTCGGCGATCAGCACCACGATCAAGCCGACGGACCTGCGCGGCATTCTGAAGTACGTGCCGCGCTTCCAGGGGCAGATCTTCGTCATCGCGGTCGACGGCTCGATCATCGCGGATGATAATTTCAGCAACCTCCTAGTGGACATCGCGGTCCTGCGCTCGCTGGGCATCAAGGTGGTCCTCGTGCACGGCATCAGCCACCAGTTGCGGGAATTATCGGCGCTGCGGGGCATCCCGATCTCGAACGCGGATGGCTCGGGCGTGACCGATGCGGCGACGCTGGATCTGGCAGTGCGGGCGGCGGCCCGGGCGTCGCACGCGTTCGTGGAGGGGCTCACGCAGAACCTCCTCAAGTGCGCGATCACCAATGCCGTGCGGGCGCTGCCGGTGGGGATCATCCGCGGCGTGGACCAGCAGTTCACGGGCAAGGTGGACCGGATCGACAAGGACTTCCTCGGGGAGTTGATCGACCGGCAGATCATCCCGGTGCTGCCGCCGATCGGCTTCGGGCCGGATGGGAAGTCGCTGCGGCTAAACTCGGACCTGTTGGCGGCCGAGGTGGCGGAGGCCCTCCAGGCGACGAAGATTCTGTTTTTGGGCCCGGCGACTGGTCTGGCCATCGACGGCGAGTTCCGCCGGGAAATCTCACTGGAGGCGCTGCAGCAGATCGCCCGCGAGGCGCCCGCGCGCATCGATCCGGCGGCCTTGAGCAAGGCGCTGCACGCAATCAAGGCGATCGAGACCGGGACGCCGCGGGTGCACATCCTCGACGGGCGGATCTTCGATGGACTGCTGAACGAGATTTTTTCCAACGACGGGGTCGGCTCGCTGGTCTATGGGAACGATTACCAGCAGATCCGGCGCGCGCGGAAGGGCGATGTGCGCCTGATCTACAACCTGACGCGCAACGCGGTCCGCCGCGAGGAGCTGATCCACCGGACCCAGCAGGCGATCGAGAAGAACATCGAGCAGTTCTACGTCTTCGAGGTCGACGAGAACATCATCGCCTGTGTGACCCTGTATTTTTACCCGGATTCTCCGCGGGTGGCCGAGGTGGGGTCGCTGTACGTAATGCCCTTTTACCACAACCGCGGAATCGGCCGGAAGATGGTGGAGTACGCCGGGATGGTGGCCAAGGAGCGCGGGGCCGACACCCTCCTAGCGCTGTCGACGCAAAACTTCGGGTTCTTCACCAACGTCTGCGGCTTCGAGGAGGCCTCCAAGGAGGCGCTGCCCGACGCGCGGCTGCGCGCCTACGAGGAGAGCGGGCGCAACGCCAAGGTGCTGCGCAAGCCGCTCTGAGCCTGAATTCCGGCCGCAGCTCAGTCCGGCTTAGCCGGCCACCGCTTCCGCAACCACCTGGACCTCGACCGTACTGCCGCGGGGCAGGCCGTTTACCGCGACCGCGGCCCGCGCGTGCCGGCCGGCCTCGCCGAAGATGGACACGAGCAGGTCGCTCGCGCCGTTGAGGACCGCGGGACTCTCGGTGAAACCGTCCACCGCGTTCACGTAACCACTCACGAAGACGATACGCGCGATCCGGTCGAGGGAGCCGACCTCCGCCCGCAGGTTTGCGAGCGTATTGAGCACGCAGACCGCGGCCGCCTCGCGGGCGCTCTCGACGGTCTGCTCCCGCCCAACCTGGCCCACGTGGGTCTGCACGCCGTTGCGCACCGCGATGGTGCCGGCGCAGTACAGCAGATTACCGGTGCGGACGACGGGGACGTAGCTGCCGGCGGCGACCGGGGGAGCGGGGAGCGTGAGGCCAAGGGCGGCGAGACGGGCTTCGGGTGACATTGTCCCCCACCCCACCGCGGCGGCGGCGCCGAGGCAATCCCTTCCTACCCCATTCAGGGCGCGGGCGGTAGCACCACGTCGGTGAGATCCAAGGGAGCCTCGAGAATCCCGAGTTCCCGCAACTGGGCAGCGAGCGCTGCGAGGCGGGCCGGGTCCAAGCGGCCGATACGCTCGCCACGGTCTGGGTCGCCGGTGACGAAACGCCCAGCGATCAGTTCACGCCGCGAGTGCGCGAGCAAACCTTCGGACATCTGCGGGTTGCGCTGGAGGATGAGCGCGTCGGCTGCGGCGGGATCACCCGTGAGGTACTCGTGCCAGCCGCGGATCGAGGCCTGGACGAAGGCCCGGACGAGGTCGGGACGGTCTCGCACCAGAGAGCGGCGGGCGACCACGACGTGGTACGGGTCGTACCCCGATTCCGCGAGGCCGAGCCAGCGCACTTCCCGGCCCTGAGCGCGGGCGAAGTAGGGCTCGTTCGTGACCATCACCTGTTGGATGAGCTCCGGGCGGCTCAGGAATTCACCGAGACCGTAGGTATTCTGGCGCTTCTCGAAGGTGATCCCGAAGCGGCGCTCGAGGTAAGGAAACCACGCCATCCCGACGTTGCCGATGACCGTGCGGCCGGCGAGGTCGGGGAAGGCGCGGACGGGGCTGTTCGCGTGCACCATCAGCGCGAGCGGTTCGTGCTGGAGGGTTGCCATTACCATCACCAGCGGGAGCCCGCGGCTGGCTGCGAGGAGGACGTCGTCCGCGCGGAGCATCCCGAAATCCGCGTCGCCGCGAGCGACCTTAAGCCGAATGCCGGCGCCCGGTCCGCCGGGCCAGAGCTCGGCGTCGAGCCCGGCCGCCGCATAGTGCCCGGCGGCGAGCGCTTGGTAGAAGCCCCCGTGTTCCCCCTGCGGGAACCAGTCGGTCTGAAGCACCACCCGGGTGCGGGGCACCGCGGACGCCGGGGCGGGCGCGGGCTGTTCCGGGCCGCGCGCGCAGGCGCCAAGCACCAGGACGGCGAGGGCAAGGCACCAAAGGCGCGGCAGGCGGGGACGCATTCCCCATCCAACCGCCGCGGGACGGGGCCGGGCCAGCCCGAAACGCGCGGATTGCCACGGAGGGGGTGCGCGCCGAACCTCGCGGGATGACCTTCGCAGAGTGGCGCGGGATGGAACCGGCAGCGGCGGCGGCGGAAGTGCACCGGCGGGTGCGGATGCGACTGGAACCCGCGCAGCAGCGGGCCGTGATTACGTGGCTGCGACCCGAGGCCGAGCTTGCGGCGGCGCTCGCGGCGACGGATCTGGGCCGGCCGTTGAGCCGCGTCCCTTATTTCGCGAAAGACCTCTTCGACACGGCGGGAGTGCCGACCGCTGCGGGTTCCACGTTCCTGCCCCAGGAACGCACCGCGGGCCCGCGGGATGGAGCCCTCGCGGCCGCGTGCGCCCGGGCCGGGGCCGTGCTCGCCGGGAAGACGCACCTGCACGAGTTCGCCTACGGCATCACCGGGGAGAATCCGCACCACGGCGACTGCCACCGGCCCGGTTTCCCCGGGCGGACTACGGGCGGTTCCAGCAGCGGTTCCGCGGCGGCGGTCGCGGCGGGGATCGTCCCGCTGGCGCTAGCGACGGACACGGGGGGCTCCGTGCGCGTGCCCGCGGCCTTCTGCGGCCTCTACGGCCTGCGGCTGACCCCCGGCGAGCCGTGGATCGCGGACGCGGTGCCCCTCGCGCCCACCTTTGACACCGCCGGCTGGTTCACCGCCGGGGCGGAGGATCTCGCCACTGTGATCGAAGCGCTGTTGCCCCCGGAGCAGCCCACGCCACGCCCCCTGCGCGGCCACAGTTGGGCGCCGCCCGGGCTAGACCCCGAAGTGGCGGCGGCATTCGGAGCGGCGGCCGGGCAACTGGCAGAACCGGCAGCAGCGGCGCTCGCGGACGAGCTCACGGGCGGATTCGCGCCCGCGCTGGCGGCGTATCACACGATCGTCTCGGCGGAGGCTTGGGCGTGGCACCGCGGCTGGTTCTCCCGCCGCGCGACGGAGTACGATCCCAACGTGCGTCAGAGGCTGGAGAACGCGGCGCGCATTACCCCGGAGCAGGCGGCGGCGGCGCGGGCCGCGACGGAGGGCGTGCGTGCGGTCTGGCGGGAGTATTTCCGCACGCACGATTTTCTCGTGCTGCCCGCGACACCCACGCCGGCTCCGACCAAGGCGGAGTGCACCCCGGAGTTACGCAATCGAATCATTCAACTGACAGCCCCGGCGAGCTTGGGCGGTCAACCCGTGCTCTCGCTACCGGTCGCGTTGCCAAGCGGGCTCACGACGGGCCTGCAGGTGATCGTCCCGGATCAACGGAGTCCGGTGCTGCGCTGGGCCTTGCGGACCTTCCGGCTGGACCGAGCAGGTTGAGCAGGTTCCCCCCGAGCACCGCGGCGTCCGCTCCGCCGGCGCGGGCCTCGGCGACGAAGCGGGCGAGGCCGGACCCGGTTTCGTGCGGGTAGAGGTGCAGCGGGTGATCCGAGCCGAAGAGGACGCGTTCCGGACCAACGGCGCGAAGAAAGCGTTCCCAGATCGCGGGCCCGTGCACTAACGGTGAGGCGGCGGTGTCATACCAGACATTCGCGGGGGCGTGACCATCGCCGGCCAAGGGTAACAGCCCACCCCAATGCGCGAGGATGAAACGGGTCCCCGGAAAACGGAGCGCGAGCGCGCGGAAGTCCGCGAGCGGGGTGGCGATGCGTCCCGGATACGGCCCGGCCGCGGGGTCGGTGACGTGGAGATTCACCGGCCAGCCGGCGGCGCCGGCCCAGGCGAGCACGGCCTCGAGACCGGGCGCCGCGAGGTCGTGATGTTGCGCGTGCGGCGACAGCTCCCCCACCCCGCACAACCCCTCGTTGCGGGCTCGCTCCAGTTCAGCGAGGCAGGACGCGGGACCGGCGGCGGGCTGCACCGTGGCGAAGGCCGAGAGGCGATCGGGGTGCGCGCGAAGGCAATCGGCGAAAAAGCGGTTCTGGCGCGCGCAGGAGGTAGGCTGTTCCCAGTACCAGCCGAGGAGAAGCGCACGCTCGATCCCGGCGGCGTCGAGTTCCCGGAGCAGTTCAGCCGCGTCCGGGAAACTCTGGACCGGCCGGCCGTCGCGGCGCCGGCGCGTGCACAGGAGGGCCCAATGGGGTTCGCCGTGCCCGGCAGCCCAACCCGCCGGGTCGCGGTTGATCTCCGGCGGATAGAGGTGAACGTGGGCGTCGAGGATCCGCACGGCAGGCGGTCAGGGGGCGGCGTAGACTTCGGCCAGTTCGCGCAGCACGCCCTCCAGTTCCCGCAGGTACGCGTCCTCCGCGAGCTGGGCCTTGCGAGCACGGATTTCGGCGAGCCGGCCTTCCAACGTGTCGCGGCGGGCGCGGGCCTCGGGTGAGAGCCGGCGTTCCTCGGCGCTCGGGACGAGGTGGAACTGGTGGGCGCGGAGTCCGTCGAGAGCGGCTCCGTCGCGGGCGCGGCGCGTGGCGAGGACGCCGCGGAACCAGTCGGGCGGCGTGCCGAGGCCGTCGCCGTTGTCATCGAGGAGCGGGTGCTCCGTGGCGAGGCGGCCGGCCGCTTTATAGAATTCGCGGGTGCGATGGGCGGCCGCGAGGTAGGCCTCGAGGAGGGAGACTTGGCCGTCGCGATCGAGGTCGCTGGCGGGTTGCGCCACGGCCTCGGCGAAGT
Source organism: Opitutia bacterium Tous-C8FEB (assembly GCA_002304435.1). GTDB lineage: Bacteria > Verrucomicrobiota > Verrucomicrobiia > Opitutales > Opitutaceae > ER46. Next base: position 20,686 of record NEUZ01000023.1, on the reverse strand, counting down.
GGCGACCGAAGCGCGTGTAATTCTGTTCTTGGCCGCTGCGCGTGGCGGTAACGATGATCCGGCCGGGGCCCGCGAGGCGCGGCAGGAATGGGGCGCTGGCGGAACCGGTGTGCACGAACGCCAGGGGTCGCCGGACGGGTTGCAGCCATTCCGCGAGTTCCGCGGACGTAAAGTCGGGGCCGCGGAGATTGAAGCGGGCCTCGCGGCCATCGAAGGTACCGTGGCCGACCAGCACGAGCCACAGCTCGGCGTCGCCGGCGGCGGCCTCTTCCGCGAGCAACCGCCGGAGCTGTTCCCGATCCGCTTCGGCGCCGTCCGCCGGGGCGGCGCCTTCACCGATGAGCCGCAGCTTCGCCCCGGCGCGGGCGCAGGCGTCGGTCCACGCCTTGACCTGCGCGGTAAAGTCCGGCGCGAACTCCGCGTCACCGGCCGGTCCGCAGACCAGAATCACGGTGGGCGTAGCGGCGGCACGCAGGGCGGCTGCGGCGAGGACGAGGAGGAGCAGCAAGCGGCGAATCACGGGAGGCCTTTCCAGCGCCGGAGGCCCCATTCGGCCAGCAGGCAGGCGAGGGCGAAGGCAAAGAAGAAGGGCGAGTGCCACGCGGGCTGGGTCCAGGTTTCCATCACGGGGGCGCGCAGTTCGGGCAGGCGGCGGACGAAGCCATCGAGCTCCTCTGCGGCGACCACGCGACCGCCCGTGCGGCGGGCGAGTTCCTCGAGCAGGGCGACGTTGGGCTGAAGCGAGCGGAACTCTTCGGCCGCCAGGTCGCTACTCCAGCCGGTCTCGGCGCGGCCGAGGTCTGCGCCATCGGGCCCGCGGACCGTGGCGACTGCCCGGAAACCGCCGGTCTGCCGGGGCACGTAGGTGGCCTCGTGCAACCCCGGTTCGGCGGCGGCAGGCTCGGCCGCGAGCCGCAGCGGCGGTCCCGGCGGCGCAGTGGCACCAGCGAGGAGCACGGGCTCCACCTCTAGGCTCACCACCGCGTCGTCGACCGGCTGGAATTTCTCGTCGCGGACGCGGACCTGCAGGCGCTGCGCCCCGTTAGGGTCGCCCGGAACCGGTTCCGCGGTGACCTGAATACGGCCCGGGACATCCGCAACGAGCCAACGGACCAGCTGGCGCCAGGAACGGGCCATATCCTCCTGAGCGGCGGCGTCGCGCATCCCCCAGCGCCAAAGGTCGCCGACCATCAGGGCGGCGGTGCGCCCGCGGCCGAACCGCTGCACCGCCAGCGCGGGCAGTTCCCCACCCTTCTCATCGCGGACGCTGGCGATCACGCTGGCGCCGGGCTTCAGGGCGCGCACGCGGTTGAGCACCTCGAACGGGGGCATCGCCTCGAGCCGCGCGCGTTCCTCGCCCTCGGTCTCGCGCAGGCGGGCCCACGGTTGGAGCCACCCCTCCCGCGAGAGTTGGAACTGCACCTTGGCAAGCCCGGCGGGCTCCTCGGCGGAGCGGTCGAGGTAGACGGGAAGCATCTCGCCAACGGGAGTGCGGTGGTAGCGTCCCTCCTGAAAGGATTCCATCCCCCCGAGCATCAGAAAGCCGCCGCCACGCTCGGACACAAAGCGCTGCAGGAGGGCCGCCTGGTCGGGGGAAAAAAACTCGGCCTCGAGGTCGTCGACGATCACTGCGTGGTAGCCGAACAGTTCCTCCGGCGTACGCGGGAAGCCCGCTCGCAGTTCCAGCTCATCGCGGGTGTTGAGGCGCACGAGGACCGGCTGGTCGTAGCGCTGGACGTCCTCGGGAGCCTGGTTGCCGAAGCCGCGGAAGAGGGGGTTACTCGTCTCGCCGGCTCGGCCCCGGAAATCGAACTTTGGCTCCCGCTTCGCCACGCGGATCAGCCCCACCAGTTGCAGCTGCTCGTCGCCCTCGATCGCCCGATTGAGGAACTTATACTCCCAGTTCGGCCGGCCGGAGACGTAGAGCACGCGGAGCGGTCCGCGCCCGCGGTCGACGGTGATCACGCGCTGGTTGTTCACCTGCGTGGCCTCGTTGGCCTCCTCACCCGGCGGCGGAGAGACGCGCACCTCGTGGAAGGAGAGGCCGGCCTCCGCGGGCTTAAAGCGGAAACGGAAGCCCAGCGTCTCGCCGTCCCGCCGCACTTCGCGGGTCTGCTCCTGCAGGACCTTGCCGGTCCGGTCCAGCAGGCGCACCGTTACGGGCCGACCGGAGAAGCCGCCCGCAACCACCTCGGCCTGCACATCGACTGGAGCGTCCTCGAAGGCAGATTGGGTCACCCCGACTTGGGCGAGCGAGAGGTCCCGCACGGCACCCGGGCGGCCGAGCACCACCGGATAGACCGGGGGGAGACTAGCGAGGTCGGCGGGCAGGCCGGCGCGCAGGTCCGTGGCGTTGCCGTCCGTGAAGAGCAAAATCCCAGCGAGGGGACGGCCCGAGAGTCGCTCAGTGACCGCGCGCAAGCTGTGGCCAAGGGCGGTGGCGCGGCCTTCGAAGGTGAGGTCGCGGAAGTCGGGCGAGGCCTGCAGACGGGCGTCGAGGACGTAACGTCGGACGTCAAACGTGGCCGCGAGCGCCCCAGGCCACGCCGCGCGAGCAGGATCGAGTAATTCGCGGAGCTCCTCGCCGCGGGCGCGCGTCGCGCCTGGATCGCGGACCTGCAGGCTCTGGCTATTGTCGGCGAGCACCGCAAAGAGGTTTGCACCGGGCCGGGCCCGTTGCCGGACCCAGGTGGGTTCCAGAAGGCAGAGCACGAGCGCAGCGCAACCGAGTGCCTTGAGCCCCGCGAGGCGCCAGCGCCACGGGTGACCGGCCGCGCGGCGATAGCCCCACGCGAGCGCGACTAGAGCGACGACTCCGGTGGCCAGTGCGGGCCAAAGCCAAGCTCCGGCAGAGAAGGTCAGCGTAGAACCCATTGCTCAGCGGTCCTTGCCCAACTCTTCGTAGTACCGCCGGACCGCCTCGGCGAAGCGGGCAGGCACGGGATCGCGGTCCAACGGCACGAGCGGGTCCTTCGATTCCCGCCGGGCGAGGTCCTCCGCGACGCGGCTGCGGACCTCGAGGAGCGGACGCAGGATCTGCAGTTGCACGGACGCCCAATCGGGCTTGCGACGCTCCTGCCGGAAGTCGCGGCGCACGAGTCGGGCGCGTTCGCGAGCGGAAGCGAGGGCGTTGCGCAACTCGGGGGACTCGACGAGGTCTTCCACGTCGCGGAGACGCTCGCTCCAGCGGTTGAATTCTTCGCCGGTAAGCGGGCCGCGGGTGACGGCGCCGCCGAAGTCACCGCCGCCGATCCCGGCGCGTTCCTCGCCGGAGTTGAAGAGGGCGTCGAGACCGAGGGATTCGCGTCCGCCGCCGGCACCCCCACCGCCGCGTACGGGCCGGGGGCCATCGGCAGCCATCCGCTCCCCCGCGGGGCGCGCCTCGGAACGACCACGGCCCTCGTTCTCCCCGGGGGCGCCCGCGTTCCCGCGACCTTCGCCAGGAGTCTCACCCGCGCCGGGCGCTCCTGGTTGGCCGGGGCTGCCCCCGGCGACGGACTCGCCTGGCGTCTGGCCGGGCTGGTTTCCCGGGCGACCGGGCTCGCCGGCCGCGTCCGGGGCAGATCCCTTCGTTCCGGCGGGGCGTTCGCCGCCAGGGGTGCCGGCGGCGGCCTGCCGTTCCTCACCCGGGCGGCCGGAGCCCGGGGCGCCCGCGGTGGCGAGTTCGCGCTGCAATTGATCGGCCAGCGCGTCCAACTCCGAGCGAGCGAGCTTCAACTGCTCGGCATCGTCCCCCAGCACGCGTTCGGCGGCCCGCTCCACCCCACGGCGGAGCTCGTCGACCAAGCCGCGGGAGCGCTCGCCGGCTTGGCGGGCCTCGCCGAGGAGCCCGTCGCGGAGGAGTTCCCGCGTCACGTCGACCGCGCGGCCGCCCTCTTCGCGTTCCTGGGCGCGTTGGAGGCGCTCGTTGAGGTCGCGGGAGAGGGCGCCGCCGGAGAGGAGGGCATCGCGCGCGTCGCGCACGGCCTTCGCGTCGTCCTGGCTGACCTTGCGGAGGCTGTCATACAGCTGGCGGGAGAGCAGGGGTTCGGAGTTCTCGGCCTGTTCGGAGAGGCGGCTGGCGCGCTCGACGAGGCGGTTGAGTTGTTCCTTCTGGCCCTCGAGCTGATCGAGGAGTTCCTGCCGGTCGCCAGCGCCGGAAAGGGTCTTGCGCGTGCCAGCGGCGCCGCCCTGCGCGAGGCGCTCAAGCTGGCGGGCGGCTTCCTCCTGCTGCTGGGCGAGGCTCCGGGCTTCACCGCGCATCGTCCGCAATTCCTCGGCAAACTCGCCCGCGTTCTGGCGGCGGAGCTCATCGCGCATCTCCTGCAGCTGGCGCTGGGCGCGGGAGCCGGAGGCGAGGGCTTGAGCGACGGAGCCTCCGGCGGCGGCGTCGGCGGCCTGGCGGAGCTGATCGCGGGTCTCCTCGAGTTGCTGGCGCTGGTTGGCGAGAGAGGCTTGGTTTTCGGCGCGATCCATCCGCTGGCGGATCTCATCGGCGTCGGCGAGCATCTGACGTTGTTCCTCCTCGAGGCGGCGAAGTCGGCGGGCGGCCTCCTCGCGCTCGGCCTCGGTCTTCGCCTCCTGCAGGGAGGCTTGGACCTCGCGGAGGCGTTCGTTGAGGTCCTGCTGGCGGCGCGCGAGCTCCTGCAGGCGATTCATCACCGCAAGTTGCTCGCGGCGTTCCTGATTCTGCGGCGAGCGGGCGACCCGCTGGGTCTCGTAACGGTTCTCGGATTGCTCGAGTTCGAGCTGGTCCAGTTGGCGCTGATTGCCCCCCCCGCCGCCACCCCCACCCTGCTTGCGGTTGCGCCGGGCGACCGAAGTTTCGCGGCTCTGCAGCCGCAGCAGGGCCTGATAGGCGGCCTGCTCGTGGAGGAGGGCCTGCGCGAGGGGCTCGGGGGCCGTAGCGGCCTCGCGCAAACGCTCCACGGCGCGCTCCATCCCTTGGATCACCGGCTGCCAGAGCGCCTCCTGCCGGGGACCGCGGGCCTCTGCCGCGGCCTCGCCCGCCTGCGTGAGCGCCTGCTGTTGGGACTCGAGGACCACCTTGGCGTCGGCGGCGTAACCCGTCTTCGCGCCGTCACGGCGCAGGCGCCACGTCGCGCTGATGATCTGCTTTTGCAGCTCCGTGAGGCGCTGGGCCTGCTGGCCCTGAGGACCTCCCTCGCCCTCCCCGGAGTCCTGGCGCTGCTCGCGGAAAATCTCGTCGAACGGACGCACCTCCGCGAAGAACAAATCCCCCTGCGTGCGGCGCGGGCGGCCGTCGGGACCGATGTCCTCGGCCCACGCGTGCCACGTCACGAGGTCGTCGGGCTTAGCGCCGAGCTCCTCCAAGCGCAGCAGGTGGGTGAAGGCCCGTTTCTCGCGCGCCGGGGCTGCCTGGCCGAGCTCCAGCTCCACCTGCGCCCCGTCGGCGAGCGAGTACGCCAAGCCGTGACGCAGCACACCAAAGTCGTCCCAGACCGTACCCTCAAAGCCGACCTCCTCCAGCGCAGAGGGGCGGACGTCACCGCGGGGCAAAGCGAGGCGGATCTCCGGCGGCCGGTTAGGCTGGACGTCGATCGTGAAGGGCACCGGCGTCTTCGCGGCTCGGCCGTCGTCGTCCACCAACTGCAACTCGTAAGTGCCGCTGGCGGCGGGTACGTGGCCGGCGAGCCGCGCCTCGGGCCGATCCGGAGTCGCCTGCAGCTCGAGCGCACCCTTGGTGGCGCCGCGGCCGACCAGGCGCGCGGAGCGCACGGGCTTGTTGAGGGTCAGCGTCAGGTCCAACCGAGTCCCCTCAACGGCGCTGACCCGTCGCGTGTCCTCAATGCTCCGGGCAGGCAGGCGCGTGTAATCGGGGAACGTGAGCGCGAAGTCGGCGCGGATCAGGCGGGGATGCTCGAAGACGGTAACGCGAAAATCCGGGGTGCGACCACCGGCATACTCGACGTGGTAGGTCAGATCCCGCTGCACTTCCGGCACGCTTCCGCCGAAGACCGGATCTGCGAGGCTCTTCACCAAAGGAATCGTCCGGGAGGCGGTGCCGGACTCGCGCACGACCAACAAAACACTGGCGGGCACCTCGCTCCCGAACCGTGCCAGCACGACCAAGCTTTCGCCCTTCTCCAGCTTGGTGTCACCTGGGGTGACCGTCACGCCATCCGCGCCCTTCCACGAGGGCTTCTCGCCCAGCACCGGAGACACCCGCAGGTAGGACAACGAGGCGACAAAAAGTCCGCAGGCGACCCAGTGCATAGCCTGCCCGACGATGAGCCGGTTGCGGGGCAGCACGTCGCGCCAGTCCGCGCGCGCCGCTCGGACGGCCGCTTCTTGGATGAGGCGTTCTCGGAAGTACCCGCCGGGCCCGGTGGTATCCCCCGTATGTTGAACCGCGGTGAGCAGCAGCCCGTCCAGCTCAGGGTGGGCGGCCTCGATGCGGCGGGCGAGCCAGCGGTCGTCGATCGGGCGGGTGAGCTGCCGGAGGGCGAGGGTGAACGCGAAGGCGGCGCCAAAGCCGGCGACCGAGGGCAGGACGAGGGGGGAAGTCCACCCCAGCGGACCCTGCAGCCAAGCGAGAGCGAGCGCGATCAGCGCGGAAGCGGCCCAGCCGGCGGCGAGCGCGCGCCAGAAACGAAACCAGCGGATGCGCGCGGCCACCCGCCGGAGCCTTGGGCGCAGGACAGGATCGTTCATAAGGAGGGGGCCGCCGGACGAATCGCCCGGCCGGCGAGGAAGGTTTCGGCGAGCAGGACCAAGAGCGCGGCGGCGACGAGCCACCGCCAGAGTTTCTGGCGGCCCTCCGCCTCGGCGCCGAGCAGCGTCGCCGGGGTCACCGGCGCGGCGGGGGCGACGCTGGCGCGGGTGACCGGAACGCCTAGGCGCTCCAATTCGTCCACCCCCAGCGGAGCCGTCCGGCTTTCCGCAGGATCCACGTTCACCGCCAGCCGCAGGGCCGTCGCGCCCGTGCCGACCGTGTATACTCCGGGGGCGGCCGCGCCAGTGAAAGGCTGGCCCGGTGTCACCGAAAGATTCTCGCCACCCGGACCACGCACTGGACCCGCGGCTTGGGCGACGGGCAGCGTCACCGGATCGCCGACGGCGTACTGCGCATTGAAACCGCCGGCACCGCCTGACGCCTCAAGCAGCGACCACAACAGGGGGACAAACTTCGAGGAGAGGGCAAGTTGGCTGTCCGCCGGATGCCAACCGCTGGTCCAAAGGAGCAGGCGACCGCGCCCCCGCGGCACCTCCACCAGCAGCGGATGCCCGGAGTCGAGGCGGATCAGCACGCGTGCGCCCGGAAGCGCCGCCGGATCCAGCTCGCGGTGGCGCCACACGCGAATGCGGCTGAAGTCGCTGAAGCGGGCGTCAGTGAACGGGGCCAAGAGCGGATGTCCGAAATCGACCTCGGCCCAGAGGGCGGGACGGTCCGCGCGGGCCTCGCGCAGCGGCACGGCGGGCGTTCCGGCCAGACGGCCCAGCGCCTCCCCCTCCCCCGCCCCGGTGCCGCGTAACAGCACCACTACGGTGGCGCCGTCCGCGACGGCCGCGCGGAGGGCCTCCTCGTTCCCGGCGAGTGCGGAGGCAAAGGTCAGGCGGGCCGCGGCGAGGTCGGCGGCGGCGAGCGGCACCGCCGGCGGGCGCGTCTCGACCCGCACGGCGACGCGCGGCGTTTCGGCGAACGCGCGCCGCAGGAAGAACAGCGGCTGCGCCGGATCCTCGGGCGGCTCCGCGCCCACCCACAACACTAGCGGGCGCTCCTGCACCGGCGCGATCCAGTGCAGCGTGTTGTCGAAGGCATCCTCGTCCCCGGAAAGCACCAAGCGCTCGTCCCCTATCGCCCCGGCCGGGCGCGCCAGCGCGAAGGTCCGCGTTTGGCCCGGGGGCACATAAGCCTCCACCGCCTCGCCGACCGCGGGGCCCTCCGCGCCGGGGGTGACGCCGGGCCGCCGCCACGTGAGGGAAAACCGTTCTTGGCGGGAACCCGCGGCGTTTGATACGCGCACCCGCACCTTGGCCTCCGGGGTCCGCGCGCCCTCGGCGGCTTCGGTTAACAGCTGGAGCCCGGCGTTGGTGGTGGTCCGCGCCGCGACGGGCTCGAGCAGCAACTCGATCCCCCGCGGCCATTCGAAGGCCTGGAGGGACTCGAGGCGACTGCCCTCCTGGAGATCGCTGACCAGCACGATCTGGCGCGGACCGGGCGCCCGGCCCGGCTCGTTCTCGGCGAGCAGTTCTGCGGCGAAGGCAAGCGCCCGCCCGAGTTGGGTGCCAGCCCAGCCGGGCTGGAGTCCGGCGAGGCGGCCCTCGGCCAGCGTTCTCCGCTCGCCCGGGGCAGCCTGGTTCCACGCGCGAAAATCCAGCAGCGTCTCGACCGAGCGGTCGAACGCCACGAGCGCGACCTGGTCGGAGGGCGCCACCCGCTCGAGCAGGGCGCGGACGCGGGCGCGGGCATCCTCCCAGAGGCCCTCGCGGCGCATGCTGGCGCTGCGGTCGAGCAGCACCACGATGCGCCGGGGCGGGTTCGCGGTGGGATCGGAGGCCGGGGATTCCGGCAGGAAGGGGCGCGCGAACCCGAGGGCGAGCACGAGCAGGGCAAGGCATCTTAACAGCAGCAGCAGCCAGTGCTCCACGCGGTGGCGTTGGGAGACACGGGGCGGGCTGGGCTCAAGAAAAAGGAGGGAGCTGAAGGGCACGCGCTCGCGGATGGCCCGACGCACCAGATGGTAGAGAATCGGCCCCGCCACCGCGAGGGCGCCAAGCAGAAAGAGAGGCGTCAGGAAGTTCATGCGCCGCCTCCCCCGGTTGCGCGCCGGACCAAGCGGCCCCGGCGGGCGCGAGCCTGCAGGAACGAGAACAGGGCCAGCTCGAGCGGCTCATCGGTCCGCACCTCGTGCAACATCACCCCAAGACGCGCCGTGACGCCCCGCAGCTCCTCGCGGTGCTGCCCGAAGCGCCGCTCGTAGGCCTCGCGCGCCTGCGCCGGATCGATGTACAACGTGCGCCCCGACTCGACGTCCTCGACCATCGCGGGGCCGCCGAGCCCCAGGGTCGGTTCGGCCGGATCGAGCACCCGGAAGGCCGCCACCTCGTGGCCCGCGGCGGTGAGCGTTAAGAGGTCGCGTCCCAGCCGCTCGAGCGGCGCGAGAAAGTCGGAGAGGACCAGCACGAGGCCGCGCTTGGCCGTGAGCCGGGAAAAGTGCTGGAACGGCGCGGAGAGGTCCGTGGCCCGGCCGGTCGCAGGGCGCTCCAGAGTGTGCAGAATCTGGCGGAGGTGGCCGGCCCGGTGGCGCGGAGGCAAGTGGTCGCGCACCTGCTCGTCGAAGGTCGTGAGCCCCACCGCGTCGCCCTGCTGGTGGAGGAAGTAGGCGAGCGTGGCGGCGAGCGTCGCAGCGTAGGTTGCCTTGGTCATCCCCGCGGAGCCGTATTCCATCGAGCGGCTGCGGTCGGCGAGGACGTGCACCCGCAGGTTCGTCTCGTCCTCGTACTTGCGGAGGTAAAAGCGGTCAGACCGCGCGAAGACCCGCCAGTCGACGTGGCGCGGGTCATCCCCCGGCGTGTACTGGCGGTACTCGGTGAATTCGACCGAGAACCCGTGGTAGGGGCTGCGGTGGAGCCCGCTCCAGAAACCCTCCACGACCGCCCGCGCCCGCAGCTCGAGGCTGCGGATGGTCATTAACGCGCGCGGATCGATCAGCGCGCCCGGAGCGGCGGCGAGGAGGGCCATCGGCTCAGGTCCGGCCCGGCCCGCTGCGCGCGAGCTCGACGAGACGGCGGATCACCTCGTCGACGCGGATCCCTTCCGCCTCTGCCCGGTAATTCAGTAGGATGCGGTGGCGCAGCACCGGCAGCGCGAGGCTGGCGAGGTCGTCGAGGGTAACGTGCGCGCGCCCGGCGAGGAGGGCCCGCGCCTTGCCGCCCAGGACGAGAAATTGCGCCGCCCGCGTGCCGGCACCCCAGCCCACCCAGTCGTTCACAAATTCGGGCGTGCCCGGCTGGCGAGGCCGAGAGAGCGCAGCCAACCGCACGGCGAACTCCACCATCTCGGTGGCCACGGGCACTTGGCGCACCAGCTCGTGGAAGCGCAGGACATCTTCCCCGGTGAACAGCGGCTCGATCGCGGCCGGACGGCCCGCGGTGGTCCGCCGCACCACTTCCACCTCGTCGGCGGCCGGCAGGTAGTCCATCACCACGTTGAACATAAAGCGATCGAGCTGGGCCTCCGGCAGCGGATAGGTCCCCTCCATCTCGATCGGGTTCTGGGTGGCGAGGACGAAGAACGGCTCCTCCAGCGCGTGGCGGACCCCGGCGGCGGTGACTTGGTGCTCCTGCATCGCCTCGAGCAGCGCGGCTTGGGTCTTCGGCGGCGTGCGGTTGATCTCGTCGGCGAGCACCAGATTGGCGAACACGGGCCCGCGCACAAACGTGAGGCGCCGGCCGCCCGCGCCGTCGTCCTGCAGAATCTCGGTGCCAGTGATGTCCGCCGGCATCAGGTCCGGGGTGAACTGGATCCGCGCGAAACGGAGGTGGAAGACTTGGGCGATGGACTTGACGAGGAGGGTCTTGGCGAGGCCAGGAGCGCCGGTGATGAGGCAGTGACCGCCGGCGACGAGGGCGAGGAGGATCTGCTCGATGACCTCCCGCTGGCCGACGATCGCCTTGGCGAGCTCCGCCTCGATGCGGCCCCGCCCGGCCAGCAGGCGCTCGGCGATCTCCCGCTCGGAAGCGGGCGCCGCGACAAGAGGAGGGGCGGAGGGGACGGGGTCAGCGGGGATGCTCATGAGGGAAGAAGCGACGCGCGTTCAGTGCGTCATCAGGTAGAAGATCAGGTTGATACCGAGGGGATAGGAGATCTTTTCCGAGAAGGTTGCGAAGTAGTCGGCGTTCTCGCCCTCGCGCTCCCAGCCGTCGCTGAGGTCGCTGTTGTGGAAGGCGATCACCATAATCCGCCCGCGGTCGTCGAGCAGGGCGCGCACGGAGAGCTTCTCCGAATCGGGCCCGCGATCGATCTGCAGGGGCGCGGTGGGGTCGGCGGGGTTCCGCGCGCGGTTCCAAAACTGCATCGTCGGCACCTGCAATGACTGCAGCGGGCCCTTCAGGTCGTAGACGCAGTGGAAGAGCGGGTGCTCGATGCTGAGGTCCGTCCAGTTGCGCTCGGGGAGGATGCGGCGCATCTGCGCGGCGAGGCCGTTCCACTCGATGGAATTCCAGAAATCGACGATCGCGATCACGCCGCCCGCGAGGAGGTACTTGCGCAGGTTCGCCACCTCAGTGTCGCTCAGGATCGAGTAGCCGGGGTGCGTTAGGTAAAGGAACGGATAGTCGTGCAGTTCGGGCTCGGTGAGCCGTAGCACGCGGCCGTCGGGGTCGGCGCGCAGCGAGGTGAGCTGCTGGAGCCGGTAGGACAGGTTGAGGTCGGCGTCCGGGAAATCCACCCACCACCCGATGCTGCGGCCGCGGTGGAAGACCGGCGACGGCGCGGTGGTGGGACCGGCCTTGAAGACGCCGCGGGCAAAGGTAAACACGTCTTTCTCGAAGCCTGGCGGGTTACTCCACTCGGGGGTGCCGGTACTGTGCGAGTCGACCTCACGGGCGGTGCGCACGGAGTTCTCGTCGATCATTCCGCTGCCCTCGGTACGGACCCACGAGGAGCCGGCGTCGGACTCATTGCCCCATCGCGGCGCGCGCCCGGGTCCGCGGCCGTCGGGGGCGGGCTGGGCCATCACCGCAGGAGCGCGGTCCGCAACCGGGGTGGCCAAGGCGGCAACCGCACTGATCACGCCGGGCGGACAAGCGCCGCCCGCGGGGCCGCGACCCGCCCCGGTGATCACCAAGCCCCCGCCGAGGAGGGCAAGGGCGACGAGGGCGCGGCGGACCGGCGGCAGGGTGGGAAGGGGGGCGGCCATCGGTTCAGTGGGTCATCGCGTAGAACACGACGTTGATGCCGAGGGGATAGGCGATGCGCTCGGAGAAGTTCTTAAAATAATACTCATACTCCCCCTCGCGCTCCCAGCCGTCGCCGTTGTCGCTGTTGTGGGCCGCGAAGACCATCATCCGGCCCTTGTCGTCGTGGATCGCCCGGTGGTGGACCGTGCGTGAGTCGCCGTCGTGCTGTTCCCAAGTGATCCCCGTGTACTGACTCTCCTCCCCGGTGCGGACGTTGGGCACCTGGCCCTTGGCCTTGATCTGGAAGACGCAGCTGTAGATCGGGTGATCGAGCGGCAGCTCGGCGAACGCGCGCTCGGGGAAGACGCGGCGCATCTCGCGCTCGACGTTCTCCCACGCGGATTCGCCCCAGAAGTCGTCGAACATCAGGAAGCCGCCATTGAGCAGAAACTTCCGCAGGGCCAGGACCTCCTCGTCGGTGAAACGCAGCGCCCCCGGCTCGACGATGTAGATCCACGGGTGAGACGCGAGGTCGGGGTCGGTGAGCTCGAGGATGCGCCCGTCAGGGCTGCACTTGAGCGAAGTCATCTGTTGCAGCCGATAGGAGAGATTGAGGTCGCTGTCGGGCAGGTCAGTCGCCCAGCCGCCGCCGCGACGCCCGTAGCCGGAGCGGCCGCTGCCATAGCGAACACGGGTGAAGGTAAACACGTCCGTCTCGAAGCCGCGAGGATTCTCCCAGAGGGGCGTGCCGGTGCTGTGCGAGGGGATTTCGCGGGCAGTCCGGACGTCGGCCCGCGCGCCGCCCTCGCTCCAGAAGCCACTGCGGCCGGGGAAGCGCTGGGCGAGCAGGAGCCCGGCGAGGCCGAGAGCGGCGCAACCGAGGAGCCAACGGCGAGCGCGGGTCACGGCGCAAGGCCTCCGGCGGGCGCGGGCCCGAGTTCACGGAGCAGGCTGAGGGCGGCGCGGAAACGCGGAGTTTCCTCCAGCGCGAGCAGCACGTGCCGGCGCGCCTCCGCCCGGTCCCCGCGCCGCAGGAGCACGCGGGCGACCTCGTGGTGGATTTCGGCCCGTTCGGGCACGTCGAGCTGGAGCAGCGTGCGCCACGCAACCACCGCCGCCGAGTCGTCGCCCATCGCGGCCGCCGCGCGCGCGAGCTGCCGGTAGGGGCCGGGCACCAAGGGGTTGACCGCGAGGCTGCGCTCGGCGTTCTCCCGCACCTCGGGCCACGCGCCGTCCGCCGCGGCCAATTCCATCAGCCGCTGGTAGGCCTCGACCGCCTCGTCGTCCGTGGCCGCCCACCGGCGGAGCGCCTCGCGTTCGCCCGCGGGGTCGCCGAGGGATCGCAAGGCCGCGGCGAGCGGCCGGTGCGCGGCGTCTTCCCCCTTCTGGTGCGGATAAAGTTCCACCAGCCGCCGCAGCGGCACCACGGCCCCGGCCCAGTCCTGCGCGGCCGCGAGGCGCTGGGCCTTAGCCCGCAGCACCCAGTAATTATCCGGCTGGCGACGCTCCCAGGCCGCGAACTCGGTCGCGCCCTCCTCGAGGAAGACCGCCGCCTCAGGCCGCTCCCACCCTAGGCCGGGGGCGAGCCGCTCGGCCTGCTCGCGCGCATAGACCGCAAAGGCCGGCTCCAGCTGCTCCAGCGGCACCGTGTGCCGGGCGAGGGCCGCGTTGATCTCCACACCCTCGCGCAGGTCCCGCAGGATCGCACGCAGCGCGTCGAGGCCGTGGCGGGCGACGAGGTATTCCACGACCAGCGAAGATTGCAGGTAGGCGAATTGGAGGTGGCGGGGCGACTTAGGCGCGAGGAAGGCGGCGCTCAGGCGGCCCACAGGCACCAGGTCCTCGCCCAAGATCATCTCGCGGTACGAGGGGTTGATCCGCTGCCCCCACGCGGGGTTAGCCTGCCGCTCCTCGTAGACGGAGATGCCCTCACTGAGCCAGCGCGGCATCCGGTTGCGGGTGAGCTGGAGCGTGACGACGTGGCAGAACTCGTGCCAGAGGACCGCCTCCCAGTTGGTTGGTGAGGTGCTGCTGGCCGGGCTGTTCGCAGTGACCACCCGGCCGAAGCAAACGCCGAGGAAGCCCGCGACATCGGGCAGCCCGAAAGTGCGGACCGCGAAATCCCGCGGGTCCGCGAAGATCTCGATGTGCGTCGGCCGCTGCAGCTCCGCACCGTACTTGGCCGCGAGGGTGTCGTGCGCCCGGCGCAGCAGCGCGACCACCCGCGGGCCATAGACCGCCACTTCCGGGGCCGCCATCCGCACGACGAAATCCTCGTTCGCAAGGGTCGCGTACTTGTCCATCGTCTCGCGGAGGGTGACCAGGTTGAACGCCTCGACGTCGTATTGGTCCCGCTCGTGGACGGCCTGCGCGAGCGCCCAACCCTCGGCGTGCTCGCCCAGGCGCAGGAGGTCGCTGGCGAGGCGCGCCTTCGCGGGCAAGTGATCGGGGTCGGCGGCCAGGGCCTTCCGCTGATAGGCGGCACCCTCGGCGAAGCGGTACTTGGCGGACAGCTCCTCGCCGATGAGCGAGTCGACGCGGGGGTTGCCCGGCCAGGCGGCGAGGGCCTTGGCGCGCGCGAACTGTTCGGCGACGGGATCGTGCCGGAGGTGCGCGAGCACCGCGCGGTAGGCCCACGCCTCCGGGTGCCCCGGGTGGATGTCGAGCACCGCGGCGATCCCCTTCTCCGCTTCCGCGTAGGCCTCGGCCGAAAGGTAATTATCCACGGTCTGCAGCAGCGCGGGCACGTGCCGCGGATTGCGCTCCAGCGCGGCGCCGAGGGCGGCCTGCGCCACCTTGCGGTCGCTCTCGGCGTAGGCCCGGGCGCGACCGGCGTGGAGGTCGGCGTCGTCCGGCAGTTGCTTCAAACCCTCCTCGAAAGCGCGTGCGGCGAGGGCGTAATCGTGCTTCTCGAGGGCGAGCTCGCCGCGAGCAAGGTAGACGTCGCGAAGCCGCGGGTCGGCCTTCTGGGCAGTGGCGTAAACCTTTTCGAGGACCTCCTTCGGATCGGCGCCCAACAGGAGCGCCGCGCGGCCGAAGATCACGAGGTCGGGGGGCGAGCGGTACATCCACGGGCTGTTGCGCACGGCCTGGCGCACCTCCTCGAGACGAGCTTGCGCTTCCTCAGGCCGGCCGTTGGCGAAGGCGACGTCGCGGCCGAGCCAGCGCAGACGCAGGCTGCGGGCGTCGCGCCCGAGCGCCTCCTGCAGCGCCGCGTCGGCCTCGGCCACCCGGCCCGTGGTCAGCAGCGCGCGGATCAACAGCAGCGACCACTCGGTGTTGCCGGCCCCCTCGCGCAACTCGGCCTGGGCCTCGCGGATGACCTCGGTGTAACCGCCGCCGAGGAGCCGCTCCCGCGCCCCGGCCAGATCGGCGCCGCGGGCCCCCGCGAGGATCGCCACCAGCCCGAGCGCCAGACCCGCCCACCGGAGGAAAGCCGGCCGGGCCGGGGCGGGGAGGACGGGGAAGTGGCGCATCGCGGGTGGAATTCGGGGCAGCGATCTCGGGGCAAGACGCGCGCCGCGACCAAGAGTGATGGGGCCGGCGACGGATTTCTCAAGCCCCACGGCACAACTTTCTCCCGCCAGACGGCCACGGCAGCCGTCCCTTGACACCGCCCGCGCCCGCGCCCGACAGTCCGCGACGTGAGCCGACCTTCCCCGCGCGAACAATTCCGGGCCTTCCTCGCCAAGCGAGGCCTGCGCGCGACCAACCAGCGGCTCGCCATCCTCGACGCCGCCCTCGCCCAACGGGAGCATTTCACCGCGGAGCAACTCCTCGAGTACGCGCGCGACATCGACGACTCGGTCTCACGCGCCACCGTCTACCGCACCCTGCCCATTCTGACGGAGTGCGGGCTCCTGCGTGAGGTGGACATCGGCACCGGCGAGAAATTCTACCGCACCCACCGCGAGGGCGACGACACGCAGGTCGCGCAGGTCGTGTGCGTGGACTGCGACCGGATCTTCGAGATCAGCGCCCCGTTTATGTCGTGGTACGGCAACACCGTGTCCTCGAAGCTCGGCCTCACCCCGGTGAACCAGCGCCTCCAAGTGAGCGCGCGCTGCGACGCCCTGCGCGACACCGGCCAGTGCGCCCGGCGCGGCCGCCCCTGACGCCCGATGAAACGCCCTCCCGCCGACGCCGAGTTCGAGGTCCGCTTCTTCGAGTCCGTCCTCCGCCGCGAGCCCGGTTATGGTCGCGTGGTGGAGATCCTTGGCTCGCTTTATACGCGCCTCGGGCGCATCCCCGACGGGCTGCGGATGGACCGCCGGATGGTGCGGCTCGAGCCGGACAACGCCACCGCACACTACAACCTCGCCTGCAGCCTCGCCCTGACGCGGCGGCGCACGGACGCACTCCGTGAGCTCCGGCGCGCCCTCGACCTCGGGTACGACGACTTCCGCTGGATGCAGCAGGACCCGGACCTCGCCTCCCTGCGCGACGACCCGGAGTTCCGGGCCCTCTTCCCCGCGGTCGGTAAATCCGGCTGAGGGCCGCTTAGCCGAGCAGCGCGCCGTAGGCGGAGGCGTCCAGCAACGCCCCGACCGCCCCGGGATCCGCCGGCTTGAGGCGAAGCATCCACCCCGCACCGTAGGGCTCGCGGTTCACCGTCTCGGGAGCCCCGTCCAGCGCCGGGTTGACCGCGACGACCGTGCCCGCGACGGGGGCGTAAAGGTCGCTCGCTGCCTTGACCGATTCCACGACGCCAAAGACCCCGCCAGCGGCCAAGACCGCCCTGACCTTGGGCGACTGGACGTAGGTGATGTCGCCGAGCGAATTCTGCGCGTAGTCCGTGATGCCGATGGTGACGGTGCCATCAGCCTCGGGGCGGACCCACTCGTGGGACTTGGCGTAGCGGAGATCTGCGGGGACGGAGCTCATAAGAAAGGGGATCAGGTGCGGCCCAGCGGGACAAACGGTGGGCGAACCAGTTGCAGGGGCACGGTGGCCCCACGCACCTCGACCGCCAGCGGCGCGGCCGCGGCCGTGGATTCAACCAGCGCGGAGCCGATCGCCTCCTGCAGCATCGGGGAGAGGGTGCCGGAAAGAACCTGGCCGACGACGGTGCCGGCCGCGTTGAGCACCGGGGAATCCGGGCGGAGGATGCGGCGGTCGCCCGTGCGGAAGTAAACCACCCGGCGCGGAGAGCCGCCGCGTTTCTCGGCCAGCAGGGCCTCGCGCCCGAGGAAGTCGCAGCCCTTCTCCAGCTTCACGGTCCAGCCCAGGCCGGCCGCCAACGGGGAGATTGCTGGGCTCAACTCGTGACCGTAGAGCGGGTAGCCGGCTTCAAGGCGGAGACTGTCCCGGGCGCCGAGGCCCGCGAGTTCAAGGCCGTGGGGCGCGCCCGCGGCCAGCAGGGCCTCCGCCAAACACACCGCGTGCCCCGCCGCGTGATACAGTTCGAAGCCGTCCTCGCCCGTGTAGCCCGTACGGCTCAGCACGCAGGGCACGCCGGCGACCTCGCCCGCGGCGAAATGGTAGTAGCCGATCCCCGCGAGGCTCGTCGCCGTAAGCCCCTGCAAGATTGGCACCGCGCGCGGCCCCTGCAAGGCGAGCAGCGCCGTCTCGGCGGAGCGGTCCGTGACCGTCACGTCGTGGCCGGCGGCCTGGGTCCGGATCCACTCGAGGTCGCGCGCGAGGTTCCCCGCGTTGACGCACAGGAAAAAATCATCCGCGGCCCGCTGGTAAACGAGGAGGTCGTCGACCACTCCACCGTCCGGGTAGCACATCGGGCTGTAGAGCACGCGGCCCGGGAAGAGGCGGGCGACGTCATTGGTAACGAGCCGGTTGAGGAAGGCGGCGGCCCCGGGGCCGCGCACGTCGAACTCCCCCATATGACTGACGTCGAAGAGCCCCGCGGCGCGGCGGACCGCGCGATGCTCCTCGAGGATGCTGCGGTACTGCACGGGCATTTCCCAGCCGGCGAAGTCGACGAGTCGGGCCCCGCGCGCCGCGTGGAAGTCGCGCAGGGGGGTGCGTTGCAGCTGGGTCATCGCGGCCCACGTTGCGTCCGCGGCACGGCGGGCGGCAAGGCCGAAGTCAGATGCGGGGGTGGCGCGCGAAAATCCGCGAGCCGGGAAAGGGTCCGGCTTGCCTTTCCGCCGGCAGGTCGTGCACAACCGTTCCCCGTCGTCGCTTCCGGCGGCCCCTCCCCTTCCCTTCCCTCCGCCCCCCTTTACCCATGAGCGCCCATACCGCCCCCTCGTCCGAAACCAACCGTCCCGAATACACCGCGGCCTTTTTGGTCCTCCGCCTCTGGCTAGGCCTGCGGACCCTCTTCGCGGGCCTCGAGAAATTCGAGAGCGGAGGCTCGTTCTCCTTCGAGAACTACTACAAAAATATGGCGCGGATGGCCGGCGGCATCTCGGGCGCCTCGATCCTCCCGCTCTGGGCCACCAAGACCTTTGCGTTCTTCCTCGGCTACGCGCTCGTCCTCCTCGGCCTGAGCCTGCTGGCCGGCTTCAAGACCCGCGGCACCCTCTTCTTCACCGGCCTCCTTTACACCGGGCTCTCCTTCGGACTGATGGTCGTGCAGGAAGGCGAAGGCGTCGCTTGGCTGGGCGTGCACGTCGCGCTGGTCGCCTTCGCCCTCGTGCTGGTCCGGCACAACCGGTTTGCGCTTTCGTCCGAGCAGGGTAACTGACCGCCAATACCTGATCCCATGGCCGACCTAATCCCCTTCACCCGCCGCAGCTTCCTCAGCACCAGCGCCAAGCTCGGTGCGGTGGCCGCGGCCGCCCCCTACATCTCCCGGGCCGCCGAGGTGGGCGCCAAAGGCGCTGACACGCTCAACGTGGCCATCATCGGCTGCGGCGAGGAAGGCCGCATCCTCGCCAACGCCGCGATGCCCATTCCGGGCATCCGCTTCGCCGCGGTGTGCGACATCTGGCCGTACAACCTCACGCGGACCGAGCGCCTGCTGAAGAAGTTCAACCACCCGGCGCAGCCCTTCGAGGACTACAAGGACCTGCTCGCCAACACGAAGGACCTCGACGCGGTGCTGATCGCGACGCCGGACTTCATGCACGCCGAGCAGACGGTCGCCGCCCTCAAGGCGGGCAAGCACGTCTACTGCGAGAAGCTGATGTCCAACACGGTGGAGGGCGCGCGCTCGATGGTGCTGGCCGCCCGGGAAGCGAAGAAGCTGATGCAGGTCGGCCACCAGCGCCGGAGCAACCCGCGCTACCAGCACGCCCGCGAGAAGATCGTCCGCGAGGGCAAACTCCTCGGCCGGATCACCAACATCAGCGGCCAGTGGCACCGCGCCGTTTCCGACGACTACGGCTACCCGAACGGCCAAGCTATCCCGGAGGCGAAGCTGCAGAAGTACGGCTACGCCAATATGCACGAGTTCCGCAACTGGCGCTGGTTCCGCAAGTACGCCGGCGGCCCGGTCTCCGACCTCGGCGCGCACCAGATCGACATCTACAACTGGATGCTCGGGGCCAACCCGCGCTCCTGCATCGCCTCCGGCGGCGTCGACTACTACAAAAACCACGAGTGGTACGACAACGCGTACATCATCTTCGAGTACCCGACTAAGGACGGTCTCGTCCGCGCCCAGTACCAAGTGCTTACGACGACCAGCGCCGGCGGCGGCTACCACGAGTACTTTATGGGCGACGAGGGCGCGCTGAAGATGTCCGAGAACCCGCGCTTCACCAAGCTGTACCGCGAGGCCCGCGCCCCCGAGTGGGAGCCGTTCGTCGCCAAGGGCTACATCCTGAAGCCCGAGACCGGCGAGGGCGCCGCCGCCCCGGTCAAGCCTTGGGAAAAGCCCGGGGTCAAGAAGCTCGCCGGACCCGCCCCCCGCGGCGCCACCGTCGATGTCCGCGAGACGGCTCAGCTCTCCGCCTGGGACATCCCCGTCACCCTCGACAAGGCGATCCACCAGCCGCACCTCGAGAACTTCTTCGACGCGATCCGCAAGGGTACGCCGCTCACCTGCCCGCCCGACGAGGCCTTCGCCTCGGCGGTCACCGTCCTGAAGGTCAACGAAGCCATCGCCGCCAAGAAGGAACTCACCTTCGCGCCGCAGGACTTCATCGCCTGAGGTTAACGGCCCCCGCGGTCCCGCGACCCCGGGGGTGTTTTTTCCCGTAGCCAAGCCCCCCACCCCGCGTCTTTCCTTTCCACGTTCCTATGCACTCCCGCCACCTCCCCCTCCTCCTCTCCGCCTTGCTCGGCGCGACCGCCTTCGCCGGCGCCCCCGGCAAGGTTCCCCTCGCCGTCGAGTACCCGAAGCCGCTCTTCGCGGGCACGCCCCGCCCGATCTCGCTGTCCAACCTTGAGCCCGCCGGCGCCAAGCGCCCGGACATTATGGTCTCGGCCGAGTCGAAGCTGCTCTCCCGCGGCAAGAAGGTGACCAGCAGCGACTCCCTCCCCGTCATCGGCGAGCTGTCGTTCATCACCGATGGCGACAAGACCGGCATCGACGGCGCCTACGTGGAGCTCGGGCCCAACACGCAGTGGGTCCAAGTCGACCTCGGCGCCTCCGCGAAGATCGACGCCGTCGCGGTGTGGCACTTCCACTCCCAGGCCCGCGTCTACCACGACGTCGTGGTCCAGATCTCGGATGATCCGGAGTTCAAGAAGGGCGTGAAGACCATCTTCAACAACGACGACGATAATTCGTCCAAACTCGGCAAGGGCAGGGAGAAGTCCTACGTCGAGACCAACCACGGCCGGGTGCTACCGGCCGATGGCGCCACCGGCCGCTACGTCCGCCTCTACAGCAACGGCAACACCTCCGACGAGCTGAACCACTACTGCGAGATCGAGGTGTTCGGCGTCGCCAAGTAAGTCCCGTTCCCCTTCTGGCCGGCCGCCCCGCGCGGCC
>NEUZ01000022.1 GCA_002304435.1 Opitutia bacterium Tous-C8FEB | reverse complement strand
CGTCAATGTCGCGATCCCCGCTTTCGACCCAGCGGACGAGTGGTTCGACTGAGGCGGCACGCGGGCCCGCCTAATCCGCACGCACCGGATTGACCGCCGCCCCCGCCCGCGCGGGGGTCCGAGGAGCGGCTCCGCCCTCCAAGGTCCGAATCGCGCCCTCACGCACGCTGCCGATCACGGGGGCGTTCTGGGGCACCTCGATCCGGGTCTCCAACTTCGTGTCGCGGCCGATGTGTTCAACCGCGACCGCAGCCAGCAGCGGCATCGCGGTCTCCATCCGCCCAGAGACGCCCAGCACGGCCACGCGCACGTCCCAGACCTCGGGTCCGGTGCCCTTATCGATCCCTCGAGAGGCGTTGGCGCGGGCGGCCAGCTGCAGAAAGGTTTCTCGGGAGCCGGCATCGACCCGGGGCGTAGCCGCCACCCCGAAGCCCACCTCGATGAACAAGTCCGGGGGCACGCTCGCGGGCGCCTCGAACATTCCCTTGCCCGCCAGCGCGGCGTCGACGCACGCCTTGATCACATCCACCTGGGCCTGCTGGCCCGTGACGGTGGATTTGCGTGCGAGTAGGCGGTACGACTTGCCCCCGGCCGGCGCGGGTAGGTCCGGGGCCGCGATGGCGTCCACCAAAACCCGGTACTTAGGGGTGAAGACGGAGTTACAGCCCGCGAGCAGCAGCAGCCCGAGCGGCCCGACCAACCACCAAGAGAGGGCGAAGCGCGTGGTCATCGAGAAAAACTGCTTATCGCGGTTCGGCCGCCGTGCAACTCGCAGCGCGGGTCACTCCAGCCGCACCCGCGCCCGGTAGAACGCCTCGCAGCGGGCGTGGATCGCGGGGGCCGATTCGAGCGCGAGCACCTCCTCTGCGAGCGCGCGCGCATCGCTCATCCGCATCGCCCGGATGAGGTATTTCACGGAGGGGATCCACGCCGGCGACATACTCAACGAGTCGAAGCCGAGGCCGAGCAGCAGCGGCGCGTAGATCGGATCGCCCGCCATCTCGCCGCAAACGCCCGCCGGGATGCCGGCGCGGTGGGCCTCGGTGACGATGTGGCGCAGCGAGCGCAGGACCGCCGGGTGCGTTGGCTCGTAGAGGTGGGCGATGCGGTCGTTCCCGCGGTCGATCGCGAGGGTGTACTGAATTAGATCGTTGGTCCCGATGCTGAAGAACCGGCACTGGCGAGCGAGAAGGTCGGCGATCAGAGCGGCGCTCGGGATCTCGATCATCGTGCCCACCTCCAGCTCCGCGTCGTGGGGGATGCCGGCCGTCCGCAGCTCCTCCCGGCATTCGGCGAGCAGCGCGTTGGCCCGCGCCAACTCGTCCACCCCGCTGATCATCGGATACATCATCCGGACCCGCCCGTGGGCGCTCGCCCGCAGGATGGCCCGGAGCTGGACCTTGAAGACCGCGGCGTGCTCGAGGCACCAGCGGATGGCCCGGAAGCCCATAAACGGGTTCGACTCCCGCGGGAACAGGTCGGTCTGACCCGTCATCGGCTTGTCGCCGCCCAGATCCAGGGTGCGGATGACCACCGGTCGTGGCGCCACCGCCTCCACCACCGCCCGGTAATCGCGGTACTGTTCCTCCTCGGTCGGCAGGCGGCCCGCGTTCAGGTAGAGGAATTCCGTGCGGTAAAGGCCGACGCCCTCCGCCCCGTGCTCCGCCACCAGCCGGGTCTCGTCCGCCTTCTCAATGTTGGCCTGCAACGTCACCGCCACGCCGTCCAGCGTCACGGCCGGGAGGTGACTGACCTCCCGCAGGAGCGCCTCGAACGACTTCTTGCGCTCCTGGATCTTCCCGTAACGGAAGAGCGTCGCCTCGGAGGGGTTGACGATGACGAGGCCGTCGTAGCCGTCGATGATCGCCCAGTCCCCGTCGCTCACCCGCCGGGTGAGATCGCGGAGCCCGACCACGGCCGGGATCTTCATCGACCGAGCCACGATGACCGCGTGGCTCGTCTTGCTGCCGGAATCCGTCACCAGTGCCAGGGCCGAGGAACGGTCGAGCGAGGCGGAGGCGGAGGGCGAGATATCGACGGCGACCACGATGCGCTCGCCGGCTAGGCGCTTCAGGGAATTCTCGGTCTGGCCAAGGAGGTTCTGGAGGACCCGCTGCGCGACGTCGCGCAGGTCGACCGCGCGCTCGCGCAGGTACTCGTCGTCGATCTCCTCGAATGCCCGGATGTAGCGCGCGGAGACGCGCTGGAAGCAGCCCTCGATGTTGCGGCCGGACTCCTCGAACTCGCGCACGGTCTCGCCGATGAGGGCCTCGTCCTCGAGCACGAGCAGGTGGGCGTCGAAGATCGCGGCCTCCTCCGGCCCGAGATTGCGCTCTACCTCGGCCTTGATGCGCGCGATCTGCTGGCGGGTCGCGACCAGCGCGCGGTCGAAGCGGGCCACCTCGTCGATGCGCCGCTCCGTCTCGACCTGGTAGTCGGGGACCTCGAGCTCGCTTTGCAGGTACAGGAAAACCTGGCCATACGCGATCCCCTGCGAGGCGGCGATGCCTTGCACGGTGAACTCGTGGCGATCCCGGGTTTCCATCGGTGAAAGGGAGGTGGGCCTGCGCGGGGTGACGCGGGCGCCGCCCTTGAATAACCTCCCCGCCCCGGGACGGGTCAATGCGGATTTAAGCGATCCGCGCCTCGGCGACGAACGCCGAGGGGCCCCAGCCGGCCCGCACTAGGTCGAAGAGGGGGGCCGCCGGCATCCCCTCCGGCAGGAAGGCGAAGCAGGCGCTGCCGCTGCCGCTCATCCGGCCCTCCACCCCCGCGGCAGCCTGCAGCCGGGCGAGCAATTCGGGGAGAGCGGGAAACTTGGCGAACGCCGGCCCCTCCATCGTGTTCCGCAGCAGGGCCTCCGCCGGCGCCGCCGAATCCGCCCGCCAGCGAGCCAGCCACGCCTCGGCTTCCGCCGCCGGCCAGTAGGAGCCGGGCGCCCCCGCGGCTAGGCGAGCATAGGCCCACGGCGTCGCGATGCCGAAGGCCGGCTTGAAAACGAGCACCCGCCGGCCGCGCAGGCGCGCGGCCTCCGCCGGAAGCAGGGGTTCGACCCGCTCACCCCGGCCCCGCAGCACCACGGGGCCCTCCGTGAGGAACAAAGGGCAGTCAGAACCGAGCTCGGCCGCCAGCCGCGTCAATCCGGGCAGGTCGAGGCGACGATCGGGCGGGGCCAGTTGGTTGAGCGCCCGCAGGGCGGCCACCGCGTCGCTGCTGCCGCCCCCGAGGCCCGCGCCCGCGGGAATGCGCTTGCGGAGCCGGAAAGCCACGCCACCCGGCCAACCGGTCTCCCGCCGGAAGGCCGCCGCGGCCCGCAGCACGAGATTGTCGGGGCCGGCCGGCAACTCCGGGTCGTCGCAGGCCAGCGATAATTCCGCCGCCAGCTCCGCCTCCAGAGTGTCGGCCAAGTCCAGCGTGGCGACGACCGAAACCAGATCGTGGAAGCCGTCCGGCCGCCGGCCCGTGATGGCGAGCAGGAGGTTGATCTTGGCGGGGGCGGCGAGGACCAGCGGCAGCACGACGCCCTTCTCGCGCGGCGGCAGGCCCGGCGCAAGCGCCGCGGCGCCCCTGCCGTTTTGACTTCTAACCCCGGGTCGGGCCGGCCTTACTTCCGCCCGATGCCCTGCGAACTGATCCTCGTCCTCGACGCCCAGTCGCCCCGTGAAGTCGCCCCGGTGCTCCGCCAACTGCAGGGCACCGTACGCTGGGCCAAGTTGGGGCTCGAGATGTTCACGGCCTGCGGACCCGACGCCGTCCGCGAGATCGCCGACCTCGGGTTCAAGGTCTTCCTCGACCTCAAGCTGCACGACATCCCGAACACGGTGGCGAAGGCGGTGGAGTCCGCCTCCCGCCTGCCGGTCGGGATGCTTACGCTGCACACCAGCGGCGGCCGCGAGATGATGGAATGGGCGGTGAAGGCCCAGCGCCAGCACGCGCCCGACCTGCTCCTCCTCGGCGTCACCGTCCTCACTTCGATGGGCGCGCCCGCGCTCGCCGCGACCGGCGTCGCCGGCTCGCCCGAGGAACAGGTCGTCCGTCTCGGCCGCCTCGCCGCCGACGCGGGCCTGCGCGGGCTCGTCTGCTCGCCGCTCGAGATCGCCCCGCTGCGCGCCGTCCTCCCGCCGGAGGTGAAGTTGGTCACCCCCGGCATCCGCCCCCGCGACGCGCGTGCGGACGACCAGACGCGCGTGATGACGCCCGCCGAAGCGGTGCAGGCCGGTTCGAATTACCTGGTGGTCGGCCGGCCGATCTTCAAGGCGCCCGACCCGGTCGCCGCCGCCCGCGCGATTCTCGCGGAAGTCGGCGCCTGAACCCGATGGGCCGCACCGCCGCCATTTTGCTCGCCGCCGGCAGTGGTTCCCGGATGGCCGGGGCCGTGGCCGACAAGGTCCTCGCCCCGCTCGCAGGCCGACCCGTGTTCGCCCACTCGGCCGCCGCCTTCCTCGCCAGCGGCGTCGCCGACCTCCACGTGGTCGTCTACCGCGACCAACGCCAGATGCTCGCCCTCGCCGCGTGCGCCCCTACCCCCACCCTGCTGGTGCGCGGCGGCCGCGAGCGGCGCGACTCCGTGCGTCTCGCCCTCGAGGCGCTGCCGGCCGACATCGCCCACGTCTTCATCCACGACTGCGCCCGTCCCCTCATCCAGCCCGACCAACTCGTCGCGCTGCTCAAGATCGTCCGCCGCGAGCACGCCGTGGTGCTGGCCCACCGCGTCACCGACACGATCAAGGAACTCCGGCCCCCGGGTTCCCGCGGTGGCCCCGAGCGACTCCGCACCCTCGCCCGCGACCGCCTCTGGGCCGCGGAGACGCCGCAGGTCTTCGCCCGCGATCTTATCGTCCGGGCACACGCCCGCGTCGCCGCCCGCGGCCTCGCGATCACCGATGATGCCCAGGCGGTCGAGTTGCTGGGCCACCCAGTCGCGGTGCTCGCAAACGACCGCCCCAACCCGAAGCTCACCACGCCCGCCGACCTCGCTTACGTCGAGTTCCTACTCTCCCGGGCGCGACCGGAAGAATCCCGATGATTCCGCGCATCGGCCACGGCTACGACATCCACCGCACCGCCCCGGGGCGCCCACTCGTCCTCGGAGGCGTCCGCTTCGAGGCGGACTTCGGGCTTGAGGGTCACAGCGACGCCGACTGCCTCACGCACGCCCTCTGCGACGCCCTGCTCGGGGCCGCCGGCCTGCCGGACATCGGGCACTTTTTTCCGGACACCGACCCCGCCTATCGCGGGATCGACTCCCAACTGCTGCTGCAACGGGTCTGTGCGGAACTGCGGACCCGCGGCCTGCAGCCCGCCAACGTCGATCTGACCCTCATCGCGGAGCGCCCGCGCATCCAGCCGCGCCTCGCCGAGATGAAGGCCGCCCTCGCCCACTCCACGGGCCTCCCCGTCGCGCAAATCGGCCTTAAGGCCACGACCCACGAGGAAGTCGGCGAACTGGGCCAGGGCCGCGCGATCGCCGCGCACGCCGTCGCCCTGCTCGTTCCTCTATGAGGCTGCTCCTCCCCCTTTGTGCGGCGCTGCTCCTCGCCGCCGGCTGCCTGCCGCGCGAGACCCGAGTCGAGGCCGGCAACCGTCAGCAAATCCTCCATCGCGGCGTCGGTTACGAGGTCAACGAACTCGACCCGCACGTCGTCACCGGCGTCGCCGAGGGCAATATCCTGCGCGCCCTCTTCGAGGGCCTCGTCACCGAGGACCCCGTCGACCTCCGCCCCGTGCCCGGCGTCGCGGAACGCTGGGAAATCTCCGCCGACGGGCTGACGTACATCTTCCGACTCCGCGACGACGCGCGCTGGAGCGACGGCCGGCCCGTCACCGCGGGCGACTTCACCGCCAGCTTCCAGCGTATCCTCACGCCCTCCCTCGCGGCGGACTACGCGAATATGCTCTACATCCTCCGCGGCGCGGAGGCGTTCCACAAGGGCGGCGGCCGCGACTTCACCACCGTCGGGGCCGAGGCCGTGGACGACCGCACGCTCCGGCTGACACTCGAGCACCCGGCCACGTACTTCCTCTCTCTGCTCACCAACCCGCCCTGGTACCCCGTGCCCGTGGAAACCATCGCCCGCCACGGCCCGGTCGCCCAGCGGGGCAACCCGTGGACCCGTCCCGCCAACATCGTCACGAACGGGCCCTTTCGCCTCACCGAGTGGCGCCAGAACCAGGTAATCGCAGTCGATAAGTTTCCCGGTTACTGGGACGCCGCGACCGTACGCCTGAACGGCATCCGCTTCTACCCGCTCGACAGCGTCGACGCCGAAGAGCGCGCTTTCCGGGCCGGCCAGTTGCACGTGACCGAGTACGCGCCCATCAGCAAGATCGACTCCTACCGCCAGAACTCGCCCCACCTGCTGCGTTTAGACCCCTACCTCGCGACCTACTTCTTCCGCCTCAACACGCGCCGCCCGCCGCTCAACGACGTGCGCGTCCGGCGCGCCCTCGCCCTCGCGATCGACCGCGAGGCGATCGTCACCCGGCTGCTGCGGGGCGGCCAGCGGCCCGCCCACGCGCTCACCCCGCCGGGCACCGCGGGCTACACGGCGCGCGCCCGCGTGCCCTCGAATCCCGCGGAGGCGCGCCGGCTCCTCGCGGAGGCGGGCTTTCCCGGTGGGCGCGGGCTCCCCCCTATCGATCTACTTTTTAACACCTCGGAAAACCACCGCGCGGTGGCGGAGGCCGTGCAGGAGATGTGGCGCCGCGAACTCGGCTTGGAGATCCGCCTCGCCAATCAGGAACTCAAGGTCACCCACGCGGCGCGACGCGCCGGCGATTACCAGATTCTCCGCGGGGACTGGATCGGCGACTACCTCGACCCGGCAACCTTCCTCGACATCTTCCGCGGGGACAGCGGAAACAACTACACCGGCTGGGCACAACCGGAGTACGACGCGGCGCTCTTCGCCGCGGCCCGCACCGCCGACCCTGCGGCACGGGCGGAACTGCTCCAGCGGGCGGAATCGATCCTCCTTGAGGGCGTGCCCTTCATCCCGATCTACCACTACACCCACGTCTTCCTCCTCCACCCCGCGGTGAAGGGCTGGCACTCGAACCTGCTCGATCATCACCCGTACAAGCATGTCTGGCTGGAGCCCTAAGCTCGTCGCCGCGGCGCGGGCGGGCGCGGCAATGCTCCTCGGGTTCGCCGCGGGCTGCGGGCGACCGAGCGTCCCCACGGCGGAGTCCGTCCTCCGGATCAGCCAGCGGAACGAGCCCGCCTCGCTCGATCCGGCAGCCACCACCCTGCCCGATGAATTTGGGCTCCTGCGCGCGCTCCTCGAGGGACTGCTGGTCCCGGGACCGGCCGGCGAACCGCCCCAGCCCGGCGCCGCCACCCGGTTCGAGGTCTCCCCGGATGGCCGCACCTACGTGTTCCTCCTCCGGCCGGACGGCCGCTGGTCGGACGGCGCGCCAGTGACCGCCGAACACTTCGTCGCCGCCTACGAGCGGGCGCTCCGCCCCGCCACCGCCTCACCGAAGGCGGCCGCGTTGCACCTCGTCGCTGGGGCCCGGGACTACGGCTCCGGAAAACTCGCCGACTTCCGCGCAGTCGGTTTCCGCGCCCTCGACGCGCGGCGCCTCGAGATCCGCCTTGAGCAGCCGAACCCGCGGTTTCCGCACCACGTCGCCAGCGGCCCGTGGCTGCCCGTCCGCGCGGACGTCGTGGCGCGCCACGGCCGCCGGTGGACCGAACCGGGCAACTTTGTCGGCAACGGACCTTTCCTCCTCGCGGAATGGCGCCCCGACCAACGGGTCGTCCTGCGCCGCAACCCGACCTGGCACGGCGCCGCCGGGGTCACACTGGATGCGGTCCACTTCCTGCGTTTTGACAGCGGCGACTCCGAAGAGCGGGCGTACCGCGCGGGCCAACTCGAGGCAACGATGGCCGTACCCGGCGGGAAACTTTCCGCGTGGGAACGGGATCGCCCGGCCGAACTGCGGCGGGCACCGATGCTCGAGACGCGTTACCTTGCCTTCAACACCCGCCGGCCCGCGCTCACCGCTGGCGTCCGCCGCGCCCTCTCCCTCGCGCTCGACCGCGAACGCCTTGCCGCGACCGTGCTTCAGGGCAACCACCGCGCCGCCGATCGATTTTTGCCCCCGGGCCTCGCCCCGGCCGCCCCCCCCGTCGGCGGCGCGGTGCGCTTCGACGCGGCTGCGGCGCGGGAGGAGCTCGCCCGGGCCGGTTTCCCTGGCGGCCGCGGCCTGCCCCGACTTGAACTGAGCGGCTGGAGCCAGACGCCTGTGCTCGAGGCCATCCAACAACTGTGGCGGCGTGAGCTCGGCGTGGAGACCACGATCGCCCTGCGCGAGGCGCGCGTCCATTTGGACGCGCTTCGTCAGGGCGCGTTCGATCTCGCCTTCATCACGGCGATCCCCGACGCCGCGGATCCGTTGGCGATGCTCGAGGATTTCGGGCCCGAGCACCCGCTGAACTATCCGGGGTGGAACGATCCCGCTTTCGCGCGCCTGCTGGCCGCCGCCGCCGCGACGGCAGATGGGGCGGAGCGCGACGCGCGGGTCGCCGAAGCCGAGGGAGCTCTCCTCGCCGCCCACCCGCTCACCCCGCTCTACTTCAACACCAAGACGTGGCTCCTCTCTCCCCGCGTGCAGGGCTGGGAGGAGGATGGGCTCTGGGGCCGCACGTACCACGGCCTCCGTCTCTTGCCGCCCTGAACCCGGCGGGATGCGGGGCCGGGCCGTCCACCGAACGGGGGCTCAGGCCCGTACGGTGAGCAACTCGATCCGGCGGGCGCTCGCGCTGGACGCGTTGATCTCGACCAGCGCGCCGGAGAGGCGGACGTCCTCCGTCGCGACCTCGGCCCGGCGCGGCATCCCGTCGAGAAAACGATCCACCACGGGGCGGATCTCACGTCCCAACACGCTAGCGTACGGCCCGGTCATTCCGACGTCGCAGATGAACGCGGTGCCCTTCGGTAGGACGCACGCGTCCGCGGTCGCGACGTGGGTGTGGGTGCCGAGCACGGCGGTCACGCGGCCGTCGAGGTGCCAGCCGAGCGCCTGTTTCTCGGAGGTGGCCTCGGCGTGGATCTCGACGATAATGGCGTCGGCCTGCGCGCGCAGTTGCCCGATCAGCCGGTCGGCGGTGAGGAAGGGGCAGTCCGCCTTCAGGCCCATAAACGTCCGGCCGAGCACGGTGAAGACCGCGACGCGGAACCCGCGTGCCTCGATGATGAGGTGGTCCATCCCGGGGCAGGCGCGGGGAAGGTTGGCGGGACGGCAGACACGGTCCAACTGCGTGATCTCATTTTCCCAGCCACGCTGGTCCCACGCGTGGTCGCCGAGCGTGAGCGCGTCGACGCCGCATTCTAGGAGCGAGCGGGCAATGGCCCCCGTGATCCCGGCCCCGGCCGCGGCGTTCTCGGCGTTGGCCACCACGAAATCCAAGCCGTGCTCGGTCCGGAGGCGGCCGAGCCGCCCGGCGACGATGTCCCGGCCCGGGCGGCCGACGATATCGCCAATGAACAGCAGCTTCAGCATCGCGCCACCGTGCGGCGCCGCCCCGACCCGCGCGAGCCAATTAGCGCGCCCGCCTCACTCGTACCGGAGCGACTCGATCGGATCGAGGTTGGCCGCCTTGAGCGCCGGATAGAGGCCAGCCGCCACCCCGATGAAGGAGCACGTGACGAGGCCCAGGGCTGCCCAGCCCCAAGGGAACACGACCTCCGCCTGCAGCCACATCGCTAGGGCGTTGCCCGTCAGAACCCCGAGGATGATCCCCACCACCCCGCCGGTGACCGAAAGGAGCACCGCCTCGATCAGGAACTGGCCCAAAATGGAGCTCCGGCGAGCGCCGACCGACTTGCGCACCCCGATCTCCTTGGTGCGCTCGGTGACGCTCACGAGCATAATGTTCATAATGCCCACGCTGGCGGCCAGAAGCGCGATGGCACTGATCACCAGCGCGCCGGCGCGCACCACGTCCGCGATTTGCGCGAAGGCGGCGATGAGCGAGTCGTTGGAGTAGATTTCGAAATCGTTTTCCTGCTCGGCGCGGAGGCTGCGGACGATGCGCATCGCGGTGATGGCCCGGTCGAGCGTCTCGTTGTAGACCGCCTGGGAGGGCGCCTGCGTGGCGAGGTTAATCGAGAAGCGCGCCGCGCCGTAATCGGACAGGAACCGGGTGATCGGCACGATCACGATCTCGTCCTGCGTCTGCCCAAAGCTACTGCCCTTCTCCGCGAAGGTGCCGATCACCTCATAGGTGCGTCCGGCGAGCTTGACCCGCTTGCCGAGCGGCGATTCGGCGGGGAAGAGCTTGCGCACGACCGCTTGGCCGAGGATCGCGAACGGGCGGGCGAGATCAACGTCCTCCGCCGTGAAGTTCCGGCCGAGGTCGATCGCGTACTGGTTCGCCGCGAGGAAGTGTTCGTTGGAACCACCGAAGGTGAGCCCCGGCTCGGTCTGGCGATTGCCGTGGCTCGCCTGCACCGAGCCGTCGCGGTAGAAGGCCTTGAGGCACACGACCTCGGTCACATCCCGCAGCAGTTGCTGGTAGCGCTGGGCCTGTTCGAGGGTGATATTGCGACGCTGCTCGATCCGGCGGCGCGCCTCGCCCGAGGTCTGGAAACCGGTCGGGTTGCGGCTGATCTGGAAGATGTTCGAGCCGAGCACGCTGAGGCCGGTCTCGATCGAGCCGCGGAGGGCGGAGACGGCCGTCATCACTCCGATCACCGAGAAGACGCCGATGGAAATGCCGGACATCGTCAGGAACGAGCGGAGCTTGTTCACGCCCAGCGACCCGAAGGCCATACGGAGGATCTCGCGAGATTCCATGGTCACTCGTAGCGGAGGGCGACGACCGGATCGAGGCGGGAGGCGCCCCACGCCGGGGCGAAGCCGGAGACGACGCCGGTGAGGATGGAGACGAGCACGCTGACCGCCATCAGGCCGGGCGAGAACGCGATCGGCAGCGCCGGCAGCAGCGTCGCGAGCACGAGGCTCGCGGCGAGCGTCACGCCGAGGCCGACGAGCCCGCCGATCAGGCAAATCGACACGGCCTCGATCAGGAACTGCAGCAGAATCGTGCGCCGGCGGGCGCCCAGCGCCTTGCGGGTGCCGATCTCCTTGGTGCGCTCCTTCACGCTGACGAAGGTGATGTTCATAATCCCGATCGCGCCGACGAAGAGCGACAGCCCGGTAATGAACAGCCCCGCGAGCGCGATGCCCGCCTTGACCGGGTCCAGCTGCTCCTTGAAGGCCTGCTGCTGGTTGATCGAAAAGTTGTCCCGCTCGCCGGGCAACTGGCCCCGCACGCGGCGCATCGCACCGATCAGCTCCTCCTCTGCGGCCGCGAGCTTAGTCTTGTCGCGCACCTTAACCCGCAAATCTAGGTTGGCGCGGACCCCGGTTTGGCGTCGCACGGTGTTGAGCGGCGCCACGATCTGGTTGTCGAAGCTGAAGAGGCCAAGAAACTCTCCCTGCTTCGCGAGGACGCCGATCACGGTGTAGCGCTCACCGCGGATCTGGACCTGCTGGTCGAGCGCGGAACGGCCCGGGAACAGGTTCTCCGCCACCGCCGAGCCGAGCACGCAAACCGGCCGGCCGACCGTCGCCTCGATGTCGTTGAACATCCGCCCCTCGGCCACGTCGGTGGTCACGATCCGCGCGTAGTCCCCGGTGGTGCCGAAAAGCATCACGCCCCCCAGCCGCAGCTCGCCTGCCCGCACCGTGGTCCCGCGGGTCGCCACCGGCACCGCCACCTCCAGCAGCGAGCCCGGGGTCGACTCGATCACGCGATTCAGTCGCTCCGCCGTCTCCACCTCGAGCGGCGGCCGATTGACGTAGTTCCACCAGTCGTCCACCCGGCGCCACGGCCAGCGCTGCACGTAGAGCACGTCCTCGCCCAGCATCGCGAGGCTGCGGTTGAAGCCGATATCGATCCCGTTGATCGCGGTTCCCATCAGGGTGACCGCGACGATGCCGATGATCACCCCGAGGGCAGTGAGGACGGACCGCAGCGCGTTGGCCCGGATCTGCCCGAAGGCGATCCGGAACGACTCGACCAGCTCCTGGAGAAGGCGAGCCATCGCTCAGAGGACGGGCCCGTCGCTCTCAATCAGGCCGTCGCGCAGGCGGACCACGCGCCGGGCGTGGCGCGCGATGTCCTCCTCGTGCGTCACCACGATGATCGTGTGTCCCTGTTCGTAGAGGTCCTCGAAGAGCGCCATAATCTCCTCGCCGGTGCGGGAATCGAGGTTCCCGGTGGGCTCGTCGGCCAGCAAAATGGAGGGGTGGTTGACGAGGGCCCGCGCGATGGCCACGCGCTGCCGCTGGCCACCGGACATTTCGTTCGGTTTGTGGTGGATCCGGTCGCCGAGGCCGACGTTGCGGAGGGCGACGAGCGCGCGCTCGCGGCGCACCGCAGGGCGCAGCCCAGCGTAAATCAGCGGGAGCTCCACGTTGTGGAGGGCATCTGAGCGTGGCAGCAGGTTGAAGGTCTGGAAGACGAAGCCGATCTCCCGGTTGCGGATCTCCGCCAGCTCATCGTCCACCATCCGCGCGACGTCCTTGCCGTTGAAGTCGTAGCGGCCAGCACTCGGGGTATCGAGGCACCCCAGCATATTCATCAGCGTGGACTTGCCGGAGCCGGAGGGCCCCATAATCGCCAGATACTCGTTGCGGCGGATCTCGAGGTTCACGCCGCGCAGGGCGTGGATCGTCTCCGTGCCCATCCGGTAGAGCTTGGTCACGCCCTCGATTCGGATGACCAGGTCCCCCGGAGCGCGGGCCGGACGGCGGGCGGGGGCGGCGGCGGCGCTCATCGCGATCGGCGGCGGAATCACTTCCGCTCCTCCTCCTTCGGCTTCGCGAGGGTCACGCGGGAGCCGTCCTTCAGCTGGCGGCTGATGGCCGCGTAGGTCCCGGCGACGACCTCGTCCCCGGCGCGCAGGCCGGACTTGATCTCCAGGTGGGTGTTGTCGGCGAGGCCCACTTCGACCGGGACCATCTTGACGGTTTCCCCCTGCCGGACGAACGCCACCTTGAGGAGGACCTCCCGCTGCCGGCGCGCCTCGCGCTTCTCGGCAGCGGCGTCGACGGCCCCGGCGCCGGACTTGTTCTCGGCGGCCTTGGCGGCCTCCTTCCGCATCTCCTCCGAGGTCTGCCCCCCACTGGCGCGCACGGTCACACTCTGGATCGGCACGGAGACCACATTCTCCACCGTCCGCGTCTCGATGTCCGCGGTGGCGCTCATTCCCGGCCTAAGCTGGACGCCCGGGTCGGCGACGCGGATCCGGACGAGGAAATTCGTGACGTCGTCCGAGAGGGCCGCGAGCTGGGAGGCGGCGCTGCCGCCCTGCGCGGAGGAGCCGATCTCGGAGACCGTGCCCGTGAACTTGCGCCCCGGGTAGGCGTCGATCGCGATCACCGCGCGGTCGCCCAGCTTCACGTTGACGATGTCGTTCTCGTTCACCCGCACCCGCAGCTCCATATTAGCGAGGTCGGCCACCCGCATAATCTCGGTGCCGGCGAAGGAGCCGGTGCCGACCACGCGCTCGCCGACCTCACTGGACTGGGCGCTGATCGTGCCTTCCATCGGCGAGTAGATGATGGTCTTGGCCAGTTGGTCGCGGGCCTGGCTCAGCGAGCCCTCGGTGCGTCGAATCTGGGCGACGGCGTTATCGTGGGTCGCCTGAGCGACTTCTCGTGTGGTACGGGCGGCGAGGAACTCGGCCTCGGCGACTAGCTTCTGCGCAAAAAGCCCCTCGGAACGCCGGAAGTCATCCTCCGCCTTGCGCATCTGGGCCTTGGCGAGGACGGCGCTCGCCTGCGCCGCGACCAGATTGGCCTCCTGCTGGTCCACCTGCGCCTGGTAGACGTCGGGCTTGATCCGCACCAGCAGGTCCCCGCGCTTCACCCGCGCCCCTTCCTTAAACGGCAGTTCGACGATCTCGCCCGCGGCCTCGGTCGAGATCTTAACCTCGACCTCCGGCTGGATCTTGCCCGAAGCGGTCACTACCTGAGTCAGCGTGCGCACCTCCGCTTTTTCCGTGGTCACCGTGATGACCGGCCCGCCGCTTTGGG
The DNA here is from genome assembly GCA_002304435.1 of Opitutia bacterium Tous-C8FEB. Classification (GTDB taxonomy): domain Bacteria; phylum Verrucomicrobiota; class Verrucomicrobiia; order Opitutales; family Opitutaceae; genus ER46. Next base: position 13,715 of record NEUZ01000022.1, on the reverse strand, counting down.
CACGCTGGCGGTAGGCATAGCCGCCCCCCCCCGCGAGCAGGATCGCAAGGGCGACGAAAATCCAAACGCGCCGGGATCGCCGGGGAGCGGCAGGGGAGGGAGAGGTCATAGTGACGAAAAAGGGAGCCGGGAAAGGCGACCGAAGAGCCGCCAACCAACGCCGGCGGAGGCCGGGAGGCAAGCGACGGGAACAGGTGGGAGGATTCCTCGAACCCCCCACGCGGGAAAAAGTTGCAGCCGGGCCCGCGGATCAGCGGGCCTCGGTGGCCCACATCGCAGCGCCGGCGATCCCGGCCTGATTGAGAAAGCGGGCAGGCTTGAGCGCGGCGCGCACCTTGAGGTGCGGAAAGAACTTCTCGTGCTTTGCGCTCACGCCGCCGCCGACCACGATCATCTCGGGCCAAAGGAGCCGCTCCAGCTCCACCAGAAAATCGCTGAGGCGCCCGCCCCACTCGTCCCACGAGAGCTCCTTGCGGTCGCGCACCGCGGCCGAGCAGTACTTCTCCGCGTCCTTCCCGCGCTTCCACGGGAAGTGGCCCAACTCGAGGGGAACAACCACGCCTTGGTAGGCCAGGCAGGTGCCAATCCCGGTACCCAGCGTGATGAGCAAAGCCTTGCCCATAAAGCCCTTGCCCGCCCCGAAGCGCATCTCGGCGATCGCCGCTGCCGCCGCGTCGTTGATCATCGCCACCGGGCAACCCGTCGCCTTGCCGAAGAGCCGCGCGCCGTCACACCCGATGAAGCCCGGATGGAGGTTGGCCGAGGTCCAGATGGTACCGCCTTGGATGACCCCGGGGAAGCCGACCCCGACCGGGCCCTTCCACTTAAAGTGCGCCGCGAGGGCGCCGACCGCCTTGGCCATCACCGCGGGGGAAGTGCCCACGTCCACCTCGATGCGATGCCGCTCCGCGAGCAGCTTGCCGTTGCGGGTGTCCACCGGGGCGCCCTTGATGGCGGACCCACCGATATCGATGCCAAGCGCGTTCATAGGAGCGGCGAGCAAACCACCCGGAAGCCCCAAGGCAATCCCGGCGCGGCGGGAAAATCGCCGGCGGGATTGCGGCCGGGGCCTCCCCCGCCTAAACCGAAACGATCCGATGATCGCCGCCCTTCCCCGGCCCCGCCCGGCGTGGCTCCCCACCCTGCTCCTCCTCTGTGCGCTGGCGCTGCCCGGCCGCGCCACCACAGTCGTGCCGCCGGACTTCGAAGGCCTCGTCGACCGCGCAGGCCTCGTGTTCCGCGGCGAAGTGGTCGGCCAGGAGGCCACGCTCGTCACCCGCGGCGCCGACCGCGCGATCTTTACCCGCGTCACATTCCGCGTGCTCGAAGCCATCAAGGGCGTGCCACCGCCGCTGCTGACCCTCGAGTTCCTCGGCGGCGCCGTCGGCGAGCTCTCCCTGGAAGTCAGCGGGATGCCCCGCTTCGAGCCCGGGTCGCAAGACATCGTGTTCGTCACCGCGGGAGCCCCCGCCATCTGCCCGCTCGTCGCGATGGGCCACGGCCGCTACCGGATCCTCCGCGACGCTCAGGGCGCGGAATTCGTGGCGCGCGACAACGGCCGGCCACTCCACCGGGTCGACGACGTCGCCCTGCCGCTGCTCGCGCCTTCCACCGTGCCGGTGGCGGCCCGCGCCCCCGGCGGCCGCCCCCTCTCCCCGGCGGAGTTCGCCGGTCACGTCCGCCGCGCCGCCACCCGCATCCACACCCCCTGACGATGCGGCCCCAACTCGCCCTCCTCCTCGCCGCGCTCGCCCCGGCGCTGCCCGCCCCCGCCTTCATCCCGGTCGGCGGCAGCCCCGTCTGGCCCGACGGCAACATCCAGATGCACCTCCAACTCGGCCCGGGCGCCCCCGCCGGCGACCCGCGCGGCTGGAACGCCCTCGCGGCGGACCTCCTCGCCGAATGGAACCGCTCCCTCGTGCGCACCAAGTTCACGTGGGTCCTCGACTCGACGCTGCCCGCCGGGGACGGCAACGGGGTGAATAACGTGCTCTTCCGCGGCGACATCTTCGGCCGCCCGTTCGGCGACTCCACCCTCGCCGTCAACACCATCTGGCGCGTCGGCACCCGCCGCACGGAGGGCGACGTGATTTTCAACACGAAGTACGCCTGGGACGCCTACCGCGGCCCGCTCCGCCACCCCGCGGGGAGCCTCAACGCGGAATTCATCCGCGTCGCGCTCCACGAGTTCGGCCACGCCCTCGGCCTCGGCCACCCCGACGAGGCCGGGCAATTCGTCTCCGCGATTATGAATAGTCGCTCGGGCGACACGGATGCGCTCACCGACGACGACCGCGCCGGCGCCGCCTTCCTCTACGCCTCCGCGGACGGAGCCGTCGCCCCCCGCCTCACCCTGCCGCTCGTCGACCAGAACCCGGTCGAGGGTGACGCGGTGGACTTCGTCGTCGGCGTCTCCGGCACCGCCCCCTTCACCTACCAGTGGCGGCGCAACGGCGCGATCCAGGGCGTCTCCACTGCCGCGTGGACCCTCAGCAACGTCGCCACCGTCAGCAGCGGCATCTGGAGCGTAACCGTCACCAACGCCCGCGGCTCGGTTACCAGCACGATGGCCCTCAACGTCACGACCCGCGCCGTCGCACCGGTGATCATCCGCCAGCCCCAGCCCGTCGCCGGCCGCACCGGCCAGACCGTCGCCTTCACGGTCACCGCCACCGGGTCCACCCCGCGTTACCACCTCTGGCGCCGCAACGGGGTCGCCCTCGGGATCGCCACCCCTAGCGACACCCTCACGCTCACGGACGTCCAGCCCGGGGATGCCGGGATCTACTCGGTCGAGGTGAGTAACAGCGGGGGCGCAGTGGCCAGCGCCGACGCGCCGCTGACCGTGGCACCCGCCGTGACCGCCCCCACCTTCACCCTGCAACCGCAGGGCCAGTCCATTTCCGCCGGCAGCACCGTCGTCTTCCGCGCGGAGGCCGAGGGCAGCCCCGCCCCGCTCTACCAGTGGCGCCGCAACGGCACCGCGCTGGCGGGCGCCACCCGCGGCACGCTGGTGTTACGCAACGCCGGGCCCGCCGACGCCGGCGCGTACACCTGCGTGGCGACGAACGCCGGCGGCACCGCGACCTCGGCGGGCGCCACCCTCTCCCTCGCCGCGGGCGCCGCGCCCGGCCGCCTCGCCAACCTCTCCATCCTCACGCGGCTCTCGGCCGCCGCGCCGTCTTTCACCGTCGGCACCGTGATCGGCGGGGCCGGCACCACCGGGGCCAAGCCGCTCCTCGTCCGCGCCATCGGGCCGGGCCTCGCCGCCTTCGGGCTCGACGACGTCCTAGCCGATCCGCGCCTCGAGCTGATTGGCGCCGCCTCCGTGGGCGCGAACGACGACTGGGGCACGGAGCCCGGCCTCGCGGCAATCTTCGAGGCCGCCGGGGCCTTCGGGCTCGGCGCGGGTTCGCGCGACGCCGCGCTGCACCGTCCCGCCCTCGCCCCCCGGCCCTATAGCATTGTGGTGGAGGCGAACGGCACCCCTGCGGGCGCCGTCCTCGCGGAATTATTCGACGCCACACCCGGCCCTGCCTTTGCGCCCGCCACGCCGCGGCTGGTCAACGTCTCTGTCCTGCAGCCAATTCCCGCGGGCACGGTCCTCACCGCGGGCTTCGTCCTCGGTGGCGGCACGGCCCGGACCGTGCTGGTGCGGGCGATGGGCCCGTCGCTCACGCCGTTCGGCCTGCCCGCGGCCCAGGTGCTGGGCGACCCGCGGCTGGCCCTGTTCGACGGCGCCTCGCGCCGCATCGCCGGCAACGACAACTGGGGCGGTGACCCGCAGCTCACCGCCGCGGGCGAGGCGGTCGGCGCCTTCCGCCCCATTGCCGCGGACAGCACGGACGCGATGCTGCTGCTCACCCTCCCGCCGGGCAGCTACACCGCTCAGGTCACCGGCCCCGGCGCCGGCACCGCGCTGGTCGAGGTCTACGAGGTGCCCTGAACCCGTGACCGCGGGGGGCGACTTACCAGTACTCTTCGACGTGCATCGTGCCGGACTGCTTGCCGTGGTCCGGGGTGAAGCCCCGCGCCTCGAGGTGGCCACGCACTCCGGAGATCATCTCCGGATTACCGCACAGAAAAACGTCCGCCGCCGCGGGATCGAGCCGCACGCCCGCGAGCTGCTCCACGATCCCCTGTTCCAGAATCTTCGGAATCCGCCCGACCTGGCCGCGGAAGTGCGGGTCCTGCTCCGCGCGCGTGATCGACGGGATATAGGTGAAGTTTGGCCGGATCCGCGCGAGCGTCTCCAGTTCCGCCCGGTAGCCCAGATCCCAGCTGCACCGGGCCCCGTGTAGCACGACGAACCGGCGGGTGCTGTCGGCGATGAGCGCCGTGCGGAGCATCGAGACGTAAGGCGCCAGGCCCGTGCCGGTGCCGACGAGGATCACGGCCTTCCCCGGCGCCACGCGGTCGAGGGTGAAAAGCCCGCTCGCCTTGGGCCCGAGGAACACGCGCCCGCCGTGCGGTAGGGCAAACAGCCGCGGCGTGAGCCCGCCCTTCGCGACCAGCGCGAGGTAAAACTCCACGTAATCCCGCTCCAGGCTCGAGGAGGCGATGCTGTACGCGCGGCGGATGAGCTTATCCGGCTCGGGCGCCGTGTCCTCCGGCAACGCGTCCGCGACGCGCGGCTCCCGCCCCGCCAGCCCCAGCACCGCGAACTGCCCCGGGGTGAAGTTGAACTCCCCTGCGTCGGGCCGGACCCGCAGGATCAATAACTGGGAGTTGAGGGGCTCTCGGCCCACGACGGTGGCGTTGTAGGGGGCGACGGCGGACGGGGTAGTCATGCGCCCCCAAAGGTGGCGACGGGGACCCTCGCAGGGCAACCCGAGACTTCCCCGCGCCGCGGGAACGGACCGCGCCCGAACTTGCCTCCCCAGCCGCCGCGGCCGCACGCTGGAACACCCCAATGTCACCCCATCCGCTTCTCGCCTTCCTCTTTCTCGCTTCCCTCGCCGCCGCCGCCACCCCGCCGGCGCCGCCCGAACCACCCGCGCCAACCCCCACCCACGCCAACGTCGCTTACGGTACCCACGAGCGGCAGCGGTTCGACCTCTGGCTCGCCCCCTCCACCCGGCCTACCCCGCTGGTGCTGCACCTCCACGGCGGCGGTTGGGTCCGGGGCGATAAGGCGAAGGTCGCCGGCCTCGCCCGCTACCTCGCGGCGGGCATCTCCGTGGCCTCGGCCAACTACCGCTTCACCACGCAGGCGATGCGCGCCGGCGTGGAGCCGCCCGTCGCTTGGCCGCTCGCCGACGCCGCCCGCGTCCTGCAGGTCCTCCGCCACCGCGCTGCCGAGTGGAACCTCGACCCGCGCCGCATCGCCGCCACCGGGGGCTCCGCCGGGGCCTGCTCCAGCCTCTACCTCGCCTTCCACGACGACCTCGCCGACCCCGGCAGCCCCGACCCCGTGGCCCGCCAGTCCACCCGCCTTTGGTGCGTCGCGATCTCCGGGGCGCAGACTACCCTCGACCCCGCGGAGATGCAGGCGTGGACGCCCAACAGCGTCTACGGCGGGCACGCCTTCGGGTTTATGAGCAACCCGGACGACCTCGCCACCCGCGACCGCAGCTTCCCCGCGTTCCTCGCTGCGCGCGAGCGCATCCTCCCGTGGATCCAGCGCTATTCGCCCTTCGCTCACGCGGGCGCCGGCGACCCGCCGACCTACCTGCTGTACCCGGCGCCACCCGCCCTCGGACAGCCCCAGAAGGACCCGACCCACACCGCGAACTTCGGCGTGAAGCTGCAGGAGCGCCTCCGCGCCGCGGGCGTGCCCTGCGAGCTCGCCTACCCTGGCGCGCCCGATGTCACCCACCCGTCGATCGAGGACTTCCTCGTCGCGCGCCTCACCGCGGCGAAGTAATCGCCCGGCCCGCGCCTCCGCTCTTGCTTCATCCGGCGCGCTGGTAACCAATCCCCCTCCGCGCCGTCTCGCCGGCGTTCCCTCCCCCGCCCCGGCATGAATCTCCCCTCGTTGGCCCTGCGCCGCCCCTTCACCGTCGTCGTGCTCGTCGTCGCCGTCGCCCTCGCGGCGGGCCTGGCGCTGCAGCGGATGTCCCGGGACCTATTCCCACCGCTCGGCGTCCCCACGATCTACGTGGCCCAGCCCTACGGCGGGATGGATCCGGCCCAGATGGAGGGATACCTCACCTACCGCTACGAGTACCACTTCCTCTACATCGCGGGCATCTCCCACGTGGAGTCGAAGTCCATCCAAGGAGCCTCGATCATGAAGCTCCAGTTCCACCCGGGCACGGATATGTCGCAGGCGATGTCCGAGACGATCGCCCAGGTGAACCGCTCCCGCGCGTTTATGCCCCCGGGCACGGTGGCGCCCTTCGTGATGCGCTTCGACGCCGGCAGCGTCGCCGTGGGCTACCTGGTCTTCTCGTCCGACAACCCCAACCGCACCCTCGGGGAAATGCAGGACCAGGCCCTCAACCGCGTCCGCCCCTCGTTCGCCACCCTGCCCGGCGTCTCCGCGCCCCCCCCATTCGGCGGTAGCTCGCGCGGCATCATCGTTAACGTGAACCCCGACCGGATGCGCGCCTACGGGCTCTCGCCCGACGACATCGTCAAGGCCCTCGCCGAATCCAACCCCATCAGCCCCTCCGGCAACCTCAACCTCGGCGATAAGTACCCGATCGTGGAGCTGAACGCCATCGTGCGTAACCCCAAGGACCTTGAGGCCACGCTGCTCCGCCGCACCGACCAGGGCACGGTCTACCTCCGCGACCTCGCCACGGTCGAGGACGGCGCGGACGTCACGACCTCCTACGCCCTCGCGAACGGCCGCCGCACGGTCTACCTGCCGGTGACGAAGCGCGCCGACGCGTCGACGCTGGAGGTGGTGCGACTGGTGAAGGAGAACCTACCCGAGTTTCAGAAGATCCTGCCGGAGGACATCAAGGTCAGCTACGTCTTCGATCAGTCCCCCGTCGTCGAGCGCTCCATTCGCGACCTACTCAAGGAGGGCGGCCTCGGGGCGCTGCTGACGGGCCTGATGGTGCTGCTCTTCCTGCGCGACTGGCGCACCGCCTTCATTGTGGTGGTGAACATCCCGCTCGCCCTCCTCGCCGCCGCCTTCGCGCTCTGGGTCAGCGGTCAGTCGATCCACCTGATGACGCTCGGCGGGCTGGCCCTCGCGGTTGGCATCCTGGTGGACGAGGCGACGGTGGCGGTGGAGAACATCCACACGCACCTCGCCCGCGGCTCCTCCCCCGCCCGGGCCGCCCTCGACGGCACCGCCGAGACTGGCTGGCCGCGGCTGCTGGCGATGCTCTGCATCCTGAGCGTGTTCATCCCCGCGTTCTTTATGGAGGGAGCGGCCAAAGCGCTCTTCGTCCCGCTGGCCCTCGCGGTCGGCTTCGCGATGATCGCCTCCTACCTGCTGTCGAGCACGCTGGTGCCCGTGCTTTCCGTCTGGCTGCTCCGCGGCCGCACCGCCCACGCCGCCTCCGCTGGACCCGGCGGGCTCGCCCGCGCCTATGGTTCGCTCCTCGGAGGACTCGTCGCGGGACGCTGGCCCCTCACGCTCGCCTACCTCGCCGCCTGCGCCGCCGCGATCTGGCTGATCGGCGGCCGCCTCGGGACCGAGATCTTCCCCGCCGCTGACAGCGGTCAGTTCGCGCTCCGCTTCCGCCTCCCCAGCGGCACACAAGTCGCCGCCACCGAGGTCGCGGCCGGCCGCATCCTCCGCGCCATTGAACGCGAGGCCGGCGGCGCAGACCGCGTCGACATCTCCATCGGGATGGTCGGCGTCCACAACTCCAGCTTCCCCGTCAATCTCGTGCACCTCTGGAACGGCGGCCCCGAGGAAGGCTGGCTCGCCGTGCAGCTCAAGCCGGGCGCCACCACGCGGCTCGAGGACCTGAAGGAGCGCCTCCGCGCGACCCTCGCCCAGGAGTTGCCCGACGTCCGCCTTTCCTTCGAACCGCAGGACATCGTCTCGCGCGTGATGAGTTTCGGCTCGCCCACGCCGGTCGAGATCGCGATCAGCGGTTCCTCCCTGCCGGTAAGCAAGGCGTACGCCGACCGCATCATCGAGCAGCTGCGCAAGCTCCCTGGCTTCCGCGACGTCCAAGTGGCCCAGACGCTCGACTACCCCAGCCTCGCGGTGAACGTCGACCGCGAGCGCGCCGGGCAGCTCGGAGTGCAGATGAGCGACGTGACCCGCTCGGTCGTCGCCGCCACGACCTCTAGCCGCTTCACGGTCCCCGTCTACTGGGCCGATCCGAATTCCGGCATCAGCTTCAATGTTCAGGTCCAAATCCCGGAGTCCCGCACGACCTCGGTCGAGGACCTGCAGAACGTGCCGATCACCTCCAACCTTGGCGCCCCCGTGCTGCTGCGGAACCTCGCCACCTTCACGCCCGGCACGAGCGTCGGCACCTACGAGCGCTACAATCTCGCCCGCCTGGTCACCATCACCGCGAACCTGCACGGGATCGACCTCGGCACAGCCGTGCGCCAGATCCGCGCCGCCATCGCCGCCGCCGGTCCGGCCCCGGAGGCCCGCACCAAGGTTGACCTCCGCGGCCAGATCGTCCCGCTCGAACAACTGCTCGGCGGCTTCCGCACGGGCCTCGCGATCGCCGTGGTCGTGATCCTGCTGCTGCTGGTCGCTCACTTCCAGTCGGTGCGCCTCGCGCTCGCCGTCCTCTCCACGGTCCCCGCCGTGCTCGCCGGGGTGGCCGCGATGCTGTACCTGACCGGCACGACGCTCAACATCCAGTCGGCGATGGGCGCGATTATGGCCATCGGCGTGGCGGTAGCCAATGCGATCCTGCTCGTCACGTTCGCCGAGCGCGCCCGCGCCGCCGGCGGTGACCCGGTGGCGGGAGCCCTCGAGGGCGGCCGCAGCCGGCTCCGGCCGATCCTGATGACCAGCTGCGCGATGATCGCCGGGATGCTCCCGCTCGCCTTCGGCGGCGGCGAGGGCGGCAGCCAGACCGCCCCGCTCGGCCGCGCCGTGGTCGGGGGCCTGCTCCTCGCCACGCTGGCGACGCTGTTCGTGCTTCCCGGGGTCTTCGCCCTGCTCACCGGCCGGCGGGTCAAATCCGCTTCCCTCGATCCCGACGATCCCGCCAGCCCCCACCACTCTCCCGCGCGCCCCGCCTGATTCCACCTTCCCCGATGACCTCGCTCCGCTCCCTCGCGCTCAGCGCCTGCCTCCTCGCCCCCGCCTCGCTCCCCGCGGCCCAGCCCGCCCCCGAGGTCCCGGCGACCTCGCCCCGGCGCGGCGACATCCACCGCTTTGTCACCCTCCCCGGCTCCGTACGCGCCCAACAACAGGTGACGCTTCACGCCAAGGTTCCCGGCTACGTCCGGGCCATCAGCGTCGATCGCGGCGACACCGTCCGTGCCGGCCAAGTGCTCGCCGAGCTCGACCTGCCGGAAATCACGGCGGAACGCGGCAAACTGGAGGCGGAGACCCGCTTCGCCCAAGCCGAGGCCGACCGCATCAAGGCCGCCCGCGCTCAGGCCCCCGACCTCATTACGCCGCAACTCGCCGACCAGGCGGCCGCCCGGCTGGCCTCCGCCCAGGCCGCCCTCCGGGGGAACGACGCCCTGCTCGCCTACGGCCGCGTCACCGCCCCCTTCGCCGGCACCATCACCCAGCGCCACGTTGACCCCGGCGCCTTTGTCCCGGCCGCCACCGCCAGCGCGGGCCCGTCTTCCGCCGCGGTCGTCACCCTCGCCGACTATCAGGTGGTGCGGATCCACGTCGCCGTGCCGGAGGTCGAGGCCGCCCGGGTCGCGCCGGGTCAGCCGGTCATCGTCACCACCGAGGCCCTGCCCGGGCGCACCTTCAACGCCAAGGTCAGCCGCCACGCCGGCGCGCTCGACGAGCGTACCCGCTCGCTCGCGATCGAGGCCGATATTCCCAACGCCGAGGGCACGCTGCGGCCCGGAATGTACGTTTCCGTGCGCGTAGGCGTGGAACTGCGCCGCGGGGCCCTCCTCGTCCCGGCTGCCGCCCTGATTCGAGAGAAAGCCGCCGCCTTCCTCTTCACGCTCGTCGACGGGAAGGCCACCCGCATCGCGGTGAAGGCCGGCTTCAACGACGGAACCCACGCCGAGATTCTTGAAGGCCTCGCCGAGAACGCCCGCATCTTAGTGCCGGGCAAGCTCACTCTCACCCCGGGTCAAGCCGTCACCGCCGTCGAAGCCAAATGAGCCCCGCCTCCCGCCTCCCCGCCCGGATCGCCGGCGGTCTTGCGCTGCTGCTGGCCCACGTCGCGCCGGCCCAGCCGTCCGCCGCGACTGCACCCATCGACCTGCCCACCGCCCTGCGGCTCGCCGGCTCCGCCAACCTCGAGGTGCGCCTCGCGCAGGAAAAGATCGCCGAAGCCCGCGCCGCCAGCGACCTCGTCCGCAATCGCTTCCTCCCTTGGATCACCCCCTCCTTGTCCATCCGCCGGCACGAGGAGAACGTCCAGGCCGTGAACGGTCCGGTCTTCTCCGCCGACAAGCAGTCGCTGGCCGCCGGGCTCGCGGTGCAGGCCCAGCTCGAACTGGGCGAGGTTTATTTCCAGAACCTGATCTCCCGCCAGCAAGTCCGCGCCACCGAGGCCGTGGCTGCCGTTCGTCAGCGGGAAATGACCCTCCGCGCCGCCACGGGATATTTCGAACTGCTCCGCGCCCGGGCCGCCGTCGCCGCGGCTGAAGAGTCCGCCGCGATCCTCGACCGCCACGCCCGCCAGGCCGCGGTTCTGGGCGAGACGGGACTCGGCTTCCGCGGAGACGTCGCCCGCCTCGCCGCCGCCCGCGACCGCGCCACCCTCACGGTCGCGCGCCTCCAAGGGGAACAGCGGATCGCCGCCGCCCGCCTCGCCGAGACGCTGCGCCTCGATCCCGCCGTCGACCTCACCCCCGCGGACCCCACCCTTGAGCCGCTGCGCCTGCTCGACCCCGGTGATTCCCCGGCGCCGTTCATCGCCACCGCTCTCGCCCGGCGCCCCGAGCTCGACGAGGCTACTGCCCGCCGCGAGGCGGCCCGCCTCGCCCGCCGCGGCGCGGAGGTCGCTCCCCTCGTGCCCGCCATTGGCGCGCAGGCGGCCCTCGGGGGCCTCGGCGGAGGCCCCGCCGGCTCCCGCCTCACCCGCGACTGGGGCTTCAGCGGCGACTTCGCCCTCGGCCTCTCCTGGCGGGTTGGCCCCGGCGGACTCTTCGACCCGCACCGGGAACGCGAGGCCTCCGCCCGCGAACGCCAAGCCGGGATCGCGCAGGAAATCCTCCAGGATGCCGTCCGCCGCCAAGTGGTGGAGCAACACGTCCGCGTCCGGTCCCTCGCCCGCCAACTGGACCTCGCCCGCACCGCTCTCGCCTCCGCCGACACCACCGCCCGGCTCTCGCGCCAACGGCGAGAATCCGGCGTCAGCGCCGCCCTGGAGGACCTGCAAGCCGAGGAAGAACTGGTCCGCGCCCGGCGAGACTACGTCGGGGTGATCGCCGAGTATAACCAGGCTCAGTACGCCCTCCGCTTCGCCGCCGGCGAGTGAGCGGCCCGCGGGCCACCTGGCCCCACCGCCGTTTCCGGCCCGCAACGCCGCCCGCTTCGCCGCCCGCGCCGCGGCTTGAGACCGCGCTTCCGCATTGCGCGTGAGCACGCCGGCAGTAACTCTGCCTCACCCCTCTCCCCGATGAAGCTCTCCCGCCGTCGTTTCCTGCGCCAGTCGGCCGTCGCCTTTGGCGCGCCGCTGTTCATCCCCGGTTCCGTCCTCGGCCTCAACGGGGCCGTCGCCCCCAGCAACCGCATCACCGTCGGCGGCATCGGCCTCGGGCCCCGCGGCCGTGAGGTACTTAAGTCCTTCCTCAGCCAGCGCGACGTCCAGTTCGTGATGATCGCCGATGTCCAGGAAACCCGCCGCGAGGTCGTCCGCGTGATGGTCAACCGCGCCTACGAGAACCAGGACTGCGCAAAGACGGGCGAGATGTTCGAGGTGCTCGGCCGGAAGGACATCGATGCCGTCGTAATTGCGACCGGGGACCGCTGGCACGCGGTCGCCTCGATCCTCGCCGCGCGCGCCGGCAAGGACGTCTACTGCGAGAAGCCCTGCAGTATGACGGTCCGCGAAAGCCAGGAACTGGCGGACGCGATGAACCGCTACGGACGCGTGTTCCAGGCCGGTACCCAGCGCCGCAACGTCGACAACTTCAAGTGGGCCGCGAACCTCGCCCGCACCGGCCGCCTCGGCCGCATCCACACGGTCCACGCCGGCATCCTCGCACTCGAGGAAAGCCACCAGTGGCTCCCCGCTGAGACCCAGCCCGCGCGCGAGTCGGTCGACTGGGATCGCTGGCTCGGGCCGGCGCCGTGGCGTCCCTTCCACAAGGACTATATCAACGGCCGTTGGCGCGGCTACTTCGACTTCCACGGCGGCGCCGCGCTGCCTGAATGGGGCGCCCACACGGTCGACCTCTGCCAGTGGGGCGCCAGCGCCGACGCCACGGTGCCCGTGTCCTATGAGTCCGAGGGCCAGACAATCCACGCGCGCTATGCCAACGGGGTGAAGCTCGTGATGCGGCGCGCCGGCTTCAAGGGCGAGGGCGACTGGAAGGCCCCCGGCACCTGCCCCGTCCGCTTCGAAGGCGACGAAGGCTGGGTCGAAGCCGCAGATTCCGGTAAGGTCGCGGTCTCGGATCCCCGGCTGCTGGCAGGCGGCGCCCCCGCCACGATGGCCGGCACCGACCCGTCCAAGCACGTGCGCGACTTCCTCGATTGTATCCGCACCCGCGGCCAGCCCGCGGCTAACGCGGACGTCACCCGCCGCGGCCACATTGTCTCCCACGTCGCCGCGATCGGCTGGCGCCTCGGCCGTAAGGTCACGTTCGATCCCCAGTCCGAGACGTTCGTCAACGACGTCGAGGCCAACCGGATGTGCAGCCGCGCCCGCCGCGCCCCCTGGCACGCCTGATCCCCGTCACCCCGATGAAATCCCCCCGTTTTCTCCTCCCCTGCCTCCTGCTCGCGCTTGCCGGTTGCGTCACCGCGCCAAATCCGCGGGAGTCCGCCGCCCTCGGCGTGCTGAAGTCCGACGCCGGCCTGCGCGAGAAGGCGCTCGCCTGCCAGCAGCTCGCGGATTTCGCGGGGCCCGCCGCCGTGCCCGCCCTCGCCTCCCTCCTCGCGCACGAACAGCTCGGGGACTACGCCCGCAGCGGCCTCGAATCGATGTCCGATCCCGCCGCCGGGGCCGCGTTGCTCGGCGCCCTGGAGACGCTGCAAGGCCGGCAGCTCGCCGGAGTGATTAACTCCCTCGGGGTGCGGCGCGAAAAGGCCGCCGTGCCAGCCCTCCGGCGCATCGCCGCCAAACTTGGACACAGCGCGGCCACGGAGGCCATCGGCGCCCTCGGCCTGATTGCGGATCCCGCCGCCGCCCAAGTTCTCGGGGAAGTGCTGCGCAACGGCGATCAGGCGCTCCGCCAAGCCGCGGCGCACGCCGCCCTGGTGGCGGCCGAACGCCTCACCGCGGCCGGTCAAGGCGCCGAGGCCGCCAAATTGCTCGAAACCTCGCTTCAAGCCGTGCCCGCGGGACCGTCCGCCGACGCCGCGCGCCGCCAGCTCGCTTTGCGCCGCGCCAGCTGAAGCCACTGGCTCAAGAAGAAGGGCGGAGGGTGGGCCTACGCCCATCTCCTCCGCCCCGTGGTCCGCTTCAGCCGCCCGCGGGCGGCGGCGGAAACCGGCTCAGTCGATCTCGTAAACCTCGATG
>NEUZ01000021.1 GCA_002304435.1 Opitutia bacterium Tous-C8FEB | reverse complement strand
CGCCGGCCACCTTGATCCCGCCCGGGACGAGCCGTGCGACCTCCTGATCGCCTTGCACGCCTGCGACACCGCCACGGACGACGCCCTCGCCCTCGGCCTGCGCGCCGGCGCGCGCCTCCTCGTCGTGGCGCCCTGCTGCCAGCACGAGCTGCGGCCCGCGCTGGAGGCCCCGTCGGGATTGGCGCCGGTCTGGCGCCACGGCATCTTCCGCGAACGCCACGCCGAGTTCGCCACCGATGCCCTGCGGGCCCTCCTGCTGGAGTGGGCCGGCTACGCCACCCAGGTCGCGGAGTTCACTGGCGCGGAACACACCGCCAAGAACCTCCTGCTCTCGGGCGTGCGTCAGCGGCCGTCGGGGGACGCGGGGAAGGCCGCCGCCGTCCGCGAGTTCGCGGCCGCCTACGGGATCCGCACGCAGGCGCTCGCGCGGCATCTGGGGTTCGACCTCGCCGCCCACCCCGCCCCGCCGCAATGAACTGGGACGAGTTGGATTGGCCCGCGCTGGATCGCCTGCGCGCGCGGTTCCTTGCCGGCCCCGGCTCCGAGCCGTACTGGCGGTCACGCTCCGACCTCGCGAGCTATGACCTGACGTTCGGCGAGCGCATCGGCTGGAAATGGGACCAAGTGCTGCGGGAACTCCGGGGACGCGGCTGGTCGCCCCGAGGGCGCGCGGTGCTCGACTGGGGCTGCGGGAGCGGCGTCGCCGGACGCCGGTTGCTGGGCGCCTGGGGGGCGGAGTCCTTCGGCTCCCTGACGGTCTGGGACCACTCCCCGCTCGCGATCGACTTCGCCGCGGAATCCGCCCGCCAAGAGTTTCCCGGTTTGGACGTCCGAACCGCCACCCCTGACTTCCTCGCCGGGGACGAGCCGATCGGCATCTTGCTACTGAGCCACGTCCTCAACGAGCTGGCCCCCGCCGCGTGGGACGAGTTGGGCCGGCTAATCGCGCGAGCGGACGCGGTGCTGTGGGTTGAGCCGGGGACCCGTGACGTGAGCCGTCGGCTCGGGGCGGAGCGGGAGCGCTGGCGGGCCCGTTTCTCGTTGGTGGCACCGTGCACGAGCGCGGGCCCGTGCCCGATGTTCTCGGCCGGCCAGGAACGGCACTGGTGCCACTTCTTCGCGCCGCCCCCGGCCGAGATCTTCGCGGACTCCCGCTGGGTCCGGTTCGGCCAGCGCGCGGGCATCGACCTCCGAAGCCTCCCCTACTGTTTCCTCGCCCTCGATCGGACCGCGGGCACTTACCCCGCAGGGGCTTCCCGGGTGATCGGCCGCGTCGAACACTTCAAACCGTACGCCCGGCTGCTCAACTGCGGTCTGGACGGTTTGGCCGAACTTGAGGTCACCCGCCGCGAGGCCCCGGGGCTCTGCAAGGAACTGGAGCGTCAGCGCGGCCCGCTCGTCTATCGCTGGCGGCGCGACGGGAACCGGATTCTCGCCGCGGAAGCGGCGGGCCCGGCCTGAGCGGCCCCTCAGCGTGGCCCCGACGTGAAGACAGGCCCCGCGGGCACCGCCGCATCCTCCGCGTGAAGCAGAAAGTCGTCGAAATTGAGATGCCCCCAAGCGCCCCCGGCCTGCTCGTCGACCAGCCGGAGCGCGACCTCCCGGCCCCGCAGCGCCGAGAGGTCAAGGATCACCGGCTGCATCGTTTCCGTGTTTCCCGGCACCTTCCGACGCAGCTCGGCGCCCGACACGCGCAACAATACCTCGCCCGTGCCCGCCGCGATCAGTTCGAGACGCAGCGATTCATAGGCGCCCGCCGCGAGCAGACAGCTCGCACGCGAGTGGCTGATGCGGAAGGGCTGACTGGTAAGCGTCCCGGTCGCGCCATCACCTCGGCCATCCTCGTAGGAACCCACCCAATGACGCCCCACGTGACCGCTCCGCATCGGGGCCCGACGAGCGAACACGGCGTCCCCGGTCACCGGCTGCCGTTCGAACGCGGCACCCACCGCCGTCCAGCCGCGCAGGTCGCCGCGCTCGAAACCAGTGTCTAGCGGCTCCCCTCGCCCATCGCGCGGCGCCTCGCCCGCGCCCGGCCGCGCCGGATTCTCCACCGCCGCGCTCCGGGCCTGCGTGACCTCGGCCGAGCGGCGCGTGTGGACAACGAGGTCCGCGGCCCGCAACTGGTGGCGCACCGCGCCGGGATAGAGGACCGCAGGTTGCGCGCGTTCCCAGGTGGCGCGATCCACGGGCCGCGACTGGCTGCGGAAAAGGAACGTTCCCTTCTTGTTGCCGATCGCGACGTCGGGAAGGCCATCGCCGTTGACGTCCCCGAGCGCGATCTGCCGCCCCACGCCAGAGTCGGCATCGATCCGCTGCGGCACCCAATCCACCTGGCCGCCCGGACCGCGTTGTAGCCGAAACCAGTACAGCACCGCAGGCGCGTCGCCGTCCGGGGAACCCGAGGGACCGTGTGCCCAAAAGCATTTGCCGGTGATAATGTCCTGCAGGCCGTCGCCATCCACGTCCGCGAGCTCCACCGCGTGCAGCTCGGAGAAGGTCACGCCGTGGCGATTCTCATCGGGCCGCTGATTCATGAAGATGTGCGGCCGGAAGAGCGGCGAGCCCTGGGCGTCCCGTTCCGCCAGCTGCTCGTGCCAGGCGAGGCCGAAACCGTGGGCGGCTAGGGCCGTGATGACGTCCGCGCGTCCATCCCCGTTGACGTCGTAGGCGAACAACTGGGCCGCGGCCGGGGCGAATGGGACACGGTGCCAGCGCCACTCCGGGTCACCCGCGAGATCCGCGGGCTGCTCCAGCCAGCCGTCCTTGAAGAGCACGTCCAGGCGGCCGTCCCCGTTGACGTCGCCGACGCCCAGCCCGTGCGTGAAGCGCGGCCAGTTCCCGGCGCGGGTGATCGGCCGGAACGGCCACGGCCGGGTCGGATCGCGTGGATCCGGTCGCGCGTAGCCGAAGTTACCCCCATTGACGCAGACCATCTCGGGCCGCCCGTCCCCGTCGAGGTCGGCCAGGGTCGGCGACTCGTTGTCCACCTCGTTGAGCACGGTGTGGCGGGGCCAGTGACCGGCTCGCTCCCGCGGGTTCAGGTAGAGGTAGGCGGGGGTATGAGGGAGCCCGTAGGTCAGAACATCGTTCCAGCCATCGCCATCAAAGTCGTGAACGAACGCGAAGAAATTATCGTTCGCGTAGGCGTTCTTGACCCCCAGTGCCCCCTCGTAGCCGGGAAACGTGCGGGACCGCCCCTCCGGATCCTTCACCGTCGTCGTGCGCGCGGGCGGGTAGAGTTCGCGGCGCTCGCGGAAGTCCGGTCCCGCCCACCAGTACGGGCCAGATACCACATCTGGCCGGCCGTCGCGGTTCAGGTCGCCGATCGCCGCACCCTCACTCCAATAGTGCGGATCGAGCTGCAGCCGGGTGAAATCCACCAGCACGGGATCGCGGGCGAGCAACCCGACGGTCAACAGCGGCAGGGCCCACCGGATCTTGACGGCCATCCCCGACGCTCAGCCGGGGAGCGACGTCGGGTCAAGCGTGGCGCCGGCGGAACCTTTCGCTGCGACGGCGCGTCATTCCCCCGCGCGTGAGGATGACGACCGAGGAACGGGAGGAGTTCCGGGAGGAGGCGACCGCGGTCGCCTTCGCGGCACGCGCACGCGGCGAGGACCCGGACGTCGCGCTGGCGGACCGCTTCGACGCGGCGCGGCGGCGGCACCCGGAGGACGCGGGGTGGCTGCTCAGTCTCCGCGACCGCCTCGGCCGGCGGCCGGTGCTCTGACCCCGCGCGTGGCGCTTGACTCGGCGCGCCGCCATCTGAATCGTCCGCGACCACCTTACACCACAATGGGCCAACAACTCAACAAGCACATCAAACGTAAACGCCGGGCCGCCTACCTGAAGCGCCGCAAGGAGCGGGCCAAGGTCGCCGGCAAGAAGAAGTAAGGTCGGGCCCACCCCCCAAGACTTCCGGCTCCGCGCCCGCGGGGCCTTTTCTTTTCCCGGATGGTCAAGGTCAGCCTCATCTCCCTCGGTTGCGCCAAGAACCTGGTCGACTCCGAGATTATGGTCGGCCACCTGCAGCAGGCCGGGATGTCGGTCGTGCCCGGTGCCGACGAGGCGGACGTGGTCATCGTCAACACCTGCTCGTTCATCGACTCCTCCAAGGAGGAATCGATCGGGCACATTCTCGAGGTTCACCGCCAGCGCGGGATGCGCCGCCGCCGGCGCCAGCAGAAGCTGATCGTTGCCGGCTGTATGGCGCAGCGTTTCGCGGGCGACCTGCGCACGGAGCTACAGGACGAAGTAGATGCCTTCATCGGCCTCGACCAGGTGACCACCGTCGCGCCGATTATCGAGGGGCTGCTCGCGCGGGAGCGGGCCGCGGACGGGCCGCCGGTCTTCATCCAGGGCCGATCCACCTTCATCCCGGATTACGACACCCCGCGCTTCCGGCTCACCCCGCGTCACTTCGCGTACCTCAAGATCGCGGAGGGCTGCAACCATCCCTGCACCTTCTGCATCATCCCCCAGATCCGCGGCCGCCACCGCAGCCGCACGATCGAGAGCGTCGTCGCCGAGGCCCGGCAGTTGGTCAAGGAGGGCGTGCGCGAGATCAACCTGATCTCGCAGGACACGACCTACTTCGGGATGGATACCTGGGAACAGCGGCCCGGCCCGCGCACGCCGGTCGACTCGAGCCGCGGCGCCGCTCTCACCAGCCTTCTGCGCCAGTTGAACGCCATCGAAGGCGACTTCTGGATCCGTCTGCTATATACCCATCCCGCGCATTGGAGCGACGAGCTGATCGCCACGATCGCTGCCTGCCCGAAGGTCGCTCGCTACGTCGATATGCCGCTGCAGCACATCAGCGACGCGATGCTCGCCCGGATGCAGCGTGAGACCTCCGGGAACCACATCCGCGACCTCATCCGGAGGATCCGCGCGGGCGTGCCCGGCATTGCCCTGCGCACCACCTTCATCACCGGCTTCCCCGGAGAGACCGAGGCCGATGTCGATGAACTTTGCGCCTTCATCCGGGAGACCCGCTTCGAGCGGCTCGGCGTGTTCCGCTACTCTCCTGAGGAGGGCACCCGCGCCGCCAAGATGGAGGCGCAGGTCCCGGCCAAGGTGAAGGAGGCGCGCTGGCACCGGTTGATGGCGCTGCAGCGCACGATCGCCGCGGAGCTCAACGCCTCCGCCGTGGGCCAGCACCGCCGCGTGTTGGTGGACGAGCCGGGCGTAGCCCGCGCCGAAGGCGACGCGCCCGACATCGACGGCCGCGTCTACGTGCCCCTCACTCTTCCCGTCGGCGACTTCGCCGAGGTCCGAATCACGGGCGCCGAAGAGTACGATTTGCTCGCGCTGCCCGCAGGCGAGACGCCCACCGTTCGCCGCACTGCCCGTCGGGCGCAGTAAGCGGATCCCGCACCCCGCTACGTGGAATCACGTAGCCCGCGAGGCCGCCGTGATCAAAAATACGTAAAAGCGCAGTTTGTCGCCACTGGGAGGCGCGACTGACCCTTGGGGCGTCCCTCGAATGTCCTTAAAGACCGAGCTCTCCCGCTGGTTCTTGGAGTGGCGCCTCGACGCGCTGGGCGTAGCTGCGCTTGCGGTGATCGGGCTGGTGCGGGCGCGAGGGCTCCTTCCCAAAGTTTACCCCCGCGCCGGGGACTGGCTGCGCAAGCTGTGTCTCGCCGGGGGCATCCTGCTTATTGGAGCGGTGCTCGCGGAGGCCGCGACCTTCCTGCTCGACGAGGACGCCAACGTGTCCTTCGCGTCGCTGCTAACCGTCCGGCTGGTGCTGATCGGGGAGACCGCCGCCGCGGGCCTTCTCCTTTACCTCGCCTTCCGGCAGCGCAAGCGCCTCCGGCGCGCCGAGCAAGCGCGGGAGGCCACCGAGGCGCAACTCCTGCGGGCCGCCTCGAGCGAGGCCGGTTCGGAGCGGCTGCGGGACGATTTCCTCACGGTCGCGGAACAGGAGCTCCGCGCCCCGCTGCAGGACCTGCGCGCGGGCGCGCAAGGCCTCGGCACCACCCCGCTGGACGGCCGTCAACGGGAGCACGTCGAGGCCATTCTGAATCACGCCACCAAAATGGAAGGGGTGCTGCAGGATCTGGTCGACTACGCACGGCTGGAGCAGGGTCGGCTCGGTCTGAACGAGCGCCCCTTCGCCCCGCTCGAGGTCCTGCACGCCTGCGTGGCGCAGCAGCGGACAAAGGGCACGGCCCCCACCTGCCCGACGCAGCTTTCGGCCGACGGCCTCGCGGAAGTGCTGGTGTGGGGGGACCGGCAGCGTTTCGCGCAGGTGGTAGCGAAGCTGCTCGGGAACGCCATCGGTTTTTCCCCGGGAGGCGCGGTCGAGCTCGCCGCCACCTGGACCGCCCCGAAGTTCGCCCACGGCACCGGTGAGCTCTGCCTGCGCATCAAGGAATCCCGTCCCCGGGAAGGCCAACGGGGGCAGGCCGAGCTGTTCCCGGCCTTCGCCGCGGCGCGCGGAACGCAGGGCGCCGCGCCAGGGCAACCCGGGCTAGGACTCGGGCTCGCCTACCGCCTCGTGCGCCTGATGGACGGAGAGATCACGGTCGACGGGGATGCGCCCGGCGGCGTGGAGTTCATCGTCGCGCTGCCCTTGCGTCCCGCGGCCCGGAGTGAGCTGCCACCCACCGCGGCGGCGCCGGATCGTGGCTCTCGAGGCCCGCGCGTGCTGGTCGTCGACGACCTCGAGACCAACCGCCTGCTGCTCGAGCTGTTCCTGCAACGACACGGGTTCCAGACCGAGGTCGCGGAGGGCGGCGAGGCCGCGATCCGCCGGGCCGCCCGCGGCGGGCTCGATGTCATCCTGATGGATCTGCATATGCCGGAAACGGACGGGCTCGCGGCCACCCGGCGCATCCGAGAGGCGGAGCCCCCGGGCCAGCGGGTGCCCATCTTCGCGCTCACCGCATCGCTCGCCCGCGGCACGCGCGAGCAATGCCTCGAGGCCGGGATGGACGAGCACCTGACCAAGCCCCTCGACATCGAACGCTTCCGCACCCTGCTCGTGCGGTTCCTCGCCGACGCGCGGCGCTGACCGAACCCACCGCCAACGCCGGGGCGCTTGCCTCGCCTGAACGGAGCTGGTTGCCTCGAGCGCGTGATCGACGCCTCCCCGCTGCTCGACAGCCTGAAGCCCAACTGGCGTCTGCTCCTCCCCCGGCTGGGCGGTGAGTTGAGGGGCTACAGCCGGGTGGAGTTGCGGCGGGACCTGCAGGCCGCGCTGACCGTCACCCTGGTCTCCATCCCCCAAGTGCTGGGCTTCGCGCTGGTCCTAGGGTTGCCCCCGACCACGGTGCTGATGTGCGCGATCGTCGGCGCGTTCGTCTCCGCGCTCTACTTCTCCTCGCGGGTGATCATCTTCGGCGCGACCAACTCGGTCACGCTGCTCGTCGCGTCGGCGATCCACTACGGCCGCGCCACCGCGCTGACGCCCCTCGAGCTCGCGGTCGTCCTGGCCGGCCTCATCGGAGTCCTGCAAATCCTCGCCGCGCTGCTTCGGCTCGGCCAGGTGACCCAGTTTATCTCGCGCTCGGTGGTGATCGCGTACTCCGCCGCCACGGGTGTCCTGCTGGTGATCACGCAGCTGCACGGCCTCTTCGGTATCCCCCGCGACCGCAGCCAGCCGATGCTCATCCAGCTCTGGACGGGGCTGCAGCAGATCGCCCGGCTGGACTTCAATTACGCCGTGCCGCTGACCGGCGGCGCCGCGCTGTCGCTATACCTGTTGCTCCGGGCCGTGCGGCCGAAATGGCCCGGGGTGCTGCTCGGACTGGTGACGATCACCCTGCTGAGCTGGCACGTACCGCAGTTGCGTGGTTTGAACATTCCAACCCTAGCTGATCAGGGGGCACTGGACGCCGTGTTGCCCGAGTATGCGGGGGTGCCGTTCGGGCCCGAGGATCTGCCGCTGCTGCGCACCATCCTGAGCACCGCGCTCGCGATCGCGCTGCTCGGGATGATCGAGGCCGTCTCGCTCGCCAAGGGATACGCGCCGCGCCACGGCGACACCATCGACGCGAACCGCGAGGTAATGGGCTTGGGCGCTGGTAACCTCGCGAACGCATTTTTTGGGACGATCCCCGGCTCCGTTTCGTTCGTGCGTTCCGCGGTCAATGTCCAGAGCGGTGCGGCCACGCGGATCGCCGGCCTCGCCGCGGCCCTGCTGCTCCTCGTCGCCCTGCTGCTCTCGTCCCGTTTCCTCAACCACATCCCCATCCCCGCCCTTTCGGCCTCCCTGGTCCTCGTGGGTCTGCGGATGATCGATTGGTCGCACATCCGGATCGCCGCCCGCGCGACGCGCTCCGACGCGATCGTCCTCGGCCTGACCTTCGCCGCCGCGCTGTTACTGCCGCTGGACACCGCGATCTACCTCGGGATTGGCGCGTCGCTGGCCTTCGCGCTGCGCAAGGCCTCCACGCCCAAGCTCGTGGAGTACACCTTCGACGCGGATGACCGGCTGGCCCAGCTCCCCGAGCAGGGAGTCCGCACGCACCCGCAGATCGCGATTATCCACGTGGAGGGGGAGCTCTTCTTCGGGGCCGCAGACCTCTTCCAAGAGCAGGTCCGGCAGCGCGTCGAGCAGGAGGACCTGCGGGTTGTGATCCTGCGCCTGCGGAGCGCCCGTCACCTCGACGCGACGACGGTCTTCGCCCTGCACGCGCTCGACGACTGGATGCGCCAGACCGGGCGCCACCTCCTGATCAGCGGCGTGCAGGAGGATGTGCTGCGCGTCCTGCGGAACAGCGGGCTGCTCGCGAAGCTCGGCGCCGAGAACGTCTTTCCTTCCGCAGAGAACCCCAACCTCGCCACGAAGCGCGCCTTGCAGCGGGCGCAACAGCTCCTGCAGGCTCCGGGCGCCGAGGTGCGGCTGTACTTTGATCGCACGCCCTCCACCCCCAACCCCGGTTGAACAATGCTCCGCCGCCACTTCCTGCACGCCGCCGCCCTTTCAGCCACCGCCCTTTCAGCCACCGCCCTAGCACCCCGCGGCGCCACCGCCGGTCAGTTCAAGGGCCGGATCCGCAAGTCCCTCAAGTGGGGTATGGTCGCCGGGGCCAAGGGCCAGCCGCTTGAGGCCACCTTCCGTCGGCTGCGCGAATGCGGGTTCGACGGGGTCGAACCGAGCCTCAGCCACGTCACGGATGAGGCCGCCTGGCTCGCCGCCAGCCGCGCCAGCGGCTTGGTGATCGATGGCACCGTTGGCGCCCGCACCGAGGCGCTGGGCGACGGCATCGAGCTCACACGACGCCTGGGTGGCGACTCGATGCTCGTGGTCGCCCGATACGACCAGAAGACCTCCCTCCTCCGCAACTGGGAGCGCTGCCGGGACCAGCTTCGCGAGGCGGCCCCCCTGGCCGAGCGCGCGCGCATCCGCCTGCTGGTGGAGAACGTCTGGGCCACGTTCCTCGTGAGCCCCTTCGACCTCGCCCGGTTCATCGACGAGGTCGGCAGCCCGTGGGTCCAAGTGCATTTCGACGTCGGCAACCTGATGCGCTGGGGCGTCGCCGAGCATTGGGCCGAGGTCCTCGGCCGCCGGATCCTGAAGCTCGACGTGAAGGAGTACGACCTGGGCCGGGCGATGCGCGAGGGGATGCAGAAGGGTTTCGATGTCCCGCTGGGCGAAGGCAGCATCAACTGGCCCGCCGTGCGCGCGGAGCTCGTCCGGATCGGCTTCACGGGATGGGCCGCCGCGGAGGTCAAGGGCGGCGACTGGCCTTACCTCGCCGACGTGGCCACGCGGATGGATCGCGTTCTCGATCTTTGAATTCACCCCGATGAAGACCCCCGCCCCCCTCCTGACCCGACGCCAGTTCGCCCGTCGTGCCGCGGCCGCGCTCGCCGCACCGGCCTTCCTTCGTGGCCAGAATCTCAACAGCCGCCTGCGGCTCGCGGTCATCGGCACCGGCGGTCGCGGCGGTGGCAACCTGAAGGGAGTCGCCTCCGAGGACATCGTCGCCCTCTGTGATGTCTCAGCCCGCAGCCTCGCGGCCGCGGCGGCCGCGCAGCCGAGGGCCCGCCAGGAACGCGACTTCCGCCGGCTGTTCGACCGGGAACGCGAGTTCGACGCGGTGGTCGTGAGCACCGCCGAACACACCCACGCACTCGCGACGCTCCTAGCGCTCAAGGCCAAAAAGCACGTCTACTGCGAGAAGCCGCTCACGCACAACGTCCACGAAGCGCGCCTCGTACGTACGGCGGCCCGCGCGGCGGGCGTCGTCACCCAGATGGGCATCCAGATCCACGCCAGCGAGAACTTCCGCCGGGTCGTGGAGCTGATCCGCGGCGGCGTGATCGGGCCCGTCACCGAGGTGCACGTCTGGGTCTCCCGCGCCTGGGGGCTGCAGGGCGCGGAGGCGGCGAAGGCCAACCAGGACCGCGTGCACGTCACGGCGCGCCCGCCCGCGATGCCGGTGCCTCCGGACCTCGACTGGGACTTGTGGCTCGGCCCCGCGCCGGAGCGGCCCTTCAACGAGGTCTACGTGCCGGGACCGAAGTGGTACCGCTGGTGGGACTTCGGCAATGGGACGATGAGCGACCTCGGATCCCACTGGAATGACCTCCCCTTCTGGGCGCTGGACCTGCGGGCCCCCCTCACCGTCGAGGCGTTCGGCCCGGAACCGCACCCGGAGATCGCCCCCGCCTCGATGCGCGCGGTTTACGAGTTCCCGGCCCGCGGCGTCCTGCCGCCGGTCCGGATGACCTGGCATCAGGGCGAGGAGCGGCCGGCGCCGTGGCGCGAGGAACGGATTCCCCGCTGGGCCAACGGGGTGCTGTTCATCGGCGCGAAGGGCCAGTTGCTCTCGGACTACGGGAAGCACGTCCTCCTGCCCGAGGCCGACTTCGCCACCGCACCGCGCCCCGCACCCTCCCTGCCGCGCACCAGCTCCCATCATCGCGAATGGCTCGACGCCATCCGCGGCTCGGGCAAGTCGCTCGCGGACTTCGAGTACGGCGGCTGGCTGACCGAGTCGAACCACCTTGGCAACGTGGCCTTCCGCGCGCGGGAGAAGCTCGTCTGGGATGCGGAAGCGATGCGCGTGACCAACACACGCGCCGCCGACCAGTTCCTCAGCCGCACGCCCCGCCGCGGCTGGGAACTGCCGGCCTGAGGCGGCCGCGCGCCCCTCGGGGCCCGGGGGCCTCACTCCCCCTGCTGGAAGGCCCTCAAAGGCCCGAAAAGCCCGCCCACGGCGCGCCCGAGCCCGTCCTGCAGCCGCTGCAGTTCCGCGTAGCGCCGGACCCGCGCTCGGTCCGGCACGCGCCGCGTGCTCTCCGCGACCTTCACCACGCGGTCCGTGTAGTGGCGCAGGGGGTGCGTCTTGCCCTCGCGATGCCCGCGGCACCAAGCGGCTTGCAGGGCCGCGCCCAGAGCGGCCCCCTCGTCCTCCCGCATTCCGACCACCGGGACCCCGAAGATATCGGCCATCATCTGGCGCCAGACGGCGGACCGCGCGCCGCCACCAGTGACGCGAATCTCCCGGGGGCGCACCCCGAGTTCGCCGAGGCGCCGAAGGCCATAATTCATTCCGAGCGTGACCCCCTCCATCGCCGCGCGGGCCAGGGTACCGCGGTCCAGATTGGCCCGGTTGAGGCCCAGCAGGACGCCAGACCCCAGCGGGACGTTGGGGGTGCGCTCCCCGGCCAGGTAAGGCAGCAGGAGCAGTCCCCCGGCCCCCGCGGGCGCCGCGGCCACAATCCGCTCGAAGGCCGAGCGGTCTAAACCGAGCAGCGCGCGCACGGCTTCCGTGACGGACGTCACGTTCATCGTGCAAAGCAGGGGCAGCCAGCCTCCCGTGGAGGAGCAGAAGCCCGCGATCTCACCGGCGGGATCGACCACTGGTTCATTAGCATGGGCATAGATGGTACCGCTGGTACCGAAGCTCGCGGAAACGACGCCCGGCACCACATTCCCGGTGCCGATCGCGCCCATCATATTGTCGCCGCCTCCGGCGCTGACGACGACCTCGGGCGACACGCCGTACCGTCGCGCGAGGTCCGGGCGGAGGGTGCCCGCGGGTTGCTGGGCCTCGATGAGCGGAGGGAGCCATTCGCCGAGGTATCGATCGACCGCGGCAAGCGCTGGAGCGGACCACCGCCGGCGGCGGACGTCGAGCAGCGCGGTTCCCGAGGCATCACCCGCCTCCATCGTATACGTCCCCGTGAGGTAGAAGTTCAGGTAATCGTGCGGCAGCAGCACGTGGCGCAGCCGGCGGAAATTCGCCGGCTCGTGTCGCCGCAGCCAGAGGATCTTGGGGGCGGTGAAGCCGGGAAGGAACAGGTTGCCCGTGGCCCGCAATGCACCCCGCGCCCCGCCTAGCCGCCGGGTCAGCAGCTCGCACTCTTCCGTGGTGCTAGTATCACACCAGAGCTTGGCCGGCCGGATGACTGCTCCGTGCGCGTCCAGCGGCACAAAGCCGTGCTGCTGGCCCGAGACCCCGATGCCGCGGATCCGCCCGCGCTCGACCCCAGCGAGGGCGGCGCGGATGGCCCGGTCCATCGCGCGGACCCAGTCCTGCGGGTGCTGCTCCAAGTGCCCGACGGGCAGGCCAGTAATCAGCCGGTGCGGGGCGCGCCCCTCGGCCACCACCCGACCGCGGTCCAGATCGAGAACCACCGCCTTGACGCTCTGCGTGCCGGAATCGATGCCGAGGAAGAGGGACATAGGATCATTCGATACGGGCGCCTCGCCGTGCCCGGGGCAAGCCGGACTTGGCGGCAAGCTTGCCTCCCTTTCACGTCACGCCTGAATCAATGCACCCCATGGATCCCCTCTACCTGCTGCTGCTGGGCGTTTTCGTCGTGATCGGGGGCATTGTCTGGCTGCGCCTGCATCCCTTCGTGGCGCTACTGGCGGCCGCGCTGGCGGTGGCGGTGCTGACCCCGGCCACCACGCTGGAGCGCAACCTCCTGGCGCAGCAGAAGTCCCCTGCGGAGGCGCGAGCGCGGGCCGAGGACCCCGTGGGCACGCGACTGGCGGCGAAGTTCGGTTCTGCCTGCGGCAACCTCGGCCTGCTGATCGCGCTCGCGTCCGTGGTTGGGGCCTGCCTGCTGCACAGCGGCGGCGCGGAGCGCATCGTGCGTTCGGCGCTGCGGACCTTCGGGGAAAAGCGTGCTCCAGCGGTGCTGGCCTTCAGCGGGCTGATCTTGGGGGTACCAGTGTTCTTCGACACCGTGTTCCTGCTGCTCATTCCCATCGCGCGGGCCCTCGCTGCGCGAACGGGTCGGGACTACCTGCTGTACATCCTCGCGATCGCCGTGGGTACGACGATGACGCATTCCCTCGTGCCTCCGACCCCCGGTCCCCTCTTCGCGGCGACGACCCTGAAGGTGGACGTCGGGCTGATGATGCTGGCGGGGTTGGCGCTGAGCGCGTTGACCGCCACCTGCGGCCTCGCCTACGCGGCGTGGGCCAACCGCCGGTGGCCGACGCCGCTGCGCGCGATCTCGGGCGAGGCGGCCGGCCTCGCGTCGCCGACCGCGACCTTTCGCGATGAGGATCTCCCGCCGCTCGCGCTGGCACTCGCGCCGATCGTGCTGCCCGTGTTGCTCATTTCCGGTGAAACCTTCAGCGACCTCGGCTTGCTGCCAGCCAGCCTCGTGCCGGCGGCCAGCTTGCTCGGGCACCCCAATATCGCCCTCGCCCTCGCGGCGGGCATCTCGCTGCTCACCTTGGCCACGCGGCCCGGCCTCGGCGCAGACCAAGTCCGCCGGCACGTCCAGTCGGCCCTCGCAGATGGGGGCACTATCCTCCTCATCACTGCAGCCGGAGGGGTTTTCGGCGGGTGCTTGCAGGACACCGGCGTAGGCGAGCGGCTGAAGGAGGTGGCGCAGGCCTATTCGGTCGGCGTGTTGCCCCTCGCCTTCATCGTAACCGCGCTGGTGCGCGTCGCCCAAGGTTCGGCCACGGTGGCGATGGTAACCAGCGTGGGCATTGTCGGCCCGCTGGCTTCGCCCGAGACGCTCGGCTGCCACCCGGTCTATCTTGCCCTGACGATCGGCTGCGCGTCCAAGCTCGTGCCCTGGATGAACGATAGCGGATTCTGGGTGCTGTCACGTTCAGCCGGGCTCTCCGAAAGGGAGACGCTACGGACGATGTCGGTGATGTTCGCCCTAATGGGCGTGGTCGGCTTCCTGCTGATTCTCGCCGCCTCGCAGCTGCTGCCGCTCATCTAACCACCGCTCAGGCGGCGTCTTGCGTCGGCTCCGTCCGCCCGGTCCGCCTAAGCGCCGGGCGCCGTCGCCCCGCCACCACGGCGGCGTCGATCACCACCTCGGAGACGTCATCGCGCGAGGGCAGCTCGTACATCACATCGAGCATCAGGGACTCCAAGATAGAGCGGAGCGCGCGGGCTCCGGTCTTGAGCTCGATGGCCCGCAGGGCGATGGCGTGGACCGCGTCCGGCGTGAAGCGGAGACGGACGCCGTCGATCGCGAGCAGCTTGGCAAACTGCTTCACCATCGCGTTCTTCGGGCGCAGGAGGATCCGCTCAAGGTCGGGCACGTCGAGCCGATCGAGGACCGACACCACCGGCAGGCGGCCGATAAACTCCGGGATCATCCCGAAGCGGATCAGGTCCTCCGGCGCGAGCGCCTTCATCAGCTGCTCCGGCGTAGAGGCCTCCAGCTGGGCGGCCGCGCCGGCGCCGAACCCGAGGCTGCGGCCGCCGAGGCGGCGCTGAACGATGCCCTCCAGCCCGACGAATGCCCCGCCGCAAATAAAGAGGATGTTCGACGTGTTGATCTGGACGTACTCTTGATTCGGGTGCTTGCGGCCGCCTTGGGGCGGGACGTTGCAGGTCGTACCCTCGAGGATCTTGAGCAGCGCCTGCTGGACCCCTTCGCCCGAGACGTCGCGCGTGATCGAGACATTCTCCGTTTTGCGACCGATCTTATCGATCTCGTCGATGTAGATAATGCCGCACTCCGCCTTCTTGACGTCGTAGTTCGCCGCCTGGAGCAGCCGAAGCACGACGTTCTCGACGTCCTCCCCGACGTAGCCCGCCTCCGTCAGGGTGGTGGCGTCGGAGATGGCGAAGGGAACCTCGAGAATGCGGGCGAGGGTCCGGGCGAGGAACGTCTTGCCCGAACCGGTCGGGCCGGCGAGCAGGATATTGCTCTTCTCCACCTCGACGTCGCTGAATTCCGCGGCGGAGGTGCCCCCGCGGCCGCCATCGGCGTGGAAGCTCAGGCGCTTGTAATGGTTGTAGACGGCGACCGACAGGACCTTCTTGGCGTGGTCTTGCCCGACCACGTGCTCGTCGAGGGCCCGCTTGAGCTCCGCAGGTTTAACCAACCGAAACGCCGGCCGCGCCTCGCTCGCCGCCGGCTTCAGCTCCCGGTCCATGATCGTCTTGCAGACGTTCACGCAGGAATCGCAAATGTAGACGCCAGGTCCGGCGATGATCTTGCGCACCTCCGTCTGCGACTTGCCGCAGAAGGAGCAGAGGGTCAATCGAGCAGACTTCGCCATCGGATCAGCCTGAACGGACAGGCGGGTGAGTCGAGGTCGGACTTGGTCCGCCCGGGCGGACTCAGGCGGCCGACTGGACAGCCGCCTGGGCTTCCCGGGTCGAGACGACCACGTGGTCAACGATCCCGTACTCCTTGGCCTCCGGGGCGCTCATATAGTAATCGCGGTCGGAGTCGCGGCCGATCTGCTCGGCGGACTTGCCGGTGTGGCGCGCGAGGGCCTCATTGAGCGTCTTGCGCCAGCGCAGGATCTCGCGGGCGGCGATCGCGATGTCCGCAGTTTGCCCGCCGGCCCCACCGCTCGGCTGGTGAATCATCACTCGGCTGTTCGGCAGGGCGAAGCGCTTACCCTTCGTTCCGGCGGCGAGGAGCACCGTGCCCATACTGGCAGCCATCCCAACGCAGTAGGTCACAATGTCACACTGCAGGAAGTTCATCGTGTCGTAGATGGCCATCCCGCCCGTCACCACCCCGCCGGGCGAGTTGATGTAGAGGTGGATGTCTTTCTTCGCGTCCTCCATCTGGAGGAACAGCATCTGGGCGATGACGAGGTTAGCGACCTGGTCGTCGATCGGCGTGCCGATGAAGATGATGCGGTCCTTCAGCAGGCGGGAGTAAATGTCCATCGACCGCTCGCCGCGGCCGGTGTTTTCAAGGACGATGGGAACGTAGTAGCTCACGGGAGGGGCGGGCGCCTCAGGGGGCGGGTGCCGCGACGGTAACCTTGGCCTTGGAGACCACGAAATCAACCGCCTTGTCGAAGATGATGGACTGCTGGACCGAGCGGAGCTGGGCGCGGTCGGAACCGAGGGCCTGCGCCAGCTTATCCGGTTTCTGCTGGGTGCGCATCGCCTCGCGGTAGATGAAGTTGTTGAGGTCTTCGTTGGTGACCTCGAGCTTCTCCTGCTCGGCAATGCGCCCGAGGATGAACTGGAGCTTCACCCGATTGGTGGCCGCTTGGCGGGCGCCCTGGAAAAGCTCCTTCTTGTCCTTCTCGAACTGCTCGGCCGCGACGCCGCGGCGCATATTCTCCTCGATGAACTGGCGCAGGAGGCCCTGGGTCTCGGTGTCCACCAGCGACTCCGGCACCTGGAAGTCCACCGCCGCGGCCAGCTTCTCGGTGATCTGGCGACGCTGGGCCTGGCGGTTCTCGTAGTCCTTCTGGAGCTTCAGGTTGGCACTGACCTTGGCCTGCAGGCCCGCGAGGTCATCCACCTGCTGCGCCTTGAAAAAGGCCTCGTCGAGCGCCGGCAAAACCCGCTCGCGCACTTCCTGGATCTCCACGGCGTAGGCGACCGCTTTGCCAGCGAGTGCGGGTACCGGGGTGAAGTCCGCTGGGAAAGTCACGGTCACGGACCGCTTCCCACCCACCTCGAGCCCGGCTAGCTGGCGGCCGAGACCAGGGATCACGCCATCGTGCTCCCCCTCCACCTCCTCCCAAGTCTGCGGGGCCTGAGCGTAGAGCTGTTTGTCGCCCGCCAGTTCAGTGATCGGCTGGCCTTCGATCGTTCCGGCGTAGGAAAGTTTCACGTAGTCCCCCTTGGCCGCCGGGCGCGCGGCCGCCTTGAAGTCGGCTCGCTCCGAGCGCAAGCCCTCGATCACGCGGGAGACTTCGGCGTCGGCGACGTCGGTCGGCGCGACTTCGGTGGGGAGGTCCGTGTAGGCGGGCAGGGTAAACTCAGGCTGGACATCGAGGGTGAGCGTGATGCTCGCCGCGGCGCCGGCCTTGATCTCGCCCTCCTCGACCTTGACCACGTTGACGACCTGAAGCTTCTGCTGTTCTTGCGCGGCTTCGTAAGCCTTGCTCACGACCTTCTGCTTGAGCTCGGCGGCCACTTCCTTGCCGAAGCGCTTGAGCACCATCGCCGCGGGCGCTTTGCCCGGGCGAAAGCCAGGAATCCGCGCCAACTGGGAGATCTCCCGCACCACCGCGGCGAGCTCGGAGTCGACCTCGGCCGCCTCGAGCGCGACGACGATGGATTTGCGGGTGGCGGTCAGGTGATTGAGTTGGACGTTCACGGCAAGGGCGGGCGTTGGAGGAAGGTAAAGGGTCGCACCGTAGGCCGACCCTTCCCTCGGTCAATGCCGATTCTTGCCGCCGGACGCCGGCGGATGGATACTCCCGCGCCGCGCGCCGCGGTCAGCGGGCAGCCCGGACGAGCAGCGTGTTAACGTTCCGCTCCCCCTCCCGCGCGTACCGGACCTCCTCCGTGCGGCCGCGGATTAGGCGGATCGCGAGGTCGTCCGCCCCGCTCCCCGGGGCCAGCACGTCGGCCAGTTCGCCGCGCGCGGAACAAACCAGCTCGACCCGCCCGTCGCGCTCTGCGTAGGCCAGCTCGAGCCGGACGTCGGCGCGGGAAGGTTGCAGGGCAAGCAACTCCTCGACCAGCGAAAGCAGGTCCTCGGTGGTGCGGGGCGCCAAAACGTGCCGCGCGCCGAACCGCTCGATCTCCGCGTTCAGGGCATAGAGATCGTAGGCATCATCGGTGATCTGGAGCGTGAGGCGCCGAATCCGGCGGATAAACGCCTGTGTGAGCGGCCGGCGCGGCTGGCCAAAGATGACCGCCGGGGGGCCCTCCTCGTGGATCTCCCCGCCGTCCATATAAAACACGCGGGTGGAGATGGCCTCGGCGAAGGCCATTTCGTGGGTGACGATGACCATCGTCATCCCGTCACGGGCGAGGTTGCGGATGACGGCGAGCACCTCGCTCACCATCGTGGGGTCGAGCGCGGACGTGGGCTCGTCGAAGAGGATGATCTCCGGGTCCATCGCGAGGCAGCGGGCGATCGCCACGCGCTGCTTTTGCCCGCCGGAAAGCTGGTCGGGATAGGCATCGGCCTTGTGGGCGAGGCCCACCAGCGCCAGCAGTTCGCGCGCGCGGGTGGCGGCAGCCGCGGGATCCCGGCCGAGCAACCGCACTGGTCCAAGGGTGATGTTCCCGAGAACGGTCAGGTGGGCGTAGAGATTGAAGTGCTGGAACACCATTCCCATCCGGCGGCGCAGGGCCGGCACGTCGGTGGCGGGATGCAGCAGCGGCTGATCGCCGATGAGGATCTCGCCAGCGCTCGGACGCTCCAGGAGGTTGAGGCACCGCAGAAACACGCTCTTGCCGGTCCCGGACGGCCCGATCAACGAAATGACCTCGCCCTTGCGGATCTCGCAATTAACGCCCTTGAGGACCTCGAGGTCCCCGAAGCTCTTCTGCAGCCCGCGCACCGTAAACACGGGGCCACCCCCGTACTCTGCCGCTGGTGCGGCGGCGTCACCCGCAGTTCGACCCGCTCCAGTGCCCACGCGATCAGCCACGCGAGCACTAGGTAGATAGCGGCGGTGACCAGCAGCGGGATAAAGGCGTCGAAGGTCCGGGAGCGGATGATGTCGCCCGCCTTGGTGATATCCTGCACGGCGATGTAGCCGACCACGGAGGTCATCTTGAAGAGCGAGATCACCTCGCCCTTGTAGACCGGCAAGACTTGGCGCAGCGCCTGCGGCAGCACGATCAGCCGGAACGCCTGCGCGCGGGTGAAACCGCCCGCCACGCCCGCCTCCAATTGGCCGCGATCGACGCTCTGGATCGCCGAACGGAGCATCTCCGCGATGTAGGCCGCCGCGTTGAGGCCGAACGCGACGGCCGCGACCAAAATCGGGCTCACGTGAAAGGACGCGAACACGACATAGTAAATGATCATCAGCACCACCAGCACCGGCACGCCGCGGAGGCACCAGATGTAGACCGCCGCAACCTGCCGCAGCAGGAGGCGCGAGGACATCCGGCCCGCGCACACCACACCGCCGAAGATCGTGCCGAAGAGCGTGGCCAGCACCGAGATCACACAAGTCACGAACAGCCCCTCCAAAATCAGCCGGTAACGCCCCTCGTCGACGAGGTTGGCGCGGATCCGTTCGCCCAGCGGCAACCCAGCCTCAGGCCCGGGCGCGGCCGCGGCGGCCGGCGCGCTCCCCGCGATGCGATCTTGTCGCGTGACGACACAGGCCACGAAGGCGATCAACTCGTCGGAGAACGCGACCCGCTTGCGGCGTTCTTCGGTCATCACCAACAGGCAGGCGATGGCCTCGATGCGGCCGCTGGCTAGCGCGGCGATTTGTCCTGAAACGTCCAGGTCGACCAGTTCCAGCGGCCGGCCGAGGCTGGCCGCGAACCGTTCCGCGAGCTCCACCTCGAAGCCCGTGAAGGCGCCGTTGCGCACCCCCGTCCAAGGCAGGCCCTTGGAGGCGGTAATACCCAACCGCAGCACCGGCCCCTGTCCCCTCGGCGGCAGCGGGGGCAGGTCCCGCGCGCCTTCCTTGAACCAGCGTCCCGCATCGCCTCGTACATACCGCTTTCGCGGAGTCCGCGTACAAACGCGTTGTACGCCGGCCGCAGCGTGGTGTCGTCCGGACGGAAGGCGGCACCCATCGGGCTGCGGTAGGCCTCCGGGACGAGGATTGCGAGATTCGGCGTCGTGCGGAAGATTTCACGGACCGATTCCAAGGCGAGGAAGGCCACGTCGGCCTTCCCGGTGGAGACCGCCAGCACCACATCCGGCGTGGCCTTGAACTGAAGCACCTGTGCCTGCGGGTAGCGCCGGGCGACGTGCTCGTCGTGCGAAGAACCCGCCACGAGCGCGATGCGGGCGCGGGTGAGGTCGTCGAGCCCGCGCAAGGTCTCAGGTTCCGCGGCGCGCGCCCCGGCCAAGAGCAGCAGCGCGGCCAGCAGCAGGCAGATGGCGGGTCGGAGGGGGGACGACAACGGCCCGCGTCCTTGTCGCGATGGGCTTTCCGCGGGTCAAGTCTGGCGGAATAGCCTTGGGGTCCGGCACGCGCCGCCTTTCGCTCCCGCGTCCCCCGATGAACCCCGCCGAACGCCGCCCGCCTGACGCGTTGCTGATCCTATTCTCCGTCCTCGCGCTGGCCGTGGCGCTAACGTGGTGGGTGCCCGCCGGGGAGTTCCGGCGGGAGCGGGCGAACGGCCGGCAGGTCGTGGTCGCCGGCTCGTATCAAGAGGTCGCGGCGGCCCCGGCCCCGTGGCACCGCCTATTCACCGCCCCGGTGGCGGGGTTCGCCGACCGAGACACGGCGCGGATCATCGCCTTCGTGCTGCTGATCGGCGGGGCCTTCGGGGTGGTCGAGGCCACCGGCGCCGTCGCGGCGGGCATCGGCGCGCTGGCTCGCAGCGCGGTCCGGCATCCGGCCCGGCGGCGCTGGCTAGTCGCCGCGCTGATGCTCGCCTTCTCGATCGGGGGAAACACGTTCGGGATGAGCGAGGAGGTGCTCGTGTTCGTCCTACTCACCCTCGGCCTCTCACGGCGAATGGGGTGGGATACGCTGACCGGGGTTGCGATCCCATTCATCGGCGCGGGCGTAGGGTTCGCTGGGGCTGCCTTCAACCCGTTCACGGTGGGCATCGCGCAAGGGTTGAGCGGGCTGCCGTTGTTCAGCGGCTGGGCTTTCCGGCTCGTGATGTGGGTGGTCCTCACGGCGATCGCCATCGGCTTCGTGCTCCGCCACATCGCTCGCCTAGAGTCGGCACGGGGCGCAGGGACCTGGGAAGCACCAGATCCCGGGACGGAGCCGCCGGCGCTGGACGGATCGCGGCGCGCCGTGCTCGTCCTGTTCGCACTTGGGATCGTGACGCTGGTCGTGGGGGTAGCGCAGTGGGACTGGTACATCGACGAACTGGCCGGGCTGTTTCTCGGGCTCGCGGCGGGCGCCGCCCTGCTGGGGCGGATCCGCCCGCACCGGGCCGCGGGAGCCTTCGCGGAAGGGGCCCGCGCGATGGTGATGCCCGCCCTTTTCGTCGCGCTGAGCAAGGCGGTGCTGGTCGTCTTGCAGGAAGGGCGCGTCATCGACACCCTGCTGCAATACGCGAGTTCAAGCCTCGGCGGCTTGCCGCCCGCGGTTTCCGCGCAGGGGATGTTCGCGGTGCAGTTCGGGATCAACTTCGTCGTGCCCAGCGGCAGCGGCCAGGCGGCGCTCACGATGCCAATTATGGCGCCGCTCGCGGACCTGCTGGGGATCCCACGCCAGGCGGCGGTGATCGCCTTCCAGCTGGGCGACGGACTGTGCAACTTCGTGATCCCGACCAGCGGCGTGACGATGGGTATCCTCGCAATCGCGGGCATCCCGTTCGGCACGTGGCTGCGTTGGGTAGCCGCGCTGATGCTGTGGCTGGTGGGCGCGGGCGCGTTCTTCCTCTTCCTCGCCACCTCCGTGGTCCGCTGGTAGATCGCCGCGGGCAGACTCAGGGGGCCAAGGGCGGCAGGGCCGCGACGATCGCCGCCCGCGCCGGTTCGAACGCGGGGGGCAACATCAGCCCCGCGCCGAGGGTTTCGGGCGTCTCGTCCACTAAGAAACCGGGGCCGTCGGTCGCGATCTCGAGCAAAATGCCGCCGGGTTCCCGAAAATATACCGAGCGGAAATAGGTGCGGTCGATCAACGCAGAGGGCGCGTCCCCGCTGGCCAGCAGGCGCGCGCGGAGCCGCTCGGAAACTCCCGCATCCGCCGAGCGCAGGGCGAGGTGATGCACGGTCCCGGTCCCCGGCCGGCCCGGCTCCGCCGCCTCGTCTCCGACGAGATCCAGCCAATGCCCAGGCTGTCCCGGTCCGGCGACTAGGCGGCGGCGGCCGGCCTCGACGCGCTCTTCCCGCCAGCCCAGCAGTTCGCGGAGCACCCGCAAGGTCCGCCCTGGGTCGCGCACGCGGAGTTCGGCGCCCGCCATCCCGCGGAGTTGGTGCGGCGCAGGAATATCGGCCCCGGACCACCCGGGGCGTGGGTCCTCCCTGCAGGCGAGGATTTCAACCGCGATCCCGTCGGGGTCGGCCGTGCGCACCAGCGGCTCGCCGAACCGCTGGCCCGTCTCGACCGGACATCCTACCGCCCGCAAACGGTCTGCCCAAAAGTCCAGGCTGCCCCCAGCGGTGGATAACTGGATGCCCGCCACCTGCCCCGTGCCAACCCTCCCCCGAGCCGCCCCGGGCCAATGGAAAAACGTCAAGAGTGTGCCCGGCGTGCCGGCCGTATCTCCATAATACAAGTGGTAAGCCGACGGATCGTCGAAGTTAACGGTGCGCTTCACTAGGCGCAGGCCGAGCACGCGCGTGTAAAACTGAACATTGGCCCGCGGATCCGCGGTCACGGCGGTCAGGTGGTGCAGGCCGGGCGCGGCGACTTCCATCCCGCGAATCCAGCGGTGGCCGCTCGTGAGCGCAACACCCCAGGCAGCGCCGGCTGCATTTGCTTCGACATTCGGCCGCCGAGGTTCGCAACCTCCGACAAACAACTGTCGCCAACCCAACCAATGAAGCTGACCTACCTCCCCCTTCTCGCGCTGGCCGCGCTCGCGACCGCCCCGCGCCTGCCGGCCCAGGCCGCGCCCGCCGCTTCGGCCGCCAAACCGGCGGACGGCACCGTCAAGCTGGAGGCGTTCACCGTGACGGGCTCCAATTTCAAACGGCTCGACCAGGAGAAGGTGCTGCCCGTCACGGTCTTCAACCTCGAGGCGATGGAGGCGCGCAACGCGCTGACCCCGGTGGAGATGCTCACGGCGCTGCCGCAGATTACCAACCTGCCCCTCAACGAAAGCCAGAACGGCGGGGCCAACGCGCGCGGCGACAACGCGAACGTCAACCTTCGCGGCATCGGCGCGGGCAGCACCTTGGTCCTGCTCAACGGCCGGCGCATCGCCCCGCACCCGATCACTTCCAACGACGGCGGGGTGCCCGCCTTCTACGCGAACGTGAACCAGCTGCCGACCCAGGGCATCGAGCGGATCGACGTCCTGCGCGACGGCGCCTCCTCGATTTACGGGTCGGACGCGGTGGCCGGCGTGATCAACTACGTCACGCGCCGAGATTTCCGCGGGACCGAGTTCCGCCTGCGCCTCGGGGCGCCGGAGCGCGGCGGCGGCGAGAGCGTGCAGGCTACGCTGACGTACGGGCGCGACTTCGCCGGGGGCCGCGGCCGGCTGCTCGCGACCTTCGATCATTTCCAGCGCGAGGAGATCGGCTACTCGGAACGCAGCTACACCCGCGATGCGAACCACACCGCGCAGGCGCCGGCGGGTTTCAACGCGATCGGCGGCTCCTTCGACGGGCGCTCGGCGGTGAGCGTCTACCCCTCTTTCCGCATCGGCACGGCCACGGCCGCGAACTTCTTCCGCCCGATCAACGGCGCCCTGACCCTGACGACCTCCTCGCCCACCGCGAGCGTCGCCGCCCGCACCGCGAGCCCGGAATTCTTCACCAACATCAACCAGTACCAGAACACCGGCCACAACCGCTCCAACCGGCAGAACTTCTTCACCGGCCTAGAGTATGACCTGAACGACCGCGTGACGGCCTTCGCCGACTTCTCGTTCTACCACGCGCAGGCAAAGATCCGTCGGCAGCCCGTGCAGCTCAACGCCCCCGGGTCCGACCAGTTCGCGCCGATGAGCGTCGATAACCCCTTCAACCCCTACGGCAGCCGCTTCTACCACCCGGCCGGGGCGCCCAACGCGGACGGCACGTCCCGGCTCACCGGTAACCCGCAGCAGATCGTGATGGTCTCCGTCCTCTTGAAGGACGTCGGCCCGGAGCTGATCGAGGTCAATTCCGGCGTCTACCGAGGCGTCGCCGGCCTGCGCGGCCGCTTCCTCGACGGCTGGACGTGGGAGGCGGCCTTGCTGCACACGCGGGCGTACACGGCGGATGTCTCCAGCAACGCCGCCCGGGAGTCCCTCTTCCAGCGGGCCCTGATGCGCACCGATGCCTCTGCGTTCAACCCGTTCGGCGCAACGTTCCGCGTCGCCGGCAACGCCGTCGTCTACGACCGGCCCTATGTGAACCCGGCGCCAGTGCTCGACACCTTCGTGCAGAAGTGGCGCCACGACGGCTTCAGTGCGCTGACCAGCGGTGACGTCCGCGTGGGCGGACCCGTGTTCCGCTTCTGGGGCAACACGGTCTCGGTCGCCGCCGGTGCCGAGTACCGCCGCGAGCAGTTCCTCGACCTGCGCCCGGCGTACGTGAGCAGCAACCCGCCGGGCTCGGGCCTAAACGAGAACGATAACGACTACCTCGTGGCCTCCTACGCGCCCGACTCGACCGGCAACCGCGGCATCTCCAGCGCCTATGCAGAGGCGGTCCTGCCGCTCGTCGCCCCGCGACACAAGCTGCCGCTGCTGCACTCCCTTGAGTTGACCGGATCCGCCCGCCACGAGCGCTACAGCGACTTCGGCCACACCACCCGGCCCAAGGTGGGCGTCAACTGGAAGCCCTCCGCCGGCGTGATGGTGCGCGCCTCCTACAACGAGGGTTTCGCCGCGCCGAACCTGCCCACCCTTTACGCCCCCACCCGCTTCATCGTCGACAGCGCCCCGGGGCAGACTGACGTCTATCGCAACCAGACCGTGGGCAACGCCACGTACGTGATGCGGCGTTACTCGACCGGCAACCTCGCCCTGCAGCCCGTGGAGTCCGAGGGCAAGAGCGCCGGCCTCGTGATCGAGATGCCGGGCGTGAAGGGCCTCACGCTCACCGCCGATTACTGGCAGATCGACCAGACGAATATCATCGGTAGCTATACCGACGCGCAGTTGTTCAACAGCGACGCTTCGAAGCTGAACGCTTACACGCAGTCCCAACTCGCGGCCGGCCGGACCATCGCCCAGATCGACCTCGGCTCCGGCACCGCCGCCTACAAGGGCGACCCGGCGATCGTCCGTACGGCTCCGACCGCCGCGGACGTGGCCGCCTTCGCCGCTTACAACGCGGGCAAGCCGCCCGCCCAGCAGGCCGCGGTCGTGGGCAACATCCTCTCCCGCAGCATCCAGTTCCAGAACCTTGCGCAGTCGTACGCTAGCGGCGTCGACCTGAGCCTGGCCTACCAGATCCCGTGGGACCGCCTCGGGAAGTTCGCCCTCGCGGCCGACTGGTCCTATCTCGCCCGCAACTACCAGCGGCGCGACGTGCCGGGCGGCGCATCTCAGTTCATCGAGCGGATGGAGACCGACGGGAACACGCGCTGGCGTGGCACCACGGGGGTCACGTGGCGCAAGGGCGCCTGGACCGGCGGCCTGAGCGGCTACTACATCGGCCGCTTCGCCGACTCCGCCACCACAACCGCGGCGACCTACACCAACCTCGGGGAGCCCCGCTACATCGCCAAACAATTCGATAGCGGCCGGTTCCTCTACCGTTACGTCGTGGGCGAGGTCATCACCTACAACGCCTTCGCCGGATACCGCTTCGGCCGCGAGGCCCACCCCCTGGTGCGCAACACCAATGTCCGCCTCGGCGTCGTGAACCTCCTCGACCGCGATCCGCCCCTCACCTCCGGCGCCCTCGGCTATTCCCCTTCCGTCCACGGCACGATGTTCCCGGGCCGCACTTGGACGCTGGAGTTGTCGCGGCGGTTCTGACGCCGGGCGGGGGAACAGGCACGCGACAAACAGCTCGCTCCCGCCGGAAACCTCGCGCCTCCCCGCGACGCGGCGGGACTACTTCCTCGAGCCGGTTGGCGCCAAGGTCCCGGCGGTGCAGTTCTCCGGGTGGGAAGGCACCGCCGGCACGTTCGGCATCAAGGGCACCTACTGACCGGCGCCCGCGCCCGGGGCCGCCTCACCCGAGAATCAGGTTGCGACCGGTCATCTCCGGCGGCTGGGGCAGCCCGAGCAGCGCAAGCACCGTGGGGGCGATGTCCGCCAACCGGCCGCCCTCGCGCAGGCGCGTCCGGCCCGCCACGAACTCGTCGCCCACCACGAACGCCTCGACTAGGTTCAGCGTGTGCGCGGTGTGCGGGCCGTTGACGGATGGATCCCACATCTGCTCCGCGTTGCCGTGGTCGGCGACCACCAGCGCCTTGCCCCTGCGCGTCGCGAGCGCGGCGAGGAGTTCCCCCACCCCGGCGTCCGTCGCCTCGACCGCCCGGATCGTCGCCGGCAGAGAACCGGTGTGGCCCACCATATCGGGGTTCGCGTAATTGACCACGATCAGCCCGTGACGACCGCCGAGGATCGCCTCGCGGGCGAGCCGGGTGACCTCCGCCGCCGCCATCTCGGGCTGCAGGTCGTAGGTCGCCACCTTGGGACTGGCGGGGCAGGCGCGCTCCTCGCCGGGGAAGGGATCGCCCCGGTAATTATTGAAGAAGAAGGTGACGTGCGGGTTCTTCTCCGTCTCGGCGCAGCGGAACTGGGCGATGCCCGCGCGGCTGACGACCTCGCCGAGGATGTTCCGCAGGGCGGGCGGCTTGCCCGAAATGACCTGCACCGGCAGACCCTTCTCGTACTCGGTCATCGTCGCGAAATGGAGGTCCAGCCGCGGACCGCGGTCAAAGGCCGCGAAATCCGGCTGCACAAACGCACGCGTGATCTCGCGCGGCCGGTCGCCCCGGTAATTGTAGAACACGACCGCGTCGCCATCACGGATGAAGCCCCGCGGGGCCCCGTCCGCCCCGACGATCGCCGTCGCCGGCACGAACTCGTCGCCCTTCTGGGTCTCGCTCAGAGGAGCCTCGTAATAGGCCTGCACGGCGGCCTCCGCGCTGGGCGCTGTGGCGCGCACGACACGGCCAGTCAGCACCTCGTAAGCCTGCCGGACGCGTTCCCAGCGGTGATCGCGGTCCATCGCCCAGAACCGCCCGCACACGGTCGCGATTGCGCCAATGCCCAGCTCCCGGCAACGGGCCTCGACCTGCCGAATATAGCCGAGGCCGCTCATCGGAGGCGTGTCCCGCCCATCGGTGAACGCGTGGATCAGCACCTGCTCCGGCCGCAGCCCGTCCGCCTTGGCCTGGGCGAGGATGCCGTACAGGTGCTCCAGCATCCCGTGCACCCCGGCGTCGCTGACGATGCCCATCAGATGAAGCCGCGCGGTGGCGCTGCCCCGGACCCGGGCGATTGCCGCGCGCCAAGCGGGGTTCCCGGCCAGCAGGCCATCTTCAAATAACTTATTTAGCCGTACCAACTCCTGGTCGACGATCCGGCCCGCGCCGATGTTTTCGTGGCCGACTTCGCTGTTGCCCATCACGCCGTCGGGCAGGCCGACGTCACGGCCTGAGGCTCGCAGGAGCGCGTGCGGGTAGCGCGACCGCAGCAGGTCATCGCAGGGCTTGCGCGCGAGGGCCACAGCGTTGGTGGCATCCTGCGCGCGATCGGGGTTGCGGCCCCAGCCATCGCGGATGACCAACAGAACGGGAGGACGAGAGGAAGACATAGGGAATGCAGCGGGGACCGTGGCGCGCGGGCGGCGGCGGTCAAAGGCAATTCTCCACCGCCGCCTTGCACCGCGCGGGGCTCCCCGTTTCCCTCCCCCACATCGCAATGTCCAAACGCGCCGTCCTGCTGGTCAACCTCGGTTCCCCCGACTCCACGTCCGTGCCGGACGTCCGACGCTACCTGCGCGAGTTCCTAGGGGACGAAAGGGTGCTTGATGTGCCGGCCCCGCTGCGCTGGCTACTGCTCGAGGGCATCATCTTGCGGACACGACCGAAGAAGTCCGCGCACGCCTACGAGGAGATCTGGACGCCCGAGGGCTCGCCGCTGATCCTGACCTCGCGGAAGGTACAGCAGAAGCTGGCGGCTGACCTCGGGGCGGGCACGCCGGTGTACCTCGCGATGCGCTACGGCCGGCCCGCCATCGGAGATGTCATCGCCCAAATGGCCACGGATGGGATCACGGAGGTGCTCTTGTTCCCACAGTACCCCCACTATGCGATGTCTTCTTGGGAGACGGTGGTGGTGAAGGTGTACGCCGAGGCCGCGCGGCGCGCTCCGGGGATGCGGATCGCGTGCGTGCAGCCGTTTTACCAAGACGCCGATTACATCGAGGCGCTGCACACCGTGTCGGCCCCGTACTTGGCGCAACCGCACGATTACGTCCTATTCAGCTACCACGGCATCCCCGTGCGCCACCTCCGCAAAGGCGACTCGTCTAAGGCGCACTGCACTCTGGTGCCCGACTGCTGCGCGACCTGCTCCCCCCTGCACGCCACCTGCTATAAGGCGCAGTGCCTCGCCACCACGCGGGCCCTCGTCGCGCGGGCGAAGCTCGCGCCGGAGAAATATAGCGTCTCCTTTCAGTCGCGGCTGGCCGGAGAGCCGTGGCTCTCGCCGTTCACTGACCACGAGCTCGAGCGGCTCCCGAAGGAAGGGCGGAAACGGCTGTTGATCCTCTGCCCCGCGTTCGTCGCGGACTGCCTCGAGACGATCGAGGAGATCAGCGGCGAGGGGAAGGAGATGTTCCTCGAGGCGGGCGGAGAGTCCTTCACCCAGATCCCCTGCCTGAACGATCACCCCTCTTACATCCAATTCCTTGCGGGCCGGGTCCGCCGTTGGCTGGAGCACGGCACGGTCTAGTTCACCCGTGGCTTTCCCCGGCTCCGCCTCCTCCGCCGCCCCGTCCGCGCTGCTGCTCGCAGCCGACGGGCGCGTCCTTGCCGGCGCCGGGTCAGCAGCGGCGCTCTGGCCGGGGGTGGCGCTTGTAGGCCGCCCGGTGGCGGAGCTGTTCCGCTTCGAGCTGGAGGCGGACGATCCCGCCTTTCTCGCCGCGCAATGGGAGGCGCTGCAGGCCGCGGCGACGGCAGGGGTCGTGCGACTCGCGACGCGGGTCGGCCACACTTTGGGCGGGGAAGTTGATTTTTCCCTTTCCGCCGGGCCCGCCTCCGGAACTTGGCTGGCACTCCTACTCCCGGCCGGGGCGCCGTCCGCCCTCGCTCCTGCTACGGAGCAGACCGGAGCGAACCGGACCGCCGGAGCGGAGCCATTCGCC
>NEUZ01000020.1 GCA_002304435.1 Opitutia bacterium Tous-C8FEB | reverse complement strand
CGCGACCGCCTCGGCTTCGCCCGCTGGCTCGTCGACCGGCGCGCTCCGCTCACCGCGCGCGTCGCGGTCAACCGCGTCTGGCAGACCCTCTTCGGCGCGGGCCTCGTCGAGACGCCCGAGGACTTTGGCATCCGCTCCAGCCCGCCCGAGCACCGGGAGCTGCTCGACTGGCTGGCGGTCGACTTCATGGACCAGTGCTGGAGCCACAAGGAGCTGATCCTGCGCATCGTGACCAGCCGGACCTACCAGCAGGACTCCGCGGGCACCGCCGCGCTGCGGGAACGCGATCCGGCCAACCGCCTGCTGGCGCGCGGGCCGCGCTTCCGGGTCGACGCCGAGATCGTGCGCGATTCCGCCCTCGCGATCGCCGGGTTGCTGCACCACCAGGTCGGCGGCCCGAGCGTGTTCCCGCCCGTGCCCGAGAACGTCCTCGCCTACAACTACGTGCGCCCGACCTACTGGCAGCCGCCGGAGGACGCGCAGCGCTACCGCCGCGGCCTGTACCTGTTCCGCAAGCGCTCAATGCCGGATCCGATGCTGAGCGCCTTCGACGCGCCAAACGCGGACTTCGCCTGCGCCCGGCGCGTCCGCTCCAACACGCCCCTCGCCGCCCTCACCGGCCTGAACGAGCCCATCTTCGTCGAGGCCGCGCAGGCCCTGGCCCTCCGCCTGTGGCGAGAGGGAGGAGACTCCGACGAGAGCCGCATCGACCTCGCCTACCGCCTGTGCACCGCGCGGCCCCCGCGACCGGCGGAGCAGGCCGCGGTGCGCCGCCTCCTCACCGAGTCCCGGGGCCGCCTCCAGCGCGGGGAACTCCCCGCGGCCGAGGTCGCCTTCCCCGTCCGCCTGAAGGCCGCGGACCTCCCCGCGGACGCCACCCCGGCCGAGCTGGCCGCATGGACCCTCGTGGCCCGCGTGATGCTCAACCTGGACGAGACCCTGACCAAGCCCTGATCCCGATGCACGAGCCCGTCTCCGCCTCCCTCCGCGCCGCCCAGGCGCGCCTTCTATCCCGCCGCTGGTTCCTGCAGGACTGTGGCGTCGGCATGGCCGGCCTCGCCCTGAGCTCGCTGCTGGCCAAGGACGCGGCCGCCCGTTCCGCGCCCCCCAACCCGCTCGCCGTGCGCCCGCCGCACTTCGCCCCCAAGGCCAAGCGCGTCATCTATATGTTCATGGCCGGCGCGCCCAGCCACCTGGA
The DNA here is from genome assembly GCA_002304435.1 of Opitutia bacterium Tous-C8FEB. Lineage (GTDB taxonomy): Bacteria > Verrucomicrobiota > Verrucomicrobiia > Opitutales > Opitutaceae > ER46. The sequence continues at coordinate 28,132 of NEUZ01000020.1, read as the reverse complement.
GCTCTTCGACCACAAGCCCGAGCTCGCGCGCCGCGACGGCCAACTGCCGCCCGCCGAGCTGCTCAAGGATTACCGCGCCGCCTTCATCAAGCCCAACTCCGCCCTGCTCGGCCCCAAGTACGCCTTCGCCAAGCACGGCCAGGCCGGCACGGAGTTCTCCGAGCTTATTCCCCAGATCGCCTCGATCGCGGACGACCTGTGCGTGGTCCGGAGCATGCAGACCGATGCGGTGAACCACGCCCCGGCGCAGATCCTGATGAACACGGGTTCCCAGCAGTTCGGGCGGCCCAGCTTCGGCTCGTGGACGCTCTACGGCCTCGGCTCGGAGAGCGAGAACCTGCCCGGCTACGTCGTCCTCACCAGCGCCAAGGGCACCAGCGGCGGCGCCAGCAACTACGGCTGCGGCTTCCTGCCCACGGTCTACGGCGGCATCCCCTTCCGCGGCACCGGTGACCCGGTGCTCTACCTCTCCAACCCCGCCGGGGTCGACGCCCGCGCGCAGCGCGCCTCGCTCGACACCCTCAACGAGCTCAACGCGCTCGCCCAAGCCGACCTCGGCGACCCCGAGACGGCCGCCCGCATCCAGAGCTACGAGATGGCCTACCAGCTCCAGACCAGCGCCCCCGAGCTGATGGACCTCTCGCAGGAACCCGCCTCGATCCTCGAGGAATACGGCATCAAGGATCCCAGCCAGGCCAGCTACGCGCGCAACTGCCTCCTTTCCCGCCGCCTGATCGAGCGCGGCGTCCGCTTCGTGCAGCTCTTCCACGAGGCGTGGGACCAGCACGGCGACCTCACCAAGGCGATCAAGCGGAACTGCGAGGACACCGACCGGCCCAGCGCCGCGCTCGTGCGCGACCTAAAGCGCCGCGGGCTGCTCGACGACACGCTCGTCATCTGGGGCGGGGAATTCGGGCGCACGCCGATGGTGCAGGGCGGCAACGACGGCCGCGACCACCACAACCGCTGTTTCACGATGTGGATGGCCGGCGGCGGCCTGAAGCGCGGCCACGTCCACGGCGCCACCGACGAGCTGGGCTTCAACGTCGTCCGCGACCCGGTCCACGTCCACGACCTCAACGCCACGCTGCTCCACCTGCTCGGACTCGAGCACACCCGCCTCACGTACCGGTTCCAGGGCCGGGACTTCCGGCTCACCGACGTCCACGGCCACGTGGTGAAGGACCTGATCGCCTGATCCCGATGCCCCTCAGCCGCCGCCACGCCCTCGCCGCCCTCGCCGGCGGCGCCGCTTCCCTCCTGCCCGCTGGGACGCCGCCCTCCCCGGCCGCCGGCACCGCCCGCCCCCGGGTGCGCCTCGCGGTGGCCTCCTACTCGTACTGGCACTTTCGCACCCCCAAGGTCCCCATCGAGACGGTGATGGACCGCGCGGCCGAGCTCGGTTGCGCCGGGGTGGACATCCTCCACCGCCAGATGGAACTGCCCGAGCGCGGCCCGCTCGACGCGGCCGGCCGGGCCTACCTGCGCCGCCTTCGCCGCCACGCCTTCCGCCGCGGCCTGTCGATCTGCTGCCTCTCCACGCACCAGAGCTTCGTGAAGGCCGATCCCACGGAGCTCACGGCCGAGGTGCAGCACACGCACCGCTGCCTCGAGATCGCCCACGAGCTCGGCTGCCCCTCGATCCGGGTCAACACCGGCCGCTGGGGGACCATCCGGAGCTTCGACGAGCTGATGGCCAACCGCGGCATCGAGCCGGTGCTCCCCGGCCGCACCGAGGACGAGGGCTTCAAGTGGTGCGCGGAGGGCCTTGCCCGCTGCCTCCCGAAGGCTGAGGAATGCGGCGTCGTGCTCGCCCTCGAGAACCACTGGGGTCTCGCGCGCACCGCCGCCGGCCTCCTGCGCCTCCTCGACCAGTTCGACTCGCCCTGGCTCGGCGCGCTGATGGACACCGGGAACTTCCTCGACGATATCTACCCGCAGCTGGCGGCGATCGCCCCGCGCACCGTCTACGTCCAGGCCAAGACCTACCCGGGCGGCGGCGAATGGTACACGCTCGATCTCGACTACCCCCGCATCGCTGGGCTGCTCGCGGCCGCGGGCTACTCGGGCTGGGTGGCGCTCGAGATGGAGGGTAAGGAGGACCCCGCCACCGCCGTGCCAGGCAGCCTCGAGCTCCTGCGCCGCGCCTTTGGTTGAAACGCTTTCCGATGCGTCCCCTCGCCCTCCTCCTCACTCTCCTCCTCGGCACCGCCACCGCCCTCGCCGCGGAGAAGTTCCCCGTCATCGCCCGCGAGGATCTGGTGCGCGCGCTGGCCGCCGGACCGGTGACCCTGATCGACGCCAACGGCTCCTCTTCCTACCGGAGCGGCCACCTGCCCGGCGCCATCGACTACGCCGCCCGCAAGGCGGATCTCGCGCGGCTCCTGCCGGCGGACAAGGGGGCGCTCATCGTGGCCTACTGCGGCAGCGAGGCGTGCCCCTCGTGGCGAGCGGCCGCGACCGCCGCAGCCGGCCTCGGCTATACCAACGTCCGGCACTTCAAGGCCGGCCTCGCCGGCTGGCGCCAAGCCGGCGGCCCCCTCGAGCGCGACTAGGGCCGCCCCCCGGGGCGCTCAGCGCGGGGGACCACCCGCCGTCTCCGCCCGCCAGTGGAACACGCAGACCGTGAGCGGCGGGAGCGTCACGAGGAGGGACTGGCCGCAGCCGTCCCACGGAACCTCCTCCGCCGTACGCCCACCCTCGTTGCCGAGGCCCGTGCCGCCGTAGTGCTCGCTGTTGGTGTTGAGCACCTCGCGCCAGTACCCGCGCCGCGGTACCCCGACGCGCTGCTCGCGGCGGGCACCCCCAAAGTGACCCACCACCGCGTAGAGCGACTCCTCCGCGGCATCCGTCCGGAGGAAGGCGAGGACGTTCGCGTCGGCGGCATCGCAGTTGAGCCAGCGGAAGCCGCGGGGATCAAGGTCGTGCGCGCCCAGCGCGGGATCGCTGGTGTAGAGCCGGTTGAGGTCGCGCACGAGGCGCCGCACGCCCTCGTGGTCGAGGTACTGGCAGAGGTGCCAGTCGAGGCTCCGGTCGTGCGCCCACTCCCGCGACTGCGCGAATTCGCTGCCCATGAACAGCAGCTTCTTCCCGGGCCACAGCCACGCGTGCGCGTAGAGCGCGCGGAGGTGGGCGGCCTTCTCGGCGATATGCCACGCCCCCATCTTGAGCAGCATCGAGCCCTTGCCGTGCACGACCTCGTCGTGGGAATACACGGTGACGAAGTTCTCCGCGTACTGGTACAGCATCCCGAAGGTCAGGTCGGAGTGGTGGTGCCGCCGGACGACAGGCTCCTTGCCGAAGTAGCGGAGGGTGTCGTGCATCAGCCCCATGTTCCACTTGTAGTCGAAGCCCAGCCCGCCCTGCGCCGTCGGCCGGCTGACCCCGGAGAACGAGGTGCTCTCCTCCGCGATCATCATCACGCCCGGGTGGTAGTGGTGGACGGCGTCGTTCACGCGCCGGAGGAAATCGATCGCCTCGAGGTTCTCCCGCCCGCCGTGGCGGTTGGGGATCCACTCGCCCTCGCGCCGCGAGTAGTCGAGGTAAAGCATCGAGGCGACCGCATCGACCCTAAGCCCGTCGAGATGGTAGCGCTCCAGCCAGGCGAGGGCGTTGGCGATCAGGAAGCAACGGACCTCGTTCCGCCCGTAATTGAAGATCAGCGTGCCCCAGTCCATGTGCGCCCCCTGCCGCGGGTCGGCGTGCTCGTACAAGTGGGTGCCGTCGAACTCGGCCAGCGCGAAGCTGTCGCGCGGGAAGTGGGCCGGCACCCAGTCGAGGATCACGCCGAGGCCGCGCTGGTGCAGGTGGTCGACGAACCACGCGAAATCCTCCGGCGAGCCGAAGCGGTGGGTCGGCGCGAAGAAGCCGGTCACCTGGTACCCCCAGGAGCCCTCGAACGGGTGCTCGGCCAGGGGCATCAGCTCGACGTGGGTGAAACCCATCTCCAGCGCGTGGTCCGCCAGCTGCGGCGCGAGCTCCCGGTAGGTCAGCGGCCGGTCCGCGTCCTCCGGGCGCCGCTTCCAGGACCCGAGGTGCACCTCGTAGATCGCGAGGGGGCGGTCCAGCCGGCCCGCCTCCTCGCGCCGCCGCGCCATCCAAGCGTCATCGCCCCACCGGTGGCGGCGCGGGTCGCAGACGATCGCGGCGTTGTTCGGGGGACCCTCGAACCGCGTGCCGTAAGGGTCGGTCTTCAGGCGCACGTGGCCGCGCTGGTCCCGGAGCTCGAACTTGTACAGCTCACCCTCCTCCAGCCCCGGGATGAATAGTTCCCAGACACCCGAGGAACCCAGCGGGCGCATCGGATGGTAGCGGCCGTCCCAGCCGTTGAAGGTCCCAACGACCGACACCCGCGCCGCCGCCGGGGCCCACACCGCGAAGGCCACGCCCCGGACGCCATTGGGCGTGCGCGGATGCGCCCCCAGCTTGTCGAAGGCCCGATGCTCATTACCCTCGTTGAAAAGATAAAGGTCCTGGGCATCGAGGGTGGGCAGGAAGGAGTACGGGTCCGAGAACTGGCGCAGCTCCCCGTTGTGCCGCCGCACCCGCAGCTGGTAACGGAAGACTTCCGTCCGCCGCGGCAGGAACAACTCGAACAGCCCCTCCACCGCCACCCGCTCCATCGGGTGCGCCCGCGCGGGGCTCGCGTCGACCTCGACCAGCTCGCACGTCTCCGCGTCCCGCAAAAACGCCCTCGCCACCACGCCCCGGACGCGGCCCCGCGCGTGGGGATGCATCCCCAGCACGCCGTGCGGCGCCGCGTGGCGCGCCTCGAGGAGGGCGGAAAGTTCGGATTCGTTCAGGATCACCCCCGGACTGTGGTGGCCGCACTCCCCGGAGGCGAGCCCGCCGCGCAGCCGCCCGGGCTTGCCCCGCCGCGCGCCCGGCGGTTTCCTTCGATCGTGCCTCGCTGCCTCCCGCTCCTCCTCGCCCTGCTCTGCGCCGCCCCGGCCCTGCCGGCCGCCGCGCCCGCCCCGGTCGAGCTCTCCGGCGACACCCTAGACCTCGGCCTCAGCACCGGCGGCAATCTCGTCTACCGCGGCAACGCGCGCGTCACCGGCGCGGACTTCCGCCTGAGCGCCGACGAGATCCGCCTCGAGGCCGCGACTGACACCTTTCACGCCCGCGGCCGGGTCGTGCTCACGCTCGCCGGCGCGCGGCTCCTCGCCGCGGAACTGACCCTGCGGCGCCGCGACGGCCGCTTCGAGGCCCGGGAGGTCCGGCTGGGCTCCCCTCCTTACTTCGCCACAGCCGCGGAGGCCTCCGGGACCCGCGCCGAGGTCACCCTCCGCGGGGCACGCGTTTCGCTGGGGGAACCCGGCCCGTGGCAACCTACCCTCGCGGCGACCGAACTGGTGGTGCTGCCGGGCAAGGGCATCCGCACCGCCGGGGCGGCGCTGGGAGTCGGGGACTTCCGGCCGTTGGCGCTCCGCGGCGCCCGCCACGACTTCGACCAGCCCCTGCCCGTCTCGCTCGGCCTCGGCGGCGGCTTCCGGCGATCGCTAGGCCTGTTCGGCGAGGCGCGCGCGCTGCTCCCCGTCCGCCCCGGCCTCGGGCTCGGGGGCGAACTCGGGATCTACACCGCCCGCGGCGTGATGGTCGGACCGGCCGCCCGCTACGCCGATCCGTCCGCGGACAACCGGTGGAACGGCACCCTCAGCTCCGGTTACATTCGGGACCACGGGGACCGCCTGACGGACCTCCTCGGCCGGCCCATCGCCCCCGACCGCGGGCTCCTCGCCTGGGAGCACCACCAGCGCACCGCGAGCGGCACCACGATCGCCGCGCAGCTCAACTGGTGGTCGGACTCCGAGGTGCTCCGCGACTTCCGGCCGCGCGCCTTCTTCCCCGTCCAGGTCCCGGACTCTTTCGTCGAGGTCGCGCACCCGGGGCCCAACTCCTTCCTCACGTTCCTCACCCGGCTGCAGCCGAACCGCTTCCACGCGGTGCAGGAGCGCCTGCCGGAGCTCCGCTTCGACGCCCTGCCGACTCCCCTCACCCTCGGGGTTTGGCAGCGCGGGGAAGCCTCCTACGCGCGGCTCCGCGAGGATCCCCCGGCCGGCGGACCGCGCCTCGCCGCCGACCGCCTCGACGCCTACTACGCGCTCTCCCGGCCCTGGGCTCCCACCCCGTGGTTCTCCTTCACCCCCGTACTCGGCGGCCGGCTCACCCACCACGCCAACCTCCGCCGCGGCGACGAACGCCCGGGGAACCAGCTCCGCCTGCTCGGCGAGGCCGGCTTCGACGCCGCCCTGCGCCTCAGCGGCACGTTCGACGTGCGCGATCCGGTCTGGAAGATCGATGGCCTCCGCCACCTGCTCACCCCCCGCCTCTCCTACCGGCATTTCCCCGGCGCGGACCGCGGCCGGGGCCTCGTCCCGCGCATCGATCGGCAAGCCTTCAGCACCTACCTGCCGCCGCTCGGCCTCGGCGAGACCCGCCACCTCGACGACCTGCGCGCCACGCGCACGTTCCGCGTCGGCCTGGGCAACCTCCTCCAGACGCGTGATCCCGCCGAGGGCGTCCGCGAACTCCTCCGCCTCGATCTGGCCGGCGACCTCGCCGTCGGCCCGCGCCCCCCGGAGGGCCGTTTCGCCGCGGTCCACACGGAACTCTCGACCCGCCCGGCGCCGTGGCTGGAGCTGGACGCGCTCCAGGTCTGGTCCGCCCGCGGGGACGGCCTGCGCGAGTTCAACACCGGGATCACGCTGCGGGAGGGCGACCGCTGGTCCCTCCGCTGGGGCAACAACTTCCTGCGCCGGGAAATCGAGGATTACTCCGTCGACGGCCGCGCCCGCCTGCGCGAGGGCCTCGAGTTCATCACCCGGCTCCAGTACGACGCCCGCCGGCGGCGCTTCAACGAGCAGACCTACGGCCTCGCCTTCGCCGTCGCGAACACCTGGCTCGTCACCAGCTCCGTCAGCGTCTACTCGGGCCGCAAACGCGAGAGCAGCTTCGGCTTCGACCTCCGTGTCGACGCCCTGCGCTTCTGAGCGCCGTGGGCATCGCCGCCAGCCAGGGCCGGGTCTACCTCGAGCTCGCCCGCGCCCTCCAGCCGCACTGGCGGGGGGACTTCGCCCTGCCGGCCCGCCTCCAGCGCCTCCTCGCCGCCCGCCCCGGCTGCGGCTCCCGTGACCGCCGCCTCTACCGGGAACTGATCTACACCACCCTCCGGCACCTGCCTTGGATCGAACCGTGCCTCGGGGCGGACCCCGACGAGGCGCTCCGCCGCGTCGCCTGGCTCGCCGCCGCCACGCCCGCCACCACCGGCTTCCGCGCCGCCTGGGCCACCGGGGAGCCACCCGCGGGGGATCCGGCCGAATTGCTGCCCGCTTGGTTCCGCCCCGAGGCACCAATGTTGTTCACGCCGGAAGAAGCTGCCGCCCAAGTCCGCCGCGCGCCGCTCTGGCTGCGCCTGCAGACTCCTGACCCGGCGACCGTGCACGCCGAATTCAGCCGCCGGGGCTGGAAGTTTTCCCCGTCCTCCGTCCTGCCCGACGCCCTGCGCCTCGAGACCGAGGCGGACCTGACCACCACCGAGGCCTTGCGGGGCGGGAGCGTCGAGGTGCAGGACCTCGGTTCCCAGCTCCTGCTCGCGAGCGTCGGCATCCTTCCCGGCGGCCACTGGCTCGACGCGTGCGCGGGCGCCGGCGGGAAGTCCCTCCAGCTCGCCCGCCTCCTCGGCCCGGCCGGGGCGGTCGAAGCCACGGACATCCGCCCCGCGGCCCTCGCCGAGCTGCGCGAGCGCGCCACCCGCGCCGGCCTCGGCAACCTTCGCGTCACCGCGCGCCCGGCCCGCGCCGCCTACGATGGGGTGCTGGTGGACGCCCCCTGCAGCGGTACCGGGACCTGGCGCCGTGCCCCGCACCTCAAGTGGGTCACGCGCCCGGAGCACCTCGCCCGCGCCGCCGCCCGCCAACTGGAGCTTCTTCGCCAACTGGCCCCCCTCGTCCGCCCCGGCGGGCTCCTCGTTTACGCCACCTGCTCGCTCGCCCGGAGCGAGAATGCCGCCGTCATCGCCGGCTTCCTCCGGGAAAATCCGGCCTTCGCGCCGCAGCCGCCGGCGGCCGACTTCGGCTTCACCCCCGCGGAGGGATGCCTGACCGTCTGGCCCTCCCGCCACGACACGGACGGGTTCTTCGTCGCGGCCCTGCGCCGGGTTTGAATTCCCTTGCGGCGTCCCCCCCCGCTCCAACCATCCCCGCGTGGTTCCCGACGCCGATTACCGCATCAAGCTCCAGGTCTTCGAGGGCCCCCTCGACCTCCTGCTCTTCCTCATCCGGAAGAACGAGCTGGATATCTACGACATCCCCATCGAGTCGGTCACCCGCCAGTACATCGACGCCCTCCACGCGATGCAGCGGCTCGACCTCGACGTCGCCGGGGAGTTTTTCGTGATGGCCGCCACCCTAATGGAGATCAAAAGCCGTCTCCTCCTGCCCAAGGGTCAGCACGCGGTCGACCCGAATGCGGAGGACGAGGAGGTCGATCCCCGCTGGGAACTCGTCCACCAGCTCATCCAGTACCGGAAATTCAAGGACGCGGCCGGGGACCTCGCCGGCCTCATCGAGACCCGCCAGGGCAACCTGCCGCGTCTCGTGCCCGCCGCCAGCGGCCTCGAGACGGAACGCCGCCTGCGGCAGGTCGACCGCATCGAGCTCTGGAACACGTTCAACATCGTCCTCCGCCGCCTCGCCGAGAAGCTGGTGGTGGGGGAAATCCACGACGAGGTGGTCACGGTGGCCGACCAGATGGAGTGGCTCCTCGGCCGCCTCCCCGCCAGCGGCGCGATCACCTTTACCCAGCTGTTCCCCGAGGGCACCACGCTGCGCCGGCTCGTCGCCACCTTCCTCGCGATGCTCGAGCTCACCCGCATCCGCAAGGTGCGCGTCCGGCAAGACGAGGCCTTCGCCGACATCCTGCTGGAGCCGGTGACCGAACCGCCCCCGGCGCCCCTCGCGCCAGAGGTAACGTCACCCGCGCCCGAGACGGTGGCCGCAACTGACCCCGCGCCCGAAATGCCGCTTGAAACCCCCGCGATCCCACCCACGGTGACCGCGTGAGCAAGAAGCCGCAACGCCCTCGTCCCGCCAAGCGCCCCCGGATCAGCGGCATCCTCGGGGTGGGGCTCGACCACGAGGACGGTCACAAGCGTATCACCACCGGGGAGAAGTTCGCGCTCGTCGGCGGCTCGCAGGAAACCCACGAGGTGATGACGGAGACGATGCTCAAGACCTTCGAGGAGCTGAAGCGCCGCTCGAAGCCGCTCGAGACCGTCGACCCGCGCGAGCTCGGGGAAATCATCGAGAAGTCCCGCCCCCGCTGACGTGACCGACCGCGCCCCTGATTCCCCCGCCGGCCGCGCCGGAGAGCCGGAAGCCTGCCCTTCCTGGTTGGTCGGCCTCTGCGGGGTCGCCGCCGCCGCCTCGCTCCTCTTCACCCTCCTTCTCTTCCTCAACCGCTGAATCTATGTCCGCCCAAGTCGCCCACCTGACCACTGAATCCTTCGCCGCCGCCGTCGCCGCCTCGGGCACCACTCCCGTGCTCGTGGACTTCTGGGCCCCGTGGTGCGGCCCCTGCAAGGCGATCGCGCCCATCCTCGACGAGCTCGCCTCGGAGATGGGAAGCAAGGTGGCCATCGGGAAGGTCAACATCGACGACCACGACTCCGTGGCCGCCCAGCACGGCATCCGCGCCATTCCCACGATGATCCTGTTCAAGGGGGGCAAGGCGGTCGAGACGATCGTCGGGATGACCTCGAAGGCCACGCTCAAGGCGAAGCTCGAGGCGCACGTGGGCTGATCCCGCCCGCCGCCGCGGCCGGTTCAGAGGGCCAGTCCCGCCGCAAACAGGATTCCGAACCCGGCCAGCAACCTGCCGGTCGCGCCCAGAAGCGCGATCAGTTCCTCCGGTTCAGTCGCCCGGGTGAGCCTGCGCCCGTGCCCGAAGGCCACCGGAGCGAGCGCCAGCGGAAGGAGGACGGCGGGCCCGTGCCCGGCGAGCCAGAAGCCGACCGGCACCGCGAAAGCCACTCCCGCCGAAACCGCGAACTGCACCCGCGCCGCCCCGCGCCCCCAGCGGACGACCAGCGTCCGCTTACCCGCCTTCGCGTCGGTCTCCACATCCCGGTAATTGTTCACCACCAGGATATTCGCCGCGAGGAGGCCCACCGGCACCCCCGCCCAGAGCGCGGGCCACGCCCACGCGCCGGTCTGGACGAAGGCCGTGCCGCCCACCGCCACCAGGCCGAAGAACAGGAAGACGAAAAGATCGCCCAGCCCGTGGTAGGCCAGCGGGTACGGGCCGCTCGTGTAAGCCGCCCCGCTGAGAATGCTGGCCACTCCGATCACCAGCAGCCAAGGCCCGCCCCACGCGACCAGGCCGAGCCCTGTGGCGAACGCCAGCGCGAAGGTCAGGAAAGCCGCCCGCCGCATCGCGCCCGGGCTAATCAGCCCTGCGGCGACCGCGCGACGCGGCCCCACGCGCTCCGCGGTATCTGCGCCTCGCCGGTGATCCGCGTAGTCGTTCACATAATTGGTACCCACCTGCACGAGCGCCGCGAAGCCGAGACACAGTAGGGCCGCGGCCGGCTGGAAGCGTCCCTCGTGCGCCGCGAGGCCGGAGCCCACCGCCACCGGCGCGAGCGCCGCCGGCAAGGTCCGCGGCCGCGCGGCCTCCCACCAGAGGGCCAAGCCTGCGCTGCTCACTAGTCCCGACTCCCCTTACGGGTGAAGATCATCAGCGGCCGCCGCACCATCAGGCTGAGCAGCACCGGGAAGAAGGCGGTGAACGCCATCGCGGCCGCGGGAATGCTGCGCCACCCGTTGAACAGCAGGCCAAACACCAGCAGGAGCAGCGCATAGACGGAAAGGAAGCCCTGCGCGTTGCTGATGCCCGCATTCACCACCCAGATGCCGATAAAGGCGAACGCCGCCGCTTGGTACCCCAGCGCCCCCACCGCCAAACCGCCGAGAAAGAAGATCGGCGGGAAGAACGACACCTTCACCTTCTCATAGCGGATCGACTGCACCACCACCGCCAGCAGGGTGATCAGGCACTTGAGGCCCAGCACCAGCAGCGGCATCCGCCCCCCCGCGGCGGGATCCGCGGCCAGCGCCGGCGGTACATAAAATCCGCCCCACAGCGCCACCCCACCCGCCGCGGCCCGAACGAGGTCCAGGTAATTGCGCGGTTTCAGGAACTCCACCGCCGGCGCAATCCGCGGATCGCCCGGTTCCCGATCTTTCCACGGCTCCAAGATCCGCTCGCTCCCGCTCGAACGCCGCCGCTTGCGCCGCACCAGATTATTCCCCGCGCGCAGCGCATTCCGTGGGAAAAATAGCACCGCCAAGGCGAGGACAAACTGGAGCGTCAGAATCTTCATCGGCGGTGCAGAACCATCTGGCAGAGTCTTCAGCGAGGCTGCAACGCTTTCATCGGGTCGGCCGATAAGCCTCCCCGGCCGGCACTCCCAGCTCAGCCTCCAACTCCCGGATCCGCTGCAGCACGAGCTCCGCGCCCGCGCCCGGATCCCCGGCCGGCAGCGCGGGGTGGATCTCGCGCAGCCAGGCGAGGGCCTCCGCCCGCCGGCCCGCCCGCCGCAACACCTCCGCCCGCAGCCGCGCCACATAGTACGGCGCCCGCGGCCGCGCCCACGCCTCCCGGTACGCCACCGCCGCCCCCAGCGGATCCCCCCGCCGATTCAGGTGGATATTCGCCTCCTCCACCCAGAGATCGACGCTGTCCGGATGCCGCCGCCGCGCCGCCCCCAGCAACTCCAGCGCCGCCGCCGCCTGCGCCTCGTTGACCGCCCGCTGCGCGGCCGCCGGCACCGCGTCGTAGCCCCCCGCCGCCTCGATCCGCCACGCCGGAAAATCATAGGCCAAAATGCGCGCCGCGTTCAGCCAGAAGTAGACCGGCCGCGGATCCACCGTCGTGACCAACCGCGCGAACGCCTCCGTCCCGGCCAGATCCCGCCGCTCCCACCGCGCATACATCTGGATCCACGCCGCATCCGCGACCAGCGCCCGGAAGCCACCTAGGAGCGCCAAAGTCACCCCTTGGCCCGCCGCCGCCACGCCCGGCTCCAATCGCAGGGCCGGCTCCCGCTCCCGGCGCTGCCGCCACGGCTCCGCCACCAAGGGCGCCAGCACCTGCCCCGCCAGCGCGAGACCGGCGCAAACCACCACGGCGAGCCCGAGCCTAGATTTCACGGCGCCGGAAACTCAGGACCGCCAGCAGCCCGGCCACCAAGGCCCACCCCAACCCATAGGCCGTCAACCGCACCCACGTCCCCAGCGCGGGGAGATCCGCGGCCGCCAGGGAATCCGCCAAGCTAAGCACCTGGAAGTTCGGGAACATCCCGCCCACCAGTCCGCCCAACGCGACCCCCACCCCGGATCCGGCGCGCGTGTAAGCTTCCTGCGCCAGATGCTGCAGGTGACAGATGACGAGCACCCCGAAGCCACAGACGACCGCGAAAACCTGTGTCCGCGCGAAACTCGCCACCAGGAGCGTGAAGGCCGCCAACACCACCAGCCGCAGCCACTGCAGCCAGCCGCCCAGCGCCACCATCGCGTAACTCACCGCCCGCCCCCCGCGGAAACCTTCCGGATCGAGCGCCATCAGTTCCCCCTCCCGCACCCAGAGCACCGCCGCCAGCAACCCCGTCAGCAGCGCGCAAAAGAGCGCCGTGAGCAGCGCCACGCCCACCAGCTTACCCAACAGGAACTCCGCCCGCCACACGGGCTTGGCCAGCAGGGTCAGCGCCGTGCGGTTCTCTATCTCGCTGAAGAACAGCTGCGCCGTCGCCGCGATAGTCAGCGCGGAACCAAACAGGGTCATCGCCCCAAAGCCGCAATCCGCGATGAACTTCAGCTCCGGCGCACCAAAATTGAAGTCCCGCAGGCCCCGCGCGCCCAGCACGAGCGCCAGCGCCAAACCCACGAATAGGTGCAGCAGGCGCTGCCGCACCGCTTCCCGCAGGGTATTCTGCGCGACGAGCCCCAGCCGCAGGAACGAAAATGGCGCCCCCATCAGGGCTCCCTCCCTTCCACTTGGCCCCGCCCCACCCGCTCCAGAAAGACCGCGTCGAGGCCCCGCCCCGCAGCCGTCACCCCATGCAGGCCCCGCCCCCGCGCCGCCAGCCACGCCCGCAGCTCCGCCAATTGCGGCTCATCCAGCCGGTCCACTTCCAGGCAGTGCCGGCCCGCGCCGCCCGCCAACTCCGCCACGGTGCCCTCCGCCACCAACCGACCCCGGTCCAGGATCGCCACCCGGTCACACAAGGCCTCCATCTGACCAAGGAGATGCGACGTGAGCAGCACCGTCTTCCCCGCGTCCCGCAAGGACCGAATCAGGTCCGCCATCGCCGCCGAGCCCACGGGGTCCACGCCCGCCGTCGGCTCATCGAGGATTAGGAGACGCGGATCGTGGACCAGCGCCTGCGCCAACCCGATCCGCTGCAGCATCCCCTTGGAATAGGTCTCCACCGCGCGGTCGGCCGCCGCGGTCATCCCCACTTGCGCCACCACCGTCTCGACCCGCCCGGCCAGTTCCCGCCGGCCCAGCCCGCACATCCGGCCATAAAAGCCCACCAGCTCCCGCCCCGTGAGATGCCGGTAGAAGTACGGGGCCTCCGGCAGGTAACCCACCTCCCGGCGCGCCCCGACCTCCCCGCTCGGCTGGCCGAAGATCCGACACTCGCCCGCGGACGGTGCCACGAGCCCCAGCAGCGCCTTAATAGTCGTACTCTTGCCCGAGCCGTTGGGCCCCAGCAGCCCGTAGATCATGCCCGCAGGAACCGTGAGGTCGAGGTGGTCGACCGCCCGCAGCTTCACTCCGCGCAGCCCGACCGGGAAATCCTTCACCAACCCGCGCGTCTCCAGCGCGGGCGCCACCGCCGGGACTGACGCGGCCGCCTCCACCTAGCGAATCACGAAGCCGCTGAACTGCGGCTCCCGGCGCGCCGCGGACCGCTCCACCTTCCGGATGTGGCCGTGCATCCGCTCCCCCACCGCGGCGAGAAACTCCTCCAGCGCCCCGGCCCGACCCTCCGCCTCCAGCCGCACCCGGCCATCCGCCAGGTTCTGCACGTAGCCGGCGACCTCGAACTCCCGCGCCACCTGCAGCACCGCGTGCCGGAACCCCACACCCTGCACGTGGCCCGTGTAGTGCACTGTTTCGTGGAGAATTTCCGCCATCCGCCGCACCGTAAAACCCGCCGGCCCGGATTCAACCCGCAAACTCACCGCCTTTTGGTTTGCATCCCTCCGCCCCCAGGCCGACGGTCCCCTTAACCGATGAGCAACTTCGACTCCGGCGAACCGGGCGACGAGCACTGGGACGAACGCGGCGAGCTCGCGTGGAACGAGTTCGACTGGGAACGCTACCTCCGCGGCCAGGAAGGCGCCATCACCCGCTACCTCCAACTCTACGATGAGGCGGGGGAACGCCCGGACCGCATTGACCACGTCGCCGAACGGATGGACTGGGGGGCCGAGGATTGGACCTCCGAGGAGGGCGGTGAGAACGGGGAGGAGGCGACGGACGCCGATGACGAGGTCTACACCCTCCACAAGAACCCCATCTACATCGCGACGCGCGCGCTCTTCCTGAGCCTGACCCGTACCTGGGAAGTGCTTGCCACCGAGGAGCGTCAGGTGCCGCAGGCGAACGCGGTGCGGCTGCTGGTCCGCCTGCATCGCGGCGAGGCGGAGGCGATCGAGGCGATCCACGCCCTCGACTTTGGCGACTACGCCCTGGCCGTGACCCTCTTCAAGCGCGCGCTCGCGACCCTGAACGGCCTGCTCGCGGAGATGCAGGCCCCGGCGCTCGCCTCCGGTCGCGCGGCCGTGTGGCGCGAAATGGCCCTGCCCCGCGTCTTCGATCTTCGGGAAATCTGGCTGCGGGTGATCGCAGAGTGCCGCGACGAGGTAGAGCGACTGGGCGACGACGAGTAAGCGGAAATCGGCCTTGCACTTTAGCGGCCCGCGGATTGCCTCGGCCGCTTGGTTGACCGGAGAGATGGCTGAGTGGTCGAAAGCGGCGCTTTGCTAAAGCGTTGTAGGGGTTTAAATCCCTACCGAGGGTTCGAATCCCTCTCTCTCCGCCACCTTCACTCTGCGAGCTACGGATGGCGCAGCCATAGTCCTGCCAGCTTTCGACGCGGGACGCGGCTCCGAATCCCTTGCGAAGGATGCCCTGCGAAGCTTCAGGGCAGTAGGGAAGGCTCCCTCACCTCGGAGCAGGAAAAAGACCACAGCCGCTTGCGCGCGAACGCGTGGCCGGAACCTGACTTCAAGTAGCGTTCGAAGGCGAGCGCGTGCGCCTTGCTGGAGAAGGCAAGGTAGGTACGCACTTGCCACGGTTTGTCCGCGGCGGTGCTGGCATTGCGGCCCGCATTATGGTCGACCACGCGCCGGCGCAGGTCCCCAGCATAGCCGACGTAGCGCCGGCTGGGAACGGCGAGGCTTTGGAGCAGGTAGACATAGTGCATCAGTGAACGGTCCGGAGCGTCCTCGCAGGTGAGCCGCGCTCCAGCGGTCCCAAGCCCGGAAATCAGGGCACCCTTCGCAGGGTACTCTCACCCTCATCCCGCGGCTCAAGCTCTCCGTGGGATGGCCGCGCCATCCGAAGCTCGCAGAGCGAAGGATGGCGGAGAGGGTGGGATTCGAACCCACGGTACCCTTTCGGGCACGCCTGATTTCGAGTCAGGTACGATAGACCACTCTGCCACCTCTCCGGCGCAGAACCGCGGACGCTACGAACCCCCGCTCCGAACGGAAGCCCAAAAACACACCCTCCCTATCGGTTATCGTCCGGTCCCGCCCGCCCCGTGCCTCCATTCGCCGGTAAATGGTGCGGCAGAAAAAAATAATAGTTCATCAGCCACCAACTCCGCGACGGCCGGTACAGCAGCGCCGGCACCCCCAGCGCCCCCACCCCCGCCAATCCCGCCGCCACCTGCAACGACAACACCCCGTGATACGCCAGCAACGCCAGCGGCAACAGGTACACCACCAACGTCACCCCATAGTTCAACGACATCGACCCGAGAAAAAACCCCTCGTCATTCCCTCGCTCCAGCGCAAACCCGCACGCCGGACACTCCGGATTCAGCCGGAACCGTGCGTCCGGCCGGAACAGCGTCCGCCCCCCACAATTCGGGCAACGGTTCGCGAGGCCGCGGGTGACGATCTGAAGCCGGGTGACCTTGAGCATAAAAAAACCGCCCCACTCTGGCGAGGGGGGCGGCGGGAAAACAACCTTACTCTGCGGCTCAGGCGCCGAGCTGATACCGCACGAAACGGCGCACCTGAATATTCTCGCCGATCTTCGCGATCTGCTCGGTCACCATCTCCTTCACCGTCTTGTCCGGCAGCTTCACGAACGGCTGATCCAGCAGGCACACGGTCGCGAAGTACTTGTCGAGCTTGCCCTCGACAATCTTCTGCGCCGCCGCGGGCGGCTTGCCCTGCACCTGCGAGGCCGCAATCTCACGCTCCTTGGCCACGTCGGCCTCCGGCACTTCCTCGCGGGAAACGCAGGTCGGGCTCGCCGCCGCAATCTGGAGGCAGAGGTCCTTGACGAACGCGCGGAACGCGTCGTTGCGGGCCACGAAGTCGGTCTCGCAGTTGACCTCGATCAAGACGCCGACCTTGCCGCCGACGTGGATGTAACTTTCGATCACACCCTCCTTGGTCGCGCGCTCCGCCTTCTTCGCGGCGGACGCAGCACCCTTCTTCCGGAGGATCGTGATGGCCTCCTCCAAATTGCCCTTCGCTTCATCGAGGGCCTTCTTGCAGTCGAGCAGGCCAGCGCCGGTCTTCTCGCGAAGCTCGGCCACGGTCTGGGCGGTGACGGGGGGATTGCTCATACGGGATGGTTCAAGCCGGGGTTCGCGGGATCACTCCGCCTTCACGGCGGGACGCTTGGCGCGCACGGTCTTCTTCTTGGCGGCGGCCGCGGCCTCGCCCTCACCCTCGAGCGCCACCGCACCCTCGGCGGGCACCTCGGCCGGGGCGGCCTCGCCCTCGACGGGAGCCGCCACGGGCGCGGCGGTCTCAACCCCGGCGGTCACCCCGCGGAGATCCGCAGCGCCCCGCTGGGCCCGCCGCGACTCCCGCAGCGCTAGGCCGCTCTGCACGGCCGCCGTCACCGCCTCAACGATGATCCGGACCGACTTCACCGCGTCGTCATTACCCGGGATCGGGTGCGAAACCGTCGCCGGATCCGAGTTCGTGTCGACCAGGCCGACGCAGGGGATGCCCGAGCGGGAGGCCTCGGCGACCGCGATCTTGTGGTGGTTCACGTCGACCACGAACATTGCGGAGGGCAGCCCGCCCATATCGGCGATGCCACTGAAATTCTTCTGCATCCGGGTCATCTCGCGCTTGATGGCGGACTCCTCCTTGCGGGGCAGCTTCGACATCTCGCCGCTGGTCTCCATCGCCTGGTACTTCTTGTACTTGGCGATCGAGCGCTTGACCGTCTCGTAATTCGTGAGCGTGCCGCCGAGCCAGCGGTCGACGCAGACCGGCATATTCACCGACGCCGCCGCCTCACGCACGAGGTCCTTGGCCTGCCGCTTAGTGCCGACGAAGAGCACGTTGCCGCCGTTGGCGACCGTCTCCTCGAGGAAGTCGCAGGCCTTCACGAGCGCCTCGTGGGTCTTGCCGAGATCGATGATCGTGACGCCTTGGCGGTGATCAAAGATGAAGGGCTTGGAGCGCGGGTTCCAGCGCTTGGTCTGGTGGCCGAAGTGGACGCCCGCGTCGAGCAGGTCCTTGGGAGTGACGTTCAGGTGCATTGTGATCTGATGTTTCTAGCGAGACACAGGTCGGCCGGAGGGCCGCCTTGCGATCGTTGGTTATGGGTTATGGGACTGGTTCCCGGGATGGGAGCCGGCCAGAACACGGTGGGCGGCGGGCACTGGCAAGCGAGAATTGGGGAAAATTCGAGAATGCCGTTGACACGCCCCCGCGCGTTGCGGAACCTCCTCCCTCTCCTGTTGCAGGGTGGAGCAGCCTGGTAGCTCGTCAGGCTCATAACCTGAAGGTCGTCAGTTCAAATCTGACCCCTGCACCCAATTTAAGGCCCCGGTAACCAAGCGGTTACCGGGGCCTTGTGGTTTTCGGCAGTTGAGGGTGGCGACCAAAGGGCGCGGCAAGTGCCCCTTTCCCGCGGACCAACGCTCCCACGCGCGATTTTCCGCACCCTCTGCGCCGGCCAGGCGCTCTCCTTCGATTCTCGTTCGATTCTCCTTCGATCGTCCCTCCATCCTTCCGCCGCCCTGCGGTTCGTTCCCGTCGACCGGGGAAGGATTCCCCGGCTACACCAAACCTTCCCCGTTTCAGCGCCACGGCCCGCGCTTATGCCATAACCCAGCCGCGCCCAGCCTTGCCTTCGTCCGCCTCCTCGGGCTTCCTCCCCTCGTGCATTCGCATCACGAACGACTCCCCGCCGCGGCTCACCGCCGTGGCGTGGGTCTGCCAACCGAGCTTGGGAAAAGCCGCGGTGGCCGCAGCGCGACGAGTCGTCGCGCTGGATGTGGGGATTCCTCCCAAATAATTTTCCCCGTGGTGCGCGTGCCGGCCTCCGGCCTCCCGCACCATGACCCCCGCACCTGAACCCGTCCTCCGCTACCGGAGTGGCGATCGCCACCACCTGTTCCTGAACCACGGCACCTGGTTCGTCCGCTACAGCCTGCGCCCGTCGCCCTTGTTCAAGGCCGACCGCCGGGTCGCCGTCTCCCTCGGCACCAAGGACCTCGCCACCGCCCGCGCGCGCCGCGACGCCTTCCTCGCCCACCTGCACCTCGAGCAGGCCCTCGGCTCCACCCCAACGCGCCTCGCCGCCTGAACGCCCGCGCGCCCTCCCCGATGCCCTCTCCCGACTCACCCTCCCCAGAACAGGGGAAGAACTCCCCGCCGCCCACCAATGCCCTCCAGGCGCTGTGGAACGAACAGCTCCGCACCGGGTTTATGGACGTGGAGCAGCCCGCCCCGCAGGAAGCCGGTCCCGCCACCGTGACCGTCACCTTTCATCGCCCGCCGCCCCCGGAACCCGCCCCGCGCCCACCGGAGGATCCCGCGGTCGCCGCCCTGACCGGCCCCTACTGGGACGGCCTGCGCAAGCTGAAGCGCGTCCGCATCACCTGCCCGCCCGCCAGTGGGGTCATCGTGAGCCGCCCCCCCGGCGACGATCCGCAACCCCCAGCCCGCTGAGGTACTTTTACCTGACCCCATCCGGCTCCGCCGTCGCTACCCGCTTACTCCCGGCCCTGCGCTTGCCGCCCGGGCTCCCCGCGGTTGCACTCCGGCCGATGAAAACCGCCGTCCTCCTCGGGTTGGTGCTGCCTGCTTTCGCCGTCGCCGCCGGGAACTGGCCGCAATACCGCGGACCTGCCGCGAGCGGCGTCGACGCCTCCGCCGCCCTCCCCGTGACGTGGAACGTATCGACCGGCGAGAACATCCGCTGGCAGACCCCCATCCCCGGGCTGGCCCACTCCTCACCGATTGTCTGGGAGGACCGCGTCTACTTGACCACCGCGGTCCAGAAGAATGCCGCCCTCAAGGTTGGCCTCTACGGCAGCATCGAATCCGTGCCCGATAAGGATCCGGTCCAATGGCGCCTGCTCGCCCTCGACCGCCGCACCGGCCAGATCGTCTGGGACGTGACCGCGCACGAGGCGGTCCCGCGGGTCAGCCGTCACCCGAAGGGCACGCACTGCAATTCCACCCCGGCGACTGATGGCCGGCACCTCGTCGCCATCCTCGGCTCCGAAGGGCTTTTCTGCTTCGACCTGAAGGGCCGCCTGCTCTGGCGCAAGGACCTCGGCCCGATGGACTCCGGGTATTTCCAGGTGCCGACGGCCCAGTGGGGGTTCGCCAGCTCGCCGATCATCCACGAGGGCAAGGTCATCGTGCAATGTGACGTGCAGCAGGACTCGTTCCTCGCGGTGTTCGACCTCGCCGACGGCCGCGAGCTCTGGCGCGTGGCCCGCAAGGATGTCCCCACTTGGAGCACGCCCACGGTCGTCCACTCGCCGGGTCGGGTGCAGATCGCGGTCAACGGCTGGCGCCACACCGGCGGGTACGATTTCGCCACCGGCCGCGAGCTGTGGCGGTTGGACGGCGGGGGCGACATCCCCGTCCCCACGCCGGTCGCCGCCCACGGCCTGATCTACTTCACCAGCGCGCACGGGCGCCTGCGGCCGATGCGCGCGATCCGGACCGACGCCGCCGGCGACCTCACCCCGAACGACACGGGGACCCCGAACCCGGCCAGCGCTGCGATCGTCTGGAACCACGACAAGAAGGGGAACTATATGCAGACCCCGATCGTCGTGGGCGACCTGCTCTTCGGGTGCGCGGACATCGGCCTGCTCACCTGCTTCGACGCGCGCACCGGCGAGATCCGCTACAGTGAGCGGGTTAACCCGCGGAGCGAGGGCTACACCGCGTCGCCCGTCTCCGACGGCCGGCACCTGTATGTCACCAGCGAGCTGGGCAACGTGCACGTGATCCCGGCGACCGCCTCATTCTCCATCGCGGCGACCAACGCCCTGGGGGAAACCTGCCTGTCGACCCCGGCGCTCGCCGGCGGCACCCTCTACTTCCGCACCCGGGAGAAACTCGTGGCGGTGGGCGCGCCTTGAACAGCTGTCCCGCCACCCCCTGATTCCTCCCCGCTACCCTCGCTTCCCGCTCCCGCACCGTCCTGCCCATCTGCCTCCAGTCCTGATCCAATCCTCCTCCAATGTCCCTGCCCCGCCGCCCCTGCGGCGGGTGCTGCTGCTGCTCGCCGCGGTGCTGCTGGTGCCCGCCCTGATGATGATGACCGCGGCGGCGATCGGTGCAGCGGCCTTGTTCGCGCTGCTCCTCGGGGCCGCCCACCTCCTGACCTGGCGCCTGCGCCGCGCGTGACCCCAGCCGGGGAAGCGATCTCCCGCCGCCGCCTCAGCCGCCGCCGGGCAGCGCGCGCCCGTTGACCTCGCGCAGGACCGTGGCCGCGGGCTCAAGCTCGGCCGGAACGTGTTCACGGTCGCCGGCCAGTTCCGCGGTTTCGCGCGCCCCGGGCAAGAGTCGGCCATTGAATGAGCCCACCGCGCTGTTGTAGGCCTTGCTGGCGGTCTCGAGGCCCTTGCCGACCTTCTCAAGGTGTTCGGCAAAAACGCTGATGCGACCGAGCAATTCCCGGGCGCTCTCGCCGATCCGGCGGGCGTTCTCGTTAAGCTTGGCCTGCTGCCACTGCAGGGCGCAGGTGCGGAGCAGCGCCAGCAGCGTGGAGGCGGTGGTGATGATCACCCTCTGATCTAGCGCCTCCTGATAAACCGTGGCATCCTCCTCCAAGGCGGCGATGAGCCCGCTCTCCAGCGGCACGAAGAGCACGGTGATTTCCACCCCACCCCCGAGCGCCTTAGCGTACTCGCGGGAGGCAAGGCCGCGCACGTGGGTGCGCAGCGCCTGGGCGTGCGCGGTGCGCCGGGTGGCGCGCTCGGCGTCGGACAGCGCGGGGTCGAGCGAATCGAGGTAGGCACTGAGCGGGACCTTCGCGTCAATCGGGACAAATCGCCCGCCGGGCAGCCGCACGGTCATATCGGGCCGCAGCCGCTCCCCCTCGTCCCCCTGCACGCTGGCCTGCTCGCTGAAATCGACGTTGTCGACCAGACCGGCCATCTCGGCAATGTTGCGGAGCGAGACCTCGCCCCAGCGGCCGCGCTGCCGATTGTCCCGGAGGGCGCTGGAAAGGGTTTGGGCGGCGGTGGAGGCCCGTTGCTGCAGGTCGGAGATCTGCTTGAGCTGCTCGCCCAAGGTCTTGGCGTCGCCTTCGCGCCGTTCGCCGAGTTCCCGGACCAAACGCTCATTCTTCTCCAATTGTTCCTTCAGCGGCGTGAGCGTCGCATCGATCTCCTTCCGCCGCGACTCCAGATCCTGCTGGGAGAGGGAGTGCTGGCTCGCGAAGTGCTCCTTGGCCTGTTCGAGCAGCGCCTGCGCGCTCTGCCGGAGGAGGTCGCCGCCGGTGGCCTTGAACGTGTCGGTGAGCGCGGTCTTGGACTGCTCGATGGCGGCCTTCAGGTCAGCGATGGATTTCTCGCGCTCCGCGAGCACGCTCGCCATCGCGTTCTCGCGCTCCGCCATCCGGGCCGTCGCCTCTCCCAGCTGCTGTTGCACCGCGGCGAGTTCGCGGGCGGTCTGCTCGCCGCGCGCCCGCTCCGCGTCGACTTCGTGGCCGAGGAGGGTGACCTGCTCCCGGGCGGCGTCGCGTTCCTTCTGCGCGGCGACCGCGCCCTGCTCGGCGGTGCGCAGGTCCGCGCGGAGCGTAGCCACGTCGGAGCGGAGCGACAGGAGTTCCTGCTGGGCGGCCTGCGCCGCGGCGAGGGCCTGGGTCGAGGCGCGGGCCTTGAGCAGGAAGAACACGGCCGCACCGGCCGCCCCCAGCGCGCCCCCACCCGCGATGCCCAACAGCAAGGAAAAGCCGTCCATACGGTCAGCCGTAGTCCACGTCTCCTCCGGGAACGAGTGAAAAGCGGCGCGTTCATCGCGTGACAAGGCCAGTCAGTCACGACGAGCCGCCGCGCGCTTGCGCCCCCACGGCATCGTTGGCACCCTTCGACTCCTCGCGCTCCCGGCCCCACCCCACCCCGATGAGACTCCTCCTCCCCCTCCTGCTCCCCTTGACCCTGGTGGCCGCGGACGCGGGCAAGCTGACCGTCACCAAGCCTGCCCGGCCGGATGCCCTCGGGCGGGTGCGCAGCGAGGTGCGGGACCCTCAGGGCCGCACGGTGGGCACGGTCGAGACCCGCGCGCAGCCAGACGCCCTCGGCCGGGTGAAGAGCGTGATCGTCGATGCCTCCGGAAAGCGGATCGGCACCGCCGAGACGACCGCCTCCCCCGATGCGCTCGGGCGGGTGAAGACGACCTTCCGCGACGCGACCGGTCGCACCACCGGCACCGGCGTCGCCCCAGCCCGGCCCGACGCCCTCGGCCGCACCACCACCGTGTTTCGTGACTCCCAGGGTCAACGCACCGGCACGGCCGTTTCCCGCCCGCCTGACGCCCTGGGCCGGGTGAAGACCGAAGTTACGGGTCAAGTGCCGCTCAAACCGCCCGGATCGCGCTGAGGCGCCGCGGGCGAGGCGCGCGCGCCGCAGTAACCGCGGGCCGGCACGGAGGGGAATGGCTCCGCCGGCTTAGGCAAAGTTCCTCCCGGACCGGGGCAGGATGCCCCGACTACAGCAAGCCCCCCCCGGGCGTCGAGCCTCCCGCGGGCCTGGCGCGCGCCGGAGCCCACTGCGTCATTTCGTCTCTCCTGCGCTGCTGATCCAAGGATTTGGCTAGGAGAACCGAGGAAGAAGGGTAGGAATGCCGAGGCATCGAGCCCGCCTGACCAGCCACCGGGACAAGGAGGACCCTAGTTGCCTTGGGCCGGACCCCGGAAATCGGGGTGACGCCCCAGCTTGACGATTGGATCCTTCGTGAGAGTTTTTTCTCTCATGAACTCCAGAACCGCGACCGTGGCCGACCTGCGCAACAATTTCCGGCGGGTGGCGGCGTGGCTGGAGAACGGGGAGTCGGTGGACATTCTGAAGCGTGGGCGGCGTTACGCCCGCCTGACGCCTACCGCCGTTCCCGGAACCGGCGCAAAGGTGGACTTCGCCCGCCAGTTGCAGTCGGCGTGGGGGGAGCGGGTGTTTTCCGCGGCGGAGGTGCGGGCGATGCGGGACGCCGAGCGCGAGGGGACGGCGTGATCGCCTTTCCGGACACCTCCTTCCTGTGCGCGCTCTACGTGGCGCAGGCCACGTCCGCCGCCGCCGTCGCCCATTACGAGCGGATGGAGGAACCGCTGCACGTGTCCGCGCTCCTGCTCGGGGAGTTTCGCCAATCCGTGCGGTTTCAGATTTACCGCTATCATCAGGACCCCAAGCAAGGCTACGACCAGCGGGCCGGGCTCGCTGCCCTGGCGGCGCTACGGGCCAATCTGGACGCTGGCGCACTCGTCACGGTGCCCACGGATTGGGCGGAGGTGTTTGCTTGCGCGGAACAGATCTCGGCGCGGCACACGATGGGCGCCGGGCACCGTTTTCTGGATATCCTGCACGTGGCGACGGCGCGGGTGCTCGGAGCGTCGGAGTTTCTCTCTTTCGACGAAAACCAACGTCGGCTGGCCCGGGCGGAAGGCCTGGCCGCCAGACCCTGAGGCAACGGCCTTGCCAACGGCGTTTCCCCCGCCACTACGGGGCGATCCACGCCGCTGCCCCGATGACCGCCTTCACCCGCCTGCGCGCCCTGCTGTTGCCCTGCCTGCTGCTCCTCGCGGGGATCGCCGTCCCTGCCCGCAGCCTCGCCCAACCCGGCCAACTGCTCGGCTACGAGCCGATCGGCACCTGGGGACCGGAACGGCTGCAGGCGATCGTCGACCGGGGACTCGACCTCTTTCTGACCGGCGGGACGATGTCCGCAGGGGATTTCCGGGCAGGGTTCGCCCGCGCCCGCCTTGGAGTGAAACTGTTCAAGGTGAAATACGCCTCGATCATCCCGGAGCTCCAGGATCGGCCCGTGGTGGCGTACGGACTGGTCGCGATTCCCGAGCAGGCGCCCGCGGGCACGCCGATCGTCAGCTACCAGCACGGCACCATCTTTGACCGATCCTGGACGCCCTCCAACCCGGAAGGCTCATTCGAGACCCAGCTGATGCTGGCGCAGTTCGCCTCGCAGGGGTACGTGGTGGTGGCGGCGGATTACTTTGGGACAACGCAGAGTAGCGACGTCCCCAACTCCTACCTGCTGGCACAGAGCACCGCGCAGGCCTGCCTGGACCTGTACCGGGCCGCGCGGACCGTGCTGGAGCGCGAGGGGGTGCAGCCGGGCAAACTGTTCGTCAATGGCTGGTCGCAGGGCGGCTACAGTACCCTCGCCTTCCTGCGTTACCTGGAGTTGGCGGGCATTCCCGTGACCGCGGCGGGCGTCGCGGCCGGGCCAGCAGACCTGCTGCTGTTCGCCGCGGAGAACCTTTACAATCCCAAGCCCTTCCAAGCCTCCTTCGCCGCGGCGGGACTCTCGAACTTGATGCAGGCCGTCGGCCACTATCACGGGCAGCAGGAGTACTTTGCCCGGTCGATCCAGCCGCAGTACCTGCAGGCCGCGCGGGATCTGTTCGCGTTTAAGATCGGCTATGAGGAATTCGTGCGGGCCGCGCCCGGCGGGATCCGGGAACTGTTCCGGCCGGAGTTCTTTGCCGACGGGAAGGCGGCACTGAAGCCGTTCTGGCGGATCCTCGACCAGAGTTCGGCCTATCGCTGGCGGATGCGGACGCCGCTAAGGACCTTCCACAGCGAGCGCGACGAGGCCATTCCGATCGCCGCGGCCCGGGTCGCGGTGATTTACCAGAATATGATCGGCAACGAGGAGGCGCAGGCCTTCGATGCCGGCCCGAACGCCGACCACCGGGCCGTGTACCTGTACTCGCTGGTTAACCTCAAGCCGTGGTTTGACGGCCTGAGGTAGGCAGGGGGCTTCAGGAAGCGACGCCGCTGGCGGCGGCCGGGGGCGTCTTCTGCTTGAAGATCAGCTTATCCCCGTCCCGCACCACGAGGCAGGGCTCCCCGTCCTTGACCTCCCCGCGGAGGATTGCCTCAGCCAGCGGGTCCTCGAGGTAGTGCTCGACGGCGCGGCGCAGCGGACGCGCCCCGTACTTCTCGTCGTAGCCCTTGTCGATGAGCAGCTGCTTGGCCTCGGGCGTGAACTCGAGGGTGATCTTCCGCTCGACCAGCCGGCGGGCGAACTTCGCGGTCTCGAGGTCCACAATCTTGACCAAGTCGTTCTTATCGAGGGGGCGGAAGAAGATGATATCGGAGATCCGGTTGAGGAACTCGGGCTTAAACACCCGCTTGGACTCCTCGAGGACTTTCTCCCGCATCCGCTCCGAGTCGTTGAAGCTCGAGGCGGCGGCCGCGAAGCCCATCGAGGTCTGACGCTGCAGCAGCTGCGCGCCGACGTTCGAGGTCATAATGATGATGGTGTTGCGGAAATCCACGGTGCGGCCGAGGGAATCCGTCAGCCGGCCGTCCTCCATAATCTGGAGGAGGAGCTGGAGCGCGTCGGGGTGGGCCTTCTCGATCTCGTCGAACAGGATGACCGAATAGGGCCGGCGGCGGACGGCCTCGGTGAGTTGGCCGCCCTCCTCGTAGCCCACGTAGCCCGGGGGCGAGCCGACGAGGCGGGAGACAGCAAACTTCTCCATATACTCGCTCATATCGATCTGGATGAGCGCCTCTTGGTTGCCGAACATCTGGGCCGCGAGCTGCTTCGCCAGCATCGTCTTGCCGACGCCGGTGGGGCCGACGAAGAGGAAGGAGCCGATCGGGCGTCGGGGGTCCTTCAGGTCGGCGCGGGAGCGGCGGAGGGCACGGGAGATCGAGACGGCGGCAATATCCTGGCCAATGACGGCCTTCTGCAGCTCGGTCTCCATCTGGAGCAGCTTCTCGTTGTCCTTTTTCTCCATCCGGGACAGCGGGATGCCGGTCCAGTCGGCGACCACCTGCATCATCAGGTCCTCGTCGATGGTGACGCGCTTCTCGTCCCGGCGCTTCTTCCAATCGGCAGTAATCTCCTCCTGGCGGGCGCGAAGTTGCTTCTCTTGGTCGCGGAACTTGGCGGCCTCCTCGAAGTGCTGGTCGCTAATGGCCTTCTCCTTCTGGGCGCAGACGGCCTCGATCTGGGGGGTGAGGCTCTCGACGTCCGCGGGGCGGCTGAGGGCAGCGATGCGGGCGCGGGAGCCGGCCTCATCCATCACGTCGATGGCCTTATCCGGCAGGAAGCGCCCGGTGATGTAGCGGTCGGAGAGCTTGGCGGCGGACTCCAGGGACGCATCGGTGAAGATAGCCTTGTGGTGGTCCTCGTACTTGCCGCGGATGCCCTTGAGGATGAGGACGGTGTCCTCAACCGAGGGGGCCTCGACCTTGACCGACTGGAAGCGGCGATCGAGGGCGGAGTCCTTCTCGATGTGCTTGCGGTACTCGTTGAGGGTAGTGGCGCCGACGCACTGGAGCTCGCCGCGAGAGAGGGCGGGCTTGAAGATGTTGGAGGCGTCCATCGCGCCTTCGGCGGCGCCAGCCCCGACGATCGTGTGGAGCTCGTCGATAAAGAGGATGATGTTCTTGGCGCGGCGGATCTCGTCCATCACCGCCTTGATGCGTTCCTCGAACTGGCCGCGGTACTTAGTCCCGGCGACCATCAGGGCGAGGTCGAGGGTGATGACCTTCTTCTCGGCGAGGATCTCGGGGACGTTGCCGGAAGCGATCTCCTGGGCGAGCCCCTCGACGATGGCGGTCTTGCCGACGCCGGCCTCGCCGATGAGGACGGGGTTGTTCTTGGTGCGGCGGCAGAGGATCTGGATGACGCGGCGGATCTCGTTGCGGCGGCCGACGACGGGGTCCATCTCGCCCTTGCGCGCGAGCTCGGTGAGGTCGCGGCCGAAGGCCTTGAGGGCGGGGGTCTTAACCTCCTTCTTCTCCTCGGCTTGGGCCCCAGAGCGCTGCGGGCTGCCGGCGGCGGCCTCTTCGCCCGGTTCGCCGCCCTCGGCGGACTGGCCGCCGGAAAACTGTGGGTCGAGTTCCCGGAGGATCTCGTTGCGGGTGCGTTCGATGTCGATCTCGAGGGACTTGAGCACGCGGGCGGCAACGCCCTCCCCTTCCCGCAGGAGGCCGAGGAGGATGTGTTCCGTACCCACGTAGGAATGGCTGAGGGCCTTGGCTTCCTTGCCGGCGAGCGCGAGGACCTTCTTCACCCGGGGGGTGTAGGGGATACTGGCCTGCGCCTTGGTCTCCTGGCCGGTGCCGACCTGCTTTTCCACCGCGGCGCGGACGGTCTCAAGGTCGAGCCCCATCTTCTGGAGCACGCTGACGGCGACGCCCTGTCCCAGCTTGATCAGCCCGAGCAGGAGGTGCTCGGTGCCGACGTAGTTATGATGGAACCGGTCGGCCTCCTTGCGGGCTAGCGCGAGGACCTGCTGCGCCCGGGGAGTGAAGTTGTTCATTGGTTCTTGGGACATGGGAGAGGTGGGTTGGGCGGGTTCAGGCGGCGGCGCCAGGGTTCGCCGGGCGGATCTCGGGGCGCGGGAAGGAGGCGAA
>NEUZ01000002.1 GCA_002304435.1 Opitutia bacterium Tous-C8FEB | reverse complement strand
CGCCTGCCGCCGGTGGTGCCGGGCGCTGGGCATCCGGTTTCGCAGCGGGCGGTGGCAGCCCCCCGCCGGCGGAGCGAGCGAGGCCGCGGCGCGGGCGGCCCGGCTGGCCTTCTTCGCGCGGCACGCTCGCATCGTGTGGCTGGGGCAGCAGGCGGACGACGTCGCTGAGGGGATGCTGATGCGGCTGGCCCGCGGGAGTGGCACGGCAGGCCTCGCGGCGCCGCGTCCCGTGCAGCGGTTTCGCGATGGCCGGCGGTTCCTGCGGCCCCTGCTCGGCGTGCGCGCGGCCGAATTGCGCCGGCTGCTCCGCGCCGCCGGTGTGCCCTGGCGCGAGGACGCCTCCAACGCTACCGGCAGATACTTCCGCAATCGCCTGCGGCATCAGGTGCTACCGCGTTGGGAACAGGCGGCCGGGCGGGACGCCGTGGCCGGAGCGACCCTTTCCCGTCAGTTGCTGGACGAGGACGATGCTGCCCTGACGCAGTGGTTGGACGCCCTGCAGCCCTTCCGCCGCGATGGGTGCCTCGACTTGGCGCGCCTCGCGGGTCAGCCGGTTGCTCTGTGGCGCCGGGCGCTCCACCGCTGGTTGGCGCGGCACCCTGCGGCTGGGGAGCCCTCGCGGCAGGCGTTTGCGGCCCTGCTGACTGCGCTCCAGCGGGGGGAGGCCTGGCGCCAGAGCTTGGGGCGGGCGGGCTTTGCCGTGTCCGACGGACGGGTGCTCAGCTACGCAGTTCCCCTGCCGCGGGGGGGTAAAAAACGAAGGCGGGCCCGTTGACTTAGCCCGGGGGAACACTCACGGTCTTCTGAAAGTCCACCCTGTGATGTCTGACTCCGACTCCAAGAAGCCGCGTCGCCCCCTGAAGAACCTCCCGCCCGAGCGCTTCCAGCCGAAGATGCTGTTCTTCTGGCTCGCGCTCGCCGCGGCCGTGGTGGCGCTGCTGATGCTGCCTAATCAAACGGGCTCTAGCCCGGAAAGCCTTACGATTCAGGAGGTTGTGGAGCGGGCGGAAAGTAACTTGATCAACCGGGAGGCCGGCAAGGCCGCCGTGATCCGCTCGGATCCGAGCGGCGGGCGCGACTGGATGGTCATCGTCGGGCAGAGCCGCAAGGACGCCAATGCCCCGTGGCGCGATTTCCGGGCGGCGGGCCGCGTGACGGAGACCACCCACGAGCGGCTGAGCAAGAGCAAGGTGTTCGCCGAGCAGCCGACGCAGACTTTGCTCACGTCGATCGCGGCGCAGGTCATCCCCTTCATCATCATCATCGGTCTGCTGTACTTCCTCTTCGTGCGGCAGTTGCGGCAGGCCGGGCGGGGGGCGCTGAGCTTCGGCAAGAGCCGGGCCAAGTTGCTCACGCGGGACCGTGACCGACTCACCTTTGCGGATGTCGCTGGGTGCGACGAGGCGAAGGAGGAGGTCTCGGAGGTCGTGGAGTTCCTGCGCGACCCGAAGAAGTTTACCAAGATGGGCGGCCGGATTCCGAAGGGCATTCTGATGGTCGGGCCTCCGGGTACCGGCAAGACGCTCCTCGCCAAGGCCGTGGCCGGCGAGGCGGACGTGCCCTTCTTTAGCATTTCTGGTTCGGACTTTGTGGAGATGTTCGTTGGCGTCGGGGCGAGCCGCGTCCGCGATATGTTCGAGCAGGGTCGTAAGAGCGCCCCTTGCCTGATCTTCATCGATGAGATCGATGCCGTGGGTCGCCAGCGTGGCGCCGGCTTGGGCGGGGGTAACGACGAGCGGGAGCAGACCCTGAATTCGCTCCTCGTGGAGATGGACGGCTTCGACACCACCGAGGGGGTCATCATCATTGCGGCGACCAACCGGCCGGACGTGTTGGACAGCGCGCTGCTGCGCCCGGGTCGTTTCGACCGCCAGATTTATGTGGACCTGCCCGACTTGGTCGGCCGCGAACAGATTCTGCGCGTGCACGCCAAGAAGGTGAGCCTGGCGGAGAACGTTGACCTGCAGGTCATCGCCCGCGGCACCCCGGGGCTTTCCGGTGCCGAGCTAGCCAATCTACTCAACGAAGCCGCCTTGCTGGCGGCCCGCCGGGGCAAGAAGAAGATCGAGATGATCGATGTCGACGACGCCCGCGAGAAGGTCCAGTTCGGCCGGGAGCGGCGTCGCCTGATGGATGATGAGGAGAAGAAGCTGACCGCTTACCACGAGGCGGGCCACGCCTTGGTGCAGGCGGTGCTGGATGATGGCCATATGCCCGTCCACAAGGTGACCATCATCCCGCGTGGCCGTAGCTTGGGCAGCACGATGTTCATCCCGAAGAAGGACATCCTGACTCACGCCAAGAAGCGGATGCTCAGCCAGATCGCGATGGGGCTGGGTGGCCGGATCGCCGAGGAGTTGGTCCTAGGTGACGTTTCCAGCGGCGCGGCCGGGGACATCAAGCAGGTGACCAAGATTGCCCGCCATATGGTGTGCGACTGGGGAATGAGCCCGCTGGGGCCCGTGGCCTACGGGGAGTCCCACGACACCGTCTTTCTCGGCCGTGACATCACTCGCAACGAGAACGTTTCGGAGGAGACCGCGCGGAAGATCGACGCCGAGATCCACCGGATCATTGAGGAACAGTACCAGCGCGCGACCGACATTTTGGCCCAGCACCGTGACGCCTTGGACAAGGTGGCTGAGGCGCTGCTCGAGTTCGAGACGATCGACGGCCAGCACGTGATGGAGATCCTGCAGTTCGGCGAGTTGCGCACGCCGGTCGTGTCGAGCCAGCCCCCGAAGGCCGACCCGCCCGCGGCGAAGAAGCAGCCGGAGAAGCCTGCGGCGGTCGAGTCGGTGCCCCCGGCTGCCGCGCCGCATCCGGCCTGAACCTACCGGATTTCCCCCGGGTTCGGGCGTAGTCGCCACCCGTTTTCTGGATGGCCCCCGCAAGGGGGCCTGTTTTGTTTCCGCGTATGGCATTGAAAATTTGTTGCATTGGCGCCGGCTACGTCGGCGGTCCCACGATGGCGATGATCGCCCTCAAGGCGCCCAGCATTCAGGTCACCGTGGTGGACCTGAACGCCGCTCGGATCGCGGCGTGGAAGTCCGACACGTTGCCGATCTACGAGCCCGGTTTGGACGAGGTCGTTCGGCAGGTGCGCGGTCGCAACCTGCATTTTTCGACGGCCGTGGCCGAGGGGATCCGCGACGCGGACATCATTTTCGTCTCGGTCAACACGCCCACCAAAACCTACGGCGTGGGCGCGGGCCGGGCGGCGGACCTGCGGTACATTGAGTCGGTCGCGCGTTCGATCGCCGAGCACGCGAACGGTCCGAAGATCATTGTCGAGAAGTCGACCATCCCGGTGAAGACCGCGGAGACGATCAAAGACATCCTGGCCGCCAATTCGCGCGGGCACGCGTTCCAGGTCTTGTCCAATCCGGAGTTTCTCGCTGAGGGCACGGCGGTCGCCGACCTGACGGCCCCTGATCGCGTCCTGATTGGTGGCGAGCGGACCCCGGGCGGCGAGGCCGCGATTCAGACTTTGGTGGATGTCTACGCGCACTGGGTCCCCCGCGAGCGGATCATCACCACGAACTTGTGGTCCTCCGAGATGGCCAAGCTGGTGGCCAATGCGTTCCTCGCGCAGCGGATCTCTTCGATCAACTCCATCTCCGCGCTATGCGAGGCTACCGGTGCGGACGTGGACGAGGTGGCGCACGCGATTGGTCGCGATTCCCGCATCGGACCGAAGTTCCTTAAGGCGTCCGTCGGCTTCGGCGGGTCCTGCTTCCAGAAGGATATTCTGAATCTGACCTACCTGTGCGAGCACTTCGGCCTGCCCGAGGTGGCAGCCTATTGGGAGAGCGTGGTGCGGATGAATGACTGGCAGAAGCATCGGTTTTCGCGGCGCATCGTCAGTTCATTGTACAACTCGGTCGCCGATAAGCGCATCGCAGTGCTTGGGTTCGCCTTCAAAAAGGACACGAACGACACCCGGGAATCGCCCGCCATTGCGGTCTGCCGTGACTTGCTCGCGGAACAGGCCCGGGTGGTGGTTTACGACCCCAAGGTGCCGGCCCACGAGATCCTCGAGGAAGTCGCGGGCAAGGGGAACACGGAGCCCCGGCTTAGTGTGGCCACGAGCGCGTATGAGGCGGCGGCTGGCGCGCACGCGATTGCTGTGGTCACCGAATGGGACGAGTTCAAGACCCTCGATTTCGCGCGCATCCTCGCGGAGATGAAGCATCCGGCGTTCCTTTTCGACGGCCGCAATATCCTCGATCTGCCCCGCCTCCGGGCCCTGGGCTTCCGCGCCCACGGCATCGGCAAGTGACGGTCTCACTCAGGCACCCTTGGCGGGCGCCTGATGGATCCGGGGCGTCCACGTGACGTAGCTTGGGTCCTCGTGCAGGAAAGCGTCCGGCTCCGGTGCCGGGCGCAGCAGGTCGGCGTCCCAGACTTTGGGCAGCAGACGGGGCCATTCGTAAGGAGTGCTCTGCACGCCCGCGGGCAAGGCGGACCAGGTGCGGAAGGTCGCAGGGAGGTACAGCGGAGGCTGTAGATCCCGGGTGGGCAGCCGGCGGAGGGGTTCTCCCGCGCGCAGGTGGTGCCAGGTCTCCCGGCGGGCATCCGCGATGATTCCGGCGGCGGACTGGCCCAGTGCGTGCGCCAACACCGCAAGGCTGAGGTAGCGATGAACGGGCGCGGGGTGGAGAAGGGTCCAACTGCGGAGGGCCATTGCTACCGTCCGGATGCCGAGGATCGATCCCGGACCCTCGCAATAGATCCAGCCGAGGACCTTCGAGGGCTTCACGCCCAGTTCCTCTAGGGCTTGGAAGACCGCGACCCCGGACTCACCCGGCGGCGCGGACCAGCGGGCTTCGCCGGAAGGCTCGATCAGGCCCACCTGCACCTGCGCGGCCGCCGCGTCGAGCAGCACGACCGGCCCCGCTTGGCAGACTTCCCGGAACGTCGCCATCCCAAGGTCAGAGCCCGACCAGCAGGCTGCAGGCGGATGGGGTTGGAGGGAAAGTCCGCACGGTGTTCGAGGTCCGCGGACGCTGGATCCCTCCCGAGGTGAAGCCAAGGCCGTTCTGGGTCCGGCGACGCGGACGGCGGGTCAGAAAGAAGCGGGAAGGAGTTGCCGTGGAAGCTTCCTATTCGAAAGATAGAAGCATGAAAACGACCGTAGATCTTCCGGAAAAAGAGCTCGCGGAAGCCATACGTCACACCGGCGCCAAGACTAAGACCGAGGCGGTCAGCCGGGCGGTGGCGGACTTTAACCGGCGCCAACGACTGGGCCGGCTGGCGGATCGGCTTGGCACCTGCAGCGACGTGATGACCAAGGACGAACTCGCTCGGCTGCGCGCGGACGGCTGAGATGAAGCTGATCGATTCCTCGAGCTGGATCGATGCCCTCCGGATCGACGGAGATCCCGCGGTCCGGGCGCGGGTGGCGGCTTTGCTGCGAGAGGGGGAGGCGGCGTGGTGCGATATGGTTCGATTGGAACTGTGGAACGGCCTGCGCGGGCCTGCGGAACGGAAGTTGATGCAGGCGTTAGAGGCGGACGTGATCCTTCTCCCGACCACGGATGCGGTTTGGGCGCGGGCCCGGGCCCTTGCCCAACGCGCTCGGGCGAAAGGCCTGACCGCACCGGCGTCGGATCTCGTGATCGCCGCCTGTGCGTGGGAGCACGGGGTGGAACTGGAGCACGGCGACGCCCATCTGACGGCCCTCGCCGCCCTGCCGGATTAGCCAGCGGCAGGCGCCATCCCTGGCGTCAGAGGCCGGCCACCTCCCAGCCACGCCGGTAGGTGCGGCGCAGGTGGGCGTTGGCGGCGGGGACGTTGCTGAAGGCGAGCTTGGGCCCGTCCCAGGCCAGATCCTGCCCCGGGAACCGTACCGCCACGCTGCCGAGCAGGACGGCCTCCGTGAGCGGTCCGGAATAGTCGAAGTTCGCCCCCGGGCGGCCGCCGTTGATGCAGGCCTCCGCCCATTCGGTCCAATGGTGCCCCTGCGTACGTTCGGGCAGGACATAGTCGCGGAAATCGGCCAGCGGGAACAGGCGTGGCGCGGCGATGTGTGGGACGTGCAGGACTCCCTTGGTCCCGATGATGATCGAGCCTTGGCTGTCCGGATCCGCCTTCCGGCCACCCTTGGCC
Source organism: Opitutia bacterium Tous-C8FEB (assembly GCA_002304435.1). Classification (GTDB taxonomy): domain Bacteria; phylum Verrucomicrobiota; class Verrucomicrobiia; order Opitutales; family Opitutaceae; genus ER46. The sequence goes on along the minus strand of NEUZ01000002.1, from coordinate 62,238 downwards.
TTGGCGGCGTCGCGGGGGTCGGCGACCAGCGCGCGGATCTCCGCGGGCGGCCGCTCGTCGCCGTCGTACCAGGTCACCGGTACGGTTTTACCCTCGGTGTAGGCCGTCCCCGGGAAAACGTAGCGGATGCGGGCGTTAACGGACCAGTTCCAAGCGTCCGGCGCGGGGCCTTCCGAGCGGAGCGAGAGCGGCGAGGTCAGGGCGAGGGCCTCAAAGACCGGATCGAAGATGTGGCAGCCCATATCCCCGAAGGTGCCCGTGCCGAAATCGAGCCGTTTGCGCCATTGGCCGGGGTGATAGTGCCCCGCGACGAAGGGCCGCTCGGCCGCCACGCCCTGCCAAAGGTTCCAGTCGAGTGAGGCAGGCACGGGATCGCGGCGTTCGGGCGGCCGCCCGGTGTCGCCCCACTTCTTACTGCTCCAGGTGTGGACCTCCCGCACCTTGCCGATCACGCCCGACTGCACGACCGCGACGGCCTGCCGGTACACCTTGTAGGAATGAATCTGGATGCCCATCTGGGTGACCAGGTTCTTCTCCCGGGCGAGGCGGGTGAGGACGCGCGTCTCGTGAATCCCGTGAGCGAGGGGCTTCTGACAGTAGCAGTGTTTGCCGAGCTGCATCGCCGCGTGGGCGATGGGCGCGTGCATATGGTCCGGGGTGGAGACGTTGACCGAGTCGAGGTTGCCCTGCTCCTTCTCGAGCAGCTGCCGCCAGTCCTGGTAGACCCGGACCTCGGGGAACGTCTCCTTAACCTGCTTCACCCTCGCGAGGTCGACGTCGGCGACCGCCACCAGCTTCACGAAGGGATTGCTGGTGATGGCCTGGATGTCGGCCCAGGCCATCCCGGCGGCGCCGAAGCTGGCGTGGCGCAGGACGCGGCTGGGCGCGGCGGCGTGGGCGTTCCGGGCGAAAAAGGGCGCGGCGAGGGAGGCGGCGCCGACTGAACGCAGGAAGGAGCGGCGGGGCAGGGCAGGGGAGCGGGTGGACATTGGGTGGGGGCGAATGGGAGGAGACCGGGGCGGGCCGGATGAGGCAAGGCCGCTCTCCGCAGGCGCCGGGGCTTGCCTCCGGGCGACGCGATCCTACGGTCGCGGTCTCCCCATGATTACTGCTTCCCCCCTCCTGCGGCGGGCCGCTCTGGCCGCAGCCTTGCTCCTCTCCGCCATCGGTCTGCGCGCCGCCCCGAGTCTCGGCCTGCAGAGCTGGACGTGCCGGAATATGGATTTCGATCAGGTCGTGGCCTTCGCGACCAAGCACGGCATCACCCAGCTCCAGATGATCGGCAAGCATATCGACCCGAAGGGGCCGGCCGCCGAGTCGCTGCGCAAGAAGGCGATCCTCGAGGCCAAGGGCCTGCAGCTTTACACGTTCGGGGTGAACGGCACCTCGATGAACAAGGAGGAGAACCGCAAGCTCTTCGAGTTCGCGAAGCTGATGGGGGTCAAGGTCATCATCGTCGAGCCGCGCAACCAGGCGGAATGGGACAACCTCGAGGAGCTCGTGAAGGAATATGATATCCGGCTGGCGATCCACAATCACGGCACGGGTTCCGTCTACGGTGATCCGGCGACGGTTCGCGCGATCCTCGCCAAGCGGGACCGCCGCATCGGGGTGTGCCTCGATGTGGGCTGGGTCACGGCTGCCGGCTTCGATGCGGCGGAGGTGTTCCGCAGCTACGGGGACCGGGTCTACGACATCCACTTCAAGGACAAGGTCGTGCAGACGGCGGCGGACGGGAAGAAGACGCCCGTCGACACCGAGATCGGGCGGGGACAGTCGAACTACGCCGGGCTGTTTGCCGAGATCCGCCGTTCCGGCTGGTCGGGCGTGATGGCGATCGAGACGGACAGCAAGGCCTTCGCCGAGGATCCGAACCGGCTGGTAGCCGAAGCCAAGGCCTTCTTCGCCACCCACTCGGCCAAGCCCTGAACGCCCAGCCCCTATGCCCCGTTCCCCCCTCGGTCTCCTGACCCTCGCTCTTGCGGCCGCCACGGCCGCCTCGGCCGCCGCCCCGCGCGCGCCGAACATCGTGTTCATCTTCTCCGACGACCACGCCTACCAGGCCATCAGCGCCTATGGCGAGGGGCGGCGCCTCCTCGAGACCCCGCACCTTGACCGGCTGGCCAAGTCCGGGATGCGTTTCGACCGCGCCCTCGTCCCGAACTCGATCTGCGGCCCGTCGCGCGCCGTGGTGCTTACGGGAAAGTACAACCACCTGAACGGGTTCGTGAACAACTCGAACTCCCGGTTCGATGGCTCACAGGTGACCTTCCCGAAGATCCTGCGCCAAGCGGGCTACCAGACCGCGGTGATCGGCAAGTGGCACCTCGTGTCTGATCCCACGGGGTTCGATTTCTGGCACATCCTCCCGGGGCAGGGCCTCTACTATAACCCACCGATGATCCGGATGGGCGAGCAGGTGAAGATGGAAGGCTACACCACGGACATCATCACGGACCTCTCCCTGGACTGGCTGCGCCAGCGGGACAAGAGCCGGCCGTTCCTGCTGATGTCCCAGCACAAGGCCCCCCACCGGGAGTGGGCCCCCGCCCTGCGGCATCTGGGCGCCGATGGGGATCGCGTCTACCCCGAGCCGGACACGCTCTTCGACGATTATGCCAATCGCGGCATCGCCGTGCGGGACCAGGATATGTCTTTGGAGAAGACCTTCACCGAACGGGACGCCAAGCTTGATCCGCCGCCGAATATGACGCCCGAGCAGCGGAAGGTCTGGGATGCCTATTACGAGCCCCGCAATGCTCGCTTCCGGGCCGCCAACCTGCAGGGCAAGGATCTGGTCCGCTGGCGCTACCAGCGCTATATGCACGACTATACCGGGACGGTGCGCGCGGTGGATGAGAGCGTCGGACGGTTGCTCGATTATCTGGAAAAGGAGGGCCTAGCCGAGAATACGATTGTGGTCTACTCGAGCGACCAAGGGTTCTTCCTCGGCGAGCACGGTTGGTTCGACAAACGCTGGATCTTTGAGGAGTCGCTGCGCACGCCACTGCTGGTGCGCTGGCCCGGGGTGAGCCGTCCGGGTGGGGTGAGCAAGGACTTGGTCTCGACCCTGGACTTCGCGCAGACCTTCTTGGATGCGGCCGGCTTGCCGGCGCCGGCGGAGATGCAGGGCCGGAGCCTGCGGCCGATCCTAGCGGGGAATCGACCCGCGGACTGGCGCACGGCGTTCTATTACCAGTATTTCGAATGGCCGGCCCCGCATCGGGTGCGGCCGCACTACGGGGTCGTCACCGACCGCTACAAGCTCGTGCACTTCTTTGGGACCGCGGACGACTATTGGGAGCTTTACGACATCGAGAAGGATCCACGGGAACTGCGCAACGTCCTAGCGGACCCGGCCTACGCGGCGGCGCGGAAGCAACTGGAGGGCCAGTTGGCACAGTTGCGCACGGAACTGAAGGTCCCGGCCCAGATCCCGCCGGAATGGCTGGGCCGTTCGGGCGGCGGGCCGAACAAGGGCGGCAAGAAGAAGCAGGGCCAGTAGCCGGGAACCGCGGGACCCGGCGGGGCGCGTGACCGCGCCGGGTCAGCGGACGATGATCGGATTGGCCAGCTGGCCACTCCGGGAGCGTTCTTCGAGGGCCTTGGGCATCGCGTCCATCAGCTTGAGGATCCGCTCGGGGTGGGACGGATGGGTCGAAAGGAGCGCGGGGGGCATCGGGTCCTTGCCGGTCTCGGCCTCGAGTGCCTCCATCACCTGTACTGCCGCTTGCGGGTCGTAGCCGGCGCGGGCCATATACATCAGGCCGACGTAGTCCGCCTCACGTTCCTTTTCCCGGTCGAAGGCGAAGCCCCCGATGCCGGTCGTGAGGCCGTAGACTTGGGCGAGCGCGTCGACCGCCAGACCGGAGGCGCCGCCGGCGAGGCCCCCGATCACCCCCACTGTCCCCACGGTGGAGACCGCCAGTTCGCGGGAAAGCTTCTCGTGGACGTGCTTGGCCGTGACGTGGGCGATCTCGTGGGCGAGCACCGCGGCCAGCTGGTCATCGGTCTTCGCAATGCGGAAGATCCCGGTGAACACGCCTACCTTACCGCCCGCCATCGCGAAGGCGTTGATCTGCGGATTATCAAAAACGACGAATTCCCAGTCGGCGTCGGGCATATCCCAGAAGACTACCTTCGCCAGCCGGGAGCCCACGCGTTGGAGCTGCGCTTGGTGCGCCTGGTTGCGGGAAGGGCGGTAGCGCTTCTTCAGGTCCTCGAACATGCCCACGCTCATTTTGGTGACCTCTTTGTCGTCGACCAGGTTCATCGCGCGCCGGCCGGTCACGGGCACCTCGTAGCAACCGGCGAGGAGGAGGACGGGGGCAAGCAGGGCGAGGGCGAGCCGGGTGTTCATAGCGGGAATGGGGTTACGGAAGGGACGGGTGCGGCAGACGCAAGTTTCCGGCGAAGGGGAGGGGGCCGCGAAGCCCTTTGCATTTTGGAGGTTTCCTTCCACAGTCCGCTTGTTCCTGGAGCCCCGCAGGAACTTGTTCCGCCAGCGCTAACCTTCACGCGTCCCCCACGTCTGAACCCACCGTCACCTATGGCCGAGGAATCTCCCGGCGGTCCGAAGCGGCGCCGCATCATCCACTGGAACCCGGAAGCGGGCAAGGAACAGGCCCGGCGGGGCCCGGCTTGGCCGCGCGTGATCGCGTGGACCTTGGGCGGCGCGTTCGCGCTGCTGTTGGCGGCGGGGCTGGTCATCCGCGGGCTTAAGCTGTTTTTGGGGCCGGAGGTCTTCGCCCCGGCGCCCGTCGCGGCAGTCGGTTCCCCGTCCATCGCTGAGGCCAGTTCCGCCTTTATCAGTCAGGCCAAGGCGGAGCAGGCGTTCGAGCTGGTATCCAAAGCGCTGAAGGAACTCCGGCGGGTGCCGGCCGACCATCCCTCGCAGCTCGAGCAGTTGATCACGATGGAGCGCCTGTTCACGCAGGGGGAGACGCTGCTGCGGAGCCGGGACTTTGGGCGCGCGTTTGCCGTGTTCGAGGCGCTGAACCCCGAGATCGAATCCTTTACCCGCAACGTGAAGGCCAAGGGGGAGGCCCGCCAGGGGTACGATTCGATTCTTCTGCGCATTAAGGAATTGGAACTGGCGCGCAGCCTTGCGCCGGGCGCCCTAGAGGCGGCCTTCGAAGCGGCCGGCGCGGGCAGCAAACTCCTAGCCGACGGAAATTTTGCGGGGGCGAAGAAGCAATTCGACGCGGGCTTTGCGCAGCTTAAGCGCGCCGAGGAAGCCCTGACCGCTTTCGTCAAAGCCCGGATGTTCGATGGGCAGCGTGCCCTCGCGGCGGGCGAGAAGGCTGCGGCCCGCCAAGCGTTCGAGCAGGCCCTCGCAAAGTCTCCGGGATTGGAAGCGGCCTTACAGGGCCTGAAGCGGGCAGAGACGAGCGATCGCGTGCACGCGCTGCTCCAGCAGGGGGCCAAGCTGGAGCTACAGAAGCAGTTCAAGGAAGCGGCCGAGGCCTACAAGCAGGCCTTCGCGCTCGATGGGTTCTCGGCGGCGGCGCAGGAGGGACAGTCGCGGTCGGCTCGCTTGGAGAAGGAGACCCGGTTCGCTTCCGCCAAGGCCGCTGCGGACGAGGCAATCCAAGCCCGCGACTGGAACCGGGCGATCGCGGAGTTGCAGAACGCCCTTAAGGTAACCCCTCAGAATACCGAGGTGCAGGCGCAGTTGAAGACGGCCCGCGCCAACGCGCACCAGGAGGCCGTGCAGAAGGCCCTTGCGAAGGCGTTCGATTATGAGAAGGCGTACCAGTGGTCGGAGGCCCGCGAGGCTTACAGCGAGACGCTGAAGCTGGACGCGGACCACGCGGAGGCGAAGGAGGGCTACACGCGGGTCGGTACGGTCATCCGTGCGCTGCTGCAGTACCAGAAGTACATCGAGGCCGCCGAGCAGTTGGCCAACCGGTCGGATTTTCAGGGCGCCATTCGTCGATTCAACGAGGCGATGGCCGTAAAGCCTTCCTATCTCGTAAACAGCGACCGAGTGCAGCAGCTCCATGCGCAGCTAATGGAGCAGAACAAGCCGGTAGAGGTGACCTTCAAATCTGATGGCAGCACGTGGGTTCAGATCACCAATTTCAAGGCGCCCCAGAAGTTTGACTCCGAGGTGATGCGGATCCTGCCCGGGGACTACGAGGTGATCGGCCGCCGAAAAGGGTACCGCGACATCAATCTGCTCCTCCAAGTGAGGGCGGGCACGCCGCCGCCGCTGGTGACCGTCATCTGCAACGTTCCTTCTGATCAGAAATGAGTTTCGCCCGCTCTCTGCTGTGCTGTGGGATTGGCCTTTGGGGTGCCGGTTGGGCCCCTTTGTCGGCGGCCGAGTCTGCGGGAGGCGCCCGCCCGGGGCCGGTGCGGTCGACTTCCGGGAGCCGGGCAGTCCTGCCCGATCCCGCCCTCCTCGATGGTTCGGCCCACGCGCCAGAGAAGCGTTCCGCGATCGGAATGATCGGGGACTTTGAATTGCCCGGAGACGAACAGGCCAAGGCGGACAAAGTCGGCGGCGCGGCGGTCCCGCCGGACCAAGCCGGAGGTCAGGCCGCGGATCAGGGCACCGCTGGGCTCCCGGGTAAGCCCGGCGGTTCGGGACGGCCGGATCCGACCAAGGCAGGAGGCGGGGGCGGCAAGGAGGCCGAAGTCCCCGCGGCCGGCTCCAGTGAGCAAGCACATGGCATCCAAGTCGCGGAGCTGAAGGGCGAAGCCGCCGCGCCGGCCCCGGACGGCAAGGGGCCCTCCCGACCCACTGCGATGGCCATTGGAGATCAGGCGATGCGCATTCCCCAGCAGCCGCGCAGCCCCGCCGTCGTTGGCGCCCAGCAGGTCGCGAACGTCAACACGCAGGATTACGAGAAGGGTACCGGCACGGGCGGCAAGGGTCCGGTGAATAAGGGCGGCCCTAATCGCACGGAGAAGGGCCGGGTCATCCCCTCAGGGCTGTGACCTTCCAGTGATGCCCTCCTTACGCTTCCTGCTCGGTTTGCTGGCCTTCGCCGTGCTTCCTGGCGCCGGGCGGGCGACGACGCTGATCTACCCGGTCTCCGCCATCGAGGACCTCTGGAATTTGCCCGCGGATGAATTCCGCCAGCGCCACGGCGGCATCAATATCACCGGCCTTGGTCCGAGCGACGAGGGTTGGTACGTCCGTTACCGGCACGAGAACCTGACCTGCTTGTTTGGCCCGCTCGCGGACGCGGAGGAGGCCCTGCGGCGCCGCCGTGAGCTGGAGGCGGTTCGCGACGCCGCGATCAAAAACCGCTCCTCGCTTGGCTCCAGTCAGGTCGACCACGTGCGCTTCACCTTCTCCGGGGTGTTCGGGCGAGCAGGGGACGGGCCGGGAGGCGACCGGGGAACGGGGGCGCTTGCCCGAATCTCCGCGGATGGCCGCAGCGGTCCCGACGGTGATCTGGATGGGGACGGCATTCCCAATCGGGAGGATCCCGATATGGACGGCGACGGCATCCCGAACGATCGGGACGAGGACAGTGACGGGGACGGGGTGTCGGATGTCCAAGACGAGTACCGTTATGGGACCAATCCCGATCCTTCCGGGCCTGGCGGAGCGGGTAATGGCCGCGACGGTCCGGGCGGTGATTTGGATGGAGACGGCGCCGCGAACGCGGCCGACGGCGATATGGACGGGGACGGCATACCCAACGCCCAAGATGCAGACATCGACGGAGATGGGATCCCCAACGCCCAGGACAAGTACCCTTATGGCCGGGACGATGGTCCGGATGGGAATTCGGGCAGTGGACGGCCCGCCGGTTCCGCGAGTGGCGCGGACCAGCAGGGCACGCCCAACCGCGGCGGGCAGGAGGGGCAGGGCCGGGATTTGGGCACGCCGGCGGCGCTGGCGGGCTTGGAGCAGCCAGGGCAACCGGGCCAATCAGGACGGCCGCCATCGGGTCAGCCGGGGCGTCCGGGCCAGCCGGGCAGCCCTAGCTCGGCCAGCCAGTCGAGTTCGTCTGCCTCCAGTTCCAGTCAGGGTGGCCAGCCGGGCCAGCCGGGGCAACCGGGCCAACCGGGCCAGCCCGGTCAGCCGAGCCAGCCGTCCTCCGGGAGTCCGATCGATATGTTGGCCGCAGTCTTGCGGGCGATCCTCGGGCTTTGAGGGAGTGTCCGGCTGGAGTTAAGCTTGCTTTCAGGGCCGCAGATCGACGGCGGCCCAGGGGAAGGCGTCCTCGAGGGTGGTACGGTAGCCGAGGACCTTGGGACTGACGAGCCGCGGCAAGGTGTGGAAGTAGACCGGGATGAACGGCATTTCCTCAGCCAAGATCGTCTCCATTTCGCGGTAGCGGGTATAACGTTCCGCGGTGGTCGGCGCCGCGAGGGCCGCGGCCAGCAGGCGATCATAGCCTGCGTGGCTCCAGCCCGCCTGATTCGTGGCGTGGCCGGTCTGCCAGCGTTCCAGATGGATGTGAGGTTCGGCCGTGACCCAGCCGCCCCGGGCCAACTGGAAGGCGTGGGAGCGGTTGATCGTGTCCAGGTAGACCGTCCATTCCTGATTCAGCAACGTGACCTCGATGCCCAGCTCGCGGCGCCAGCGCTGCTGCACCGCCTCCGCCAAGGCCCGGTGTTGCTCCGCGGTGTTGTACAGTAGCTCCATCCGCGGGAAGCCGCGTCCACCGGGAAAGCCGGCCGCAGCGAGCAAACGTCTGGCCTCCGCCGGATCGGCGCGGAAGGTGGGGGCGCCGGGGTAGCCGGCCAGGCCGGGCCGCACCGCGCTGTAGGCGGGTTCCTCGCCACCTTGGCTGACGTAGCGGGTGAGTGCCTCGCGATCGAGTGCGAGGGCCAGCGCGCGCCGCACCCGGGAGTCGTCGAACGGCGGACGGCGGGTGTTGAACACGTAATAGTACAAACCTCCGAACGGATCGATGCGCAGGCTGTCGGGCTGCTCCCGTCGGTAAGGGGCGATTTTCGCCGCGGGGACGGTTTGCGTCAGGTGGAGTCTGCCTTGGCGGAACAAGCGTTCCTCGACGCCCGCGTCCTCGATCGGATGAAAGTGAATTTCGTCGAGTCGGACCGTCGCGCGGCCCCAGTAGGTTGGGGAGCGGGCCACGATGAGGGGCTGGCCCGGGCGCCAGGCGCGGAGGGTGAAGGCGCCATTGCCCACGAAGTGTTCCGCGCGCGTCCAGCGGTTACCCGGCTGGTCCGGCCGGCCGACCCGGTTGATGACGTGCAGCGGCACCGGCAGCCATTCGGGCATTGTGAGCAACTGCAGGAGAAAGGTGGCGGGTTGGCGCAGGGTGAGGCGTAGGAGATGGGCTTCCGGGGCGGCGAAGCCCGTGCGGCTAAAGTCCGTTAACCGTCCCCGGTGGTAGTCCTCGGCTCCGACGACCGGATAGAGGCGCTCCGCGTTCCGGGCGCCCAGCCCCGCGGTCAGGATCCGTTGGTAGGAGGCGACAAAATCCCGGGCGGTGAGTGGCTGGCCGTCGGACCAGCGGGCCTCCGGGCGGAGGCGGAAAGTTAGTTGCAGGCCGTCGGCCGAAGTTTCCCAGGACTGGGCTACGCCGGGCGCGAGGTTCCCGTCGGGGCCGATGATGACGAGGCCCTCGCACAGGGCGCGGAGAATGCGGGCCTCGGGGATTCCCGTGATGATCTGCGGGTCGAGGTCCTGCGGGTCCACGCCCACGCCGACGTGGAGCACCTTCGGTGACGGGCTTCCGGCCAAGGCAGGGGCGAGAAGCGCTAACCAGAGCGGGAACCAGCGGAGGAGCGCGCGCATCGGGGGTGGGGCCAAGGGAGCGTGCGCCCGATGGGGTGGCGGGCAAGAAAAAGGCCGGTTCCGCGAGGCGGAACCGGCCGGAGAGGGGGAGCGGGAATCGCTCAGGCGGTCACGACCGAAACCGAGCGGTGGGCCTTGTCGTACTGCACGGTGCCGGCGGCCAAGGCGAAGAGGGTGAAGTCGCGGCCGAGGCCGACGTTCTTGCCCGGATGGAGTTTCGTGCCGCGCTGGCGGACGAGAATGTTACCGGCGAGGACGGACTGGCCGCCGAACCGCTTCACGCCCAGACGCTTCGAGTGGCTCTCGCGGCCGTTGGTGGATGTTCCCTGACCTTTCTTATGCGCCATGACGTCGTTTCTCCTTAGGCTTTGATCGAGTTGATCTTGATGACGGAAAGTTCCTGGCGGTGTCCCCGCTTGCGCTCCATACCCTTGCGCTTCTTCTTCTTGAAGACGATCACCTTCGTGCCGCGCTTGTTCTCGAGGATCGTCGCCGAGACGACGGCGCCGGGCAGGGTGGGGGTGCCGACCTTGAAGGCCTCGCCTTCACCGGCCGCGAGCACATCCTTAATCTCCACAGTGGCGCCCTTCTCGGTGCCGGGATAGCGGTTGACGGTGAGGATGTCGCCCTCGGAAACAGTGAACTGCTGGCCTTGGGTCTTGATCGTCGCTTTCATGGAAGGAAACGTGGAGTTAAGCGGTTCGGTAAAAGTTAAGGCAAGGCTTATTTCAGGCGGACGCGCCCGCGAGCAGCGAGCGGCAGGCCGCGAGTACCTCCGGCACGCTCAGCGAGTCGAGGCCGCCGGCCGCTTGCAGCGCGCGCACGTTCGCGGCCGGGGGCTTCCAGATTGCCGGATCCGTCGGTCCGAAAAGGAGGAGGCCCGGGGTCCCTGCGCAGGCGGCTAGGTGGCTCACGCCGGAGTCGTGACCGAGGAAGGCGCGGGCGCCGGCCAAGCGCCGGAGCAGTTCCTCTAAGGGGGGCTCCCAGAGCAGACCCAGTTCCCGGCCGCCGAGGGGCAAGCAGTCGGCCCCGGCGGCGCGGGCCGCGGCCAGTGGTGCCGGTAGCGGCCGGGCGAGTTCGGCTTCGCCGAGAATCAGGGTCGCCGGGCCGGGCAGCAGCGTGGCCAAGGCGAGCCACTCGGCGAAGGGCCAATTCTTCCGCGGCGAGCCGCTGCCGGGATGGATCAGCACCGGGCGCGGGGCCGGGTCTACGGGGCCGAGGGGCGCCAGTCGGTAGACGAGTGCCTCCGGCCGGAGTCCGAGCTGCTGCAGGGGGGCACAATAGTGGGCGGCGGCGGGGCCGGCCGTTGGGTGGGGCGCGCCCGCGAGAAACCGTTGACCGGGCCGCAGCGGGAAACGGGCGGCGAGGTCGCCGGTCGGGTCCGGTTGAAAACTGAGGATCAAGTCGAAGCCGCTGAACCAGGCGTGGAGATCCGGCGGCAGGGGCGCAGGTCCGTGCAAAGGGAGCCAGCGAGCGGAGGACTGGGGGTGCACGCGGTCCAGCAGGCCGCGGTTCTGGGCGAGCGCGGCTGCGACGGGATTGCCGATCAGCTCGATCTCCGCGTTGGGCCAGCGCTGCCGCAGCAGCGCGACCGCGGGCAGGGTGACGAGGAAATCGCCGAGGGCTCCGCCTCTAAGGATGAGCAGGCGGCGCATTGCTGGGGGGCGGGCGGTGTCCGGTCAGCGTGGCGACGCCGCGGCCGACCTTGAACTCAACGGTGAAGCGGACCGGCAGGCGCCAGCGATCCTCCGCGATCCAGACGCGGACGGTGCCGCCGCGGCGGAACATTCCCTTGGGGGCGGTTCGTTCCATCCGCGGCTCCAGCACGCGGGTCCGGAAGGTGCCGAGTGGGGTCTCGACTGTTTCGCGTCCGGTGCAGTGGATGGTTAGCTCGTAGAACTCGTCGTTAAAAAGCACGAGGGCATCTCGCTGACTGCCGGGCTCGAGGTTCCAGTCGCGCGTCCGAAGCAACCCGAGGATCATATCGGTGGGTTCGCCCGGCGGGAGCGGCAGCGCGCGGCTGGCGGAGGGCGCGTCGTCGGCGGTCCACAGGGCGTGTCCGGCCGTGTAGTCGAAGGCGACCTGATGGGCGCGTTGCTCGCCCCGCTGGCGGGTTTCCTCCCGCAGCCACCGCAGTCGGCCGTCTGCGAGCGTGAAGTCCGCGGTCGCGCGGGCTTCGAAGGGCAGCAGCATCCGGGCGAGGCCGAGCGTCCTGGTCTGGGTGACCACGCGCAGGCGCGTCCCCGCCGGATCTTCCTGCCGTTCGGCGCTGAGGCGGATTTCCCCGGCGCCGGGCAACAGGGCCCAGGCGACGCGGTAATGGAGCTCTTCTCCGGGCAGCACGGGCAGGGGGGACGCTTCAGTGCAGGGGGTGGCCGAGAGGAGGACGGCGGCGATCAGGCCTCGCATACTCCGGAAGACGCGGCGGGCGCGGCGTTCATCGCCGGAGGTTGCGGGGGCGTCCCGGCGGGTTCAATCGCGTTTGTCTCCTCCGGGTCGAAGCGGACCTCTGCGAGGCGGCGGCAGTGGGCGAGGGTGTCGATCTCGGCGGGGGTCTTGTCGGGCCGCAGCCGGACGATCCGGGGGAAACGCAACGCGAGTCCCGAGTCGTGGCGCGGGCTGGCTTGGATCGCGTCGAAGGCGATCTCGAGCACCACCTGCGGCAGGACTTCGCGGCGGCGGCCCCGCAGCGCGGTGGTGGTTGCGAGAAAATGATCTGTCAGGCGGGCGATCTCGGCATCGGTCAAGCCGGTGTAGGCCTTGCCGAGGACCAGTAGGCGGCCCGTCGTCTCCTCCCGGATGGCGAAGGTGTAGTCGCTGAGTACGTCGCGCCGCTTGCCGTGGCCCTGCTCCACGGCGACGACCACCACGTCGAGGGTGGCACCGGCGCGCTTGAGCTTTAGCCACGCTAGGCCGCGGCGGCCGGGAGAGTAGGGGCTAGCTGGGTCTTTGGCCATCAGGCCTTCATTGCCCCGGCGGCGCGCGGCGAGGAACGCGGCCTCGATCTCGGCGGCGGTGGCGGCTGGGCGTACCGGGGCCAGCCGCAGGGCAGGGGCGCAGGCTCCGGCCAGAAGTCCCTCGAGGCGCCGGCGGCGCTCCCGCAGCGGTTCCGCGATGAGCGGCTGTCCGGCGTGCCAGAGCAGGTCGTAGAAAGAGAGCGAGACGGGAATCTCGGCTCCGAGGAAAAGGTCATCGCCGCGGCGGCCGAGGCGCCGTTGCAGTTCGGCGAAGGGCAGCGCGCGGCCGTCCCGCCAGGCCAGCAGTTCCGCGTCGCCGATGAAATCCTCGGGCAGGGTCGCCGCGGCCCGGGCGAGCTCGGGAAACTGGGCCGTCAGGGGCTTCAGGTCGCGCGAGTATAGCTCTACGCGACCGCCGCGGCGGTGCACTTGGCAGCGGATGCCGTCGTACTTTTCCTCGAGCCAGACCGGAGGTCCGAGGCGAGCGAGGATTTCGGCTGGATCGGCGGCGGGTGTCGCCAGCATAAAGCGCAGCGGTTGGAACGGGCGCAGGCCGATGGCCGCGAGGGTCCCGGCCGCCGCGTGGGCCGCGACCTCGCCCAGATCGCCCGCGAGCAAGTGGGCCTCGCGCACCGCCGCCGCGGGTTGCGCCCACGCCTGGGCGATGGCGTCCTCGACCAGTCCCTCCTTCAGGCCGATCCGCAGGTCGCCCAGCAGCAGCTTGATCAGGTACTTGGCCTCCGTGGGGCCGAGTTGGATGAGCAGCGCGTGCACCTGCTCCAGCTTGGCCGCCGGCCCCCGCGCGGCGGCGAGTGCGCGGCTTCCCGCCTCCAGCGCCGGCAGGGTTAATCCCCGGTCGATCCCGCTCGGATCGCGGGTGCGTAGCGCCGCCTCCGCCGCATCGCCGGCGTCCGGAAAGCGTTGGAAGTCGGCGCGGTATTGGGCCTCGGTCAGCCCCGTTCGCTCCAGCAGGCCCCGGCGCAGGAGCGCCCAGCCGACCCCGCTCCGAACTTCGCTCCCGGCCGGTCCGGTCCGGGCGCAGGCGCAACGCGTGGCGATCGCGGCCGCGGATTGCGGCAGCGTGGCGAGGTAGTCCGCCAGCAGCGCAACTTTGGCGTGGCGCCGCGGTTGGGCAGCGATTTTGTCCGCCACCGCGGCGAGGTGGGCGAAGGCCAGTGGGTCGGTCGGCTCGCTAGGTGCCGCCGGTTCCACCGCGGGCTTAGCGGCGGAGGCGATTGCTGCGCTGGCGGCGGAAGCGGCGGGGCCGAGGCTAAGGTCGAGTTGGTTCTCCTCGCTTAGCGCCCACGCCTCGATCCCGCGTTCCCGGAGGGTTGACGCGAAGTCGCGGGCGAACCCGTGCAGCGTGTACACGCGCCGCGGGTTCACCTGTTCGACGAAGCGCAGCAGATCGTCGAAGTCTGCGTGGTCGGAAAGCGGAAAGGCGGCGTCGCATTGGTGGCGGTGGATCGCACCCGGATCCAGTGCCCAACCAGTCACGACGGCCGTGCGGCAGGGACCGAGGCGGCGGAGGAACGGCGAGGTCCGGGACTGGGGTGGGCAGAGGACGACGTGGCCGCGGACCTCCCCGGCGGTGTATTCCCGATGGGGCGGCACCGCGAGCCCGAGGTCGGCGTAGACCTGAGTCATCCGCCGCGTCTGTGGGTGCAGCATCACCGGCAACCCGTGTTCGGCCAGAACCCAGAGGAGCTCTTGGCTTTTGCCTAGGCTGTACGCGTACAGCACCGGCGTCTCTCCGTCGTCTAGGGCGGCGAGGCAGAAGCCCGTGAGCGCCGCGATCACCTCGCTGGTCGGCGGGAACCGGTACTGCGGCCGCCCGAAGGTCGTCTCCATCACGAGCACGTCCGCGCGCGGCGTGGCGCAGGGCTCGGCGGCGCGGCCGGGGCGGAGCTTGAAGTCGCCCGTATAGAGCAGCCGGCCCCATTCCGGGTGTTCAAGCAGGCATTGGGCGGAGCCGTGGATATGCCCGGCAGGATGGAGGCTGATGGCCACCTCGGGCGTCAGCGGCTCGGTCTGACCGAAGGGCAGCACGTGCTCGCGGCGGTCCCCGGGCAACCGGGCGCGCATCAGCCGGGCGGTGCCGGGCGAACACAGGATCTCTCGGTGCAGGGCGAGATGGTCGAAATGGGCGTGGGAGACGAACGAGCGCTCGCGGGCGTGGCGGGCGTCCAGCCACCAGCCCACTTGGGGTAACCAGACCCCTTCCGCGTATTCCACCTGCCAGGACATCAGCTGAGCCTGCGCCTTGGCGCGTGAAGCACAAGCGGCGCGCTCGACTCCCGCTTCAAAGGCGCCCGCCCAGCAGGCCGAGCAGCAGTAGCGCCAGCAGCGCGACGCCGCAGACCCACCAATACCAAGCGAGCCCGTTGACCCGCGGGGTGGGCTGCGGCGGATCCGAGCGATCGTCCTCCCAGGCGTGGTCGGGCAGATCGAGGCCGTCGTGGACGGAGGTCTCCCGCCAGCCGGTGCGCTCGTCGGCGCCGCATTCTGGGCAGGCGCGTGCGGCGGGGGCGAGGTCCGTGCCGCACTGGGCGCAGGACGCAGGTGCGCGCGGCTCAGGCGGCATGGAGGGAGGCAAAATACTTCCGCCGCACCAGACGCCAGGCGGTGACCACGAAGGCGGTCAACGGGATCGCGAGGAGCATCCCGAGCAGCCCGCCCAGGGCCGTGCCCCAGAAGAAGACGGCGAAGATAATCGCGACCGGGTGCAGCCCGGTCTGGCGGCCCATAATGCGCGGCGTGAGCACCCAGCCCTCGATGGTCTGGACGGCCACCTTGACCAGCAGCACCAGCCCGACCATCAGCCAGCCCCCGTCCGGGGCTTGGAAGAAGGCCAGGGGGAGGGCGACGGCCAACCCCAGAATGGAGCCTAGGTAGGGGATGACGTTGAGGGCCCCGAGCACGAGCCCGAGCGCGAGGCCGAACTTCAGGCCGATCAGGCTGAAGCCGAGCGCGAGTAGCACGCCCATCGCCAGCGCGATCAGCAGTTGTCCGCGGAAGAAGGCCTCGACGATGGAGACGAACTCACCGACGAGGAAGACCACGTCCTCGCGCGTCGTCGGGGAGAGGAACGGAAGGTGTTCGCTGAGCCCGCGGGTGGAGAATCCGGCGGCGAGGAGGAAAAAGAAGAGGTAGACTGGCACTACGGCGGCGCCGGTCAGGAAGGTCGCGGCGGCGGAGACCCCGCCAAACGCGGTGCGGAGCGAGGGCCAAGTGTGGGCGAGCAGGCCTTTCGCCTCCTCGACCGCCTTCTCCACAAGCTGGGTCCAGAGCGGCAGGCCGACCTCGCGGTCCGCCAGCGCCTTCCACTCCGGGTAGCTGGTCTGGACATACCCGCTCAGCTTCTCCGCCAACTTGGGGAGGTAGGCCACCAGATCCACGATCTGCCCAAGAACCGCCGGCGCGGCCAGGAGCAGGGCGCCGGCCACGACCCCGGTGAAGAGCGCATAGAGGATGATGACGGCGCCGAGTCGGCTAACCCGCAGCCGCGCCCCCAACCAGCCCACCCACGGGCGCAGCATCAGCGCGAGCACCCCCGCGGTGGCTAGGGGCCAGAGGACGGAGCCGAAATGGGCGAGAAGGCGGCCTAGCGCGACCACCCCGAGTCCGAGCAGGGCCGCGATGCCCAGTACGGCGAGTAGGGTGAGGGCGGCGCCCGCGATCCGGCGCTGGACGGGGGAGAGCAAGGGGGAAGGGTTCACGCGGCGGGCTGAGGTGGAAGAGTGAGCAGTTCCGGCGCGGGGAGGCAAATCTCGCGTTGACGCGCCCGGGCGGCCCCGTGAAGTTTCTCGGCACTCCGGCCGGCTTCCGCGGTCCACGCCGGCTTCCCTCCCGCATGAAACGCCTCCGTCCCCTCGTCCTCGCCCTCGCGTCCACCCTTGGGGTGGCCTTCGCTCAGGACGAGGAGCGGCGCGCCCCGCCGGTCGAGATCCCGGATTTTAGCAACCTCGACGAGTACATCTACGAACCCAAGAGCGTGGTTACGATGGGGTTCCGTTACATCAGCGGCGCCAAGACCCTCTTCTCGGGCAAGGGCAGTATCCCGCGGCCGAACGATCCCGGGGCGGTCACCGGCGCCAACCTCTCTCGAGTTTACCACGATGGCGCCGTCCAGCCGGATGCCCGGACGGTCGCGCGTCTCGACTCCAGCGGAAATCCGCTGATTGATCCGCAGACGAACACGGCAGCCTTCGATCCGATTGCGCCCGATGGCCGGACGAACGCCTGGAATTACACCGACGCGAGCCAGCTTTCGCTGCCCGGGTTTGTCCGCTTCAGCACCTATTCGGCAGAGATCGTCGACCCGCGCGTCCGGGAGACCAAGGGGGGCACCACCGCCGGGATGGATCTCGCGGTCTCCCGGGATATGGGCAAGTTGCTCGGTTCGCGGGTGGCTTGGAATTTGACCGCCGGGGTTTCGATCAACGATTTGAACTCGTCGCGCGATGATTTGGTCCGCGCGCGGCTGAGCACCCTGAGCGACTATTTCTCGCTGTTCGGAGCGGTTCCCCCGGACGCTCCGTACTCCTCCCCCAGCACCTCGACCGAGAACGTGGTGGACGCGGTCGGCAACACCGTCCTCGGCGCCGACGGCCTCGCGCAGACCCTCAGCGTCGATACCTCCGTCTTGCTCGCGAATGAGCCCGCGGGCCGCGTCACCGCAGAGTCGGAGGATGAGACGAGCGTGCAGAATCGCTGGAAGCTCAAGGGAGCTTATTACACGTTTCGCGCCGGTCCTTCGTTCTCCTTCTCCTTCACGCCGCGGTTGCGCGCGAGTGTCAGCGCCGGCGCCGCGATGGTGTTCGCGGGCACGAGCTATTCGGTCACGCAGACCCTTCAGCCGGAGATTGGCGCCGAGATCAGCAACAGCAGCTCCAGTGAGGCCTACAAGTTGCTCCCCGGGTATTTTGCCGATGCCTCCCTGCATCTCGACCTGACTGAACGGGCAGGCTTCTACGCGGGGGCGGTGTTCCAGTCGGCGGGCAATTATAGCCACCGCTTGGAGTCGGAGACCGCGAATTACGCCAGCAAGGTGGACCTGAGCAACCAGAGCGGTTTGCGCGCGGGTCTCTCGATCCGTTTCTGAAGCCGCGCCGCGCGCGCTCAGCCCACGCGAGGGAAGGCCGCCGCGGGGGGCAGTTGCAGGTCAGCGAGCACCGCCTCGACGTCCCGCAGCGTTCCGACGGGAAAGAATCCGTTCAATCGGTGGATCACCTGCTGGATGATGCCATCCGGGCAGCTGGCGCCGCCCGTAATTAGGATCCGCGGCTTGGGGGGCGGACCCTCCGGCCAAAGCGGGCGACCCTCGAGACGGCCCCGGCCGCCGCGATCGTAGATGTAGTGCTCGATCGTGGCTAGGGACGGGAGGTTGTCCTCGGATTGGATGAAGAAGGCCCGCTCGCCGAGCTTCTCCGCGCAGAGGCGGTAGAGTTGGTAGGTGTTCGAGGAGTTGCGCCCACCGATCACAAATGCTGCGTCCAGCGGTCCGGCGAGCGCCCGCGCGAGGGCGTCCTGATTGACCTGCGTGGCGTAGCAAAGCGTGTCCCGTCGGCCGCCGCCACCTACCCGCGAGTCGTCCCCGTGGAGCTGGCGGAAGGTGTCCCGAAGCAGTTCGATGATGGCGAGGGTCTCGTTCATCAGGAGCGTCGTCTGGTTCACCACGGCAACGCGTTCGAGGTGGCGTTGGACGTCGAAGCCCGGGGTATAACGGCCGGCGAAGCGCTCGTGGAACGTCGCGCGGAACGCCGGATCGTCCGAAGCAATGAGGGCGGCGAGATCCCGGGCCTCGGCCAGGTCGCGGACGATGACCGCCGGAGCGTGGCGCCGAGTGTAGGAGAAGGTCGCCTTAGTCTCCTCGTGCTCGTGCTTGCCGTGGATGAGGACGGTGTAGCCTTCCCGACCGTAGGCGCGGGCGGCCTTCCAAACCTTCTCCACCAGCATACAGGTGGCGTCGTAGGCGCAGACGGCGAGGCCTTTGCGGACGAGGCGGCGCTTGTCTTCATCGGTGGCCCCAAACGCCGGGATGATCACGATGTCCTCGGGAGTCAGCGTATCCCAGAGCAGGGGCGCGTCGGGCCGGTCTTCCGTGCGGTAGGGGACGCCGCGTTCCGACTGGAGGTAGCGCAAGCCGCGGCGCAGGAGGTCCTCGTTGACGAAAGGGTTGTGGATGAGTTCCGAGAGCATAAAGACCCGCCGCCCGGGATTGGCGGCGAGGGTCTCGTAGGCGCGCTCGATGGCGTTGCGTACGCCGAGGCAGAAACCGAAGTGGCTGGGGATGACGTAGGAGACGCGGCCGAAGTCGAGTGGCACCGGGTCAGCCGCGCTGCGCTCGTGGCGGCGAGCCAGTTCCTTGATGGCGGTGCACAACCGCGATTGGTAGAGGGCGACGGCGGCGGCATCCTGCGCGTAGATCCCCGGGTTGCGCTCGGCGGCGGGGCGGAATTTATAGATGAAGTCGTTCTCGCCGAGGTGGAGGTAAGGGATTTCGGCTAGGTGTGGCTCAAGGGCCGCCACGACGGCGGCAAGGGAGGGCGCGAGGTCTGCCGGGGCGGCTTCCAAGGCTGCGATCGGCCGGAAGACGACCTCCGAGTCCCGGGCGGGCGCGGCCACCTGCGTGAAAAGGACGCGGTGCGTGCGGCCCCCGGCGGTCACGGACAGGAATTCCGCGGGCGGCGTGTGTTCCGGAAATGAGGACTCCAGCCGTTGGATGGCCATCGCGAGGTCGCTGCCGGTGAAGGCGAGGCCCTGCTTGGAACCGAGGTGGCGCACGGCCAACTGGTTGCTTGGGTTGAAGGCAAGGATCGCGAACAGGACCGGCGGACTGGCGGGCGGCGGCATCGGGTCGCACCCTGGCGCGGCCGCGCCCCCGCCGCAAGTGCGCGCAGCGGCGCACCCCTTTAGAGGGCCTGCCGGCGGTCAAGGTTGCGGTAGTGGATCGCCTCCAGCAGGTGGCGTTCCCCGATGACCGCGCTTGCGTCGAGGTCGGCGATGGTCCGGGCGACTTTCAGAATCCGGTCGTAGGCGCGGGCGGAGAGGGCGAGGCGTTCCATCGCCTGCTGGAGCAGGTCCCCGAGGGTGGCGGGCAGGGCGCAGTCGCGGCGGATCTGGGCGTGGGTCATCCGGGCGTTGACGGCCGCGGTGGCCGGGCCGGTTAGCCGGGCGCGCTGGCGGGCCCGCGCGGCGTGGATCCGGCTGCGGATGCTCGCGGAAGCCTCGGCCGGCCGGTCCGCGCGCAACTCGGCGACGCTCAGGGCGGGCGCCTCCACGTGCAGGTCGATCCGGTCGAGGAGTGGCCCGGAGATCCGGGCGCGGTAGCGTTGGATCTGAGTGGGGGAGCAGCGGCACTCCCGCTGCCGGTCGCCGAGATGTCCGCAGGGGCACGGGTTCATTGCTGCCACGAGCATAAAGGAGCAGGGCAGGGTGACCTTGCCCGCGCTGCGGGAGATGGTGACCTCGCCGTCCTCGAGGGGCTGTCGCAACACCTCGAGGGCGGAGCGCTTGAACTCGGGCAGTTCGTCCAGGAACAGCACGCCTAGATGTGCGAGGGAGATCTCGCCTGGGCCCGGGATGGTTCCCCCGCCCAGCAGGGCGACGTCGGACACCGTGTGGTGCGGCGAGCGGAATGGCCGGGCCGGGCCCGCGGCTTCACCCTGCAGGGTGCGGCCGGCGGCGGAGTGAATGCTCAGGATCTCCAGTGCCTCCTCGGTCGTCGTCGCGGGCATCAGCGAAGGGATTCTCTTCGCCACCATCGATTTGCCGGAGCCCGGGGGGCCCATAATCAGCAGGTTATGTCCGCCCGCGACCGCGACCTCCACGGCGCGTCGGAGGGCGGGCTGCCCCTTCACCTCGGAGAAGTCAGGGCCGACGTTGGTCGCCGGCGGGTCGGGGGTCGTCCGCCGCGGTAGCGGATCGAGGTGCAAGCTACCCGCAAGGAATCGGGCGGCGGCATCGAGCGAATCCAGCCGATAGACTTCGAGTCCCTCCACCAAGGCGGCCTCTTCCGCGGAGGTGCCGGGCAGCAGGAGTCCTCGTTTGCCCAGCCGCCGGGCCAGCCGCGCCATCGCGAGCGCGCCCCGCACCGGGCGCGTGGCGCCGGAGAGGCTCAGCTCACCGGCGATCAGCCAAGGATCGATCTCCGCGGCGTGCAACTGCTGCGTCGCGAGCAAAATACCGAGCGCGATGGGCAGGTCGTAACACGGGCCCTCCTTGCGCAGGGTGCCGGGGGCGAGGTTGATCGTGGTGCGCGTCCGGGGGATGCGGAATCCGCTGTTGCTAAGGGCGGAGAGCACCCGGTCGTCGGATTCCTTCACGGCGGCGTCGGGCAAGCCCACCAAAATTAATTTGGGATCGCCGACTTCGTTGCTGTTGACCTCGACCGTTACGGTCTCGGCGGAGATGCCCTGGAGGGCGGCGGAAAGCAGGGTGGCAAGCATTGCGCCGCCAGTCCGCGCCGATTAGGCGCGGGCGCCAACGGCCGCTTAGCCCCGGTTTGCGGGGCAACTTAGAGGTCGGGCGAGGGCCGGTGGCGGCGGCCGGAGATCCGGCCGGGGCCAGATTGGCTACTGAGCTGACGGATCTCCTCGAATTGGCGCTGAGTGAGCAGGCGCCGCGGCAGCCGCCTTTCGGCTTCCGCCACGAGGCGCGCGCGATCGTCGTCGCTGGGTTCGTGGGGCTCCCAGGACGAGTGGTGCCCTTGGTGGCGGCGCCACTCGATGTTGCCCCCGTGCACGAGGGCCTTGACCTCGTACTTGCCGGTTGCGGGATCCCGGTTCCACCAGCCGAACTCCATACCCATCCCTCACCTCTCCGGCAAACGGGCCGATCCGGCGAGCGCAAACTCCGCCCGCGGCTGGCCCAAGTGGTAGTGCGAGCTTCGCCGTTCGACGGGCCGCACCCGCAGTGCTCCGTCCCGCAAATCGACCGCGAGCGCGCCGAGAGGACGAGTGAAGGAACCGGTATTGATGATCACGGGCCCAATCCGGGGTCGCCAGCAGCCCGGGTAATGCGTGTGGCCGGTCAGGACGAAGCGGGCTGCGGGCCGGTGCCGGCGCCCGAGGCGAGCCGCCCGGCCGGGTAAGACAAACCACGAATGGAGGATGAGCGCGGCCCGGTGCGGCGGCCACACGGTGTCGGCGAAAAAGCTGAGCAGCGCCCGCCAGGCGGGAATACCGGGGGGATGGCGCTGCGGAAGCGAGGCAGACACGCGGCGAAACGCGCTCGATCGCCCCTCGAGGCTACCCCGGGTCTCGGGAGCAGTGCACCTGAATTCCTGCTTCAGGCGCTGGCGCACCACCGGGGCATCGCGGCTCCAAGGCACAAGGCTTGGGTAGAGAATGTCTCCGTGCACCACGAAGACCTCACCGCCGGCGAGGTCGAGGTGATGGCAGGTGGAGAGATCGGGGTCGTGGTTACCGGTCACCAGGGTAAGGCGGGGAACCCGATCTGCGCAGAAGGCGAGGAGTTCGGTGCGGCAGCGGGTGGAGTGCGCCGGTTGCGCGGAAGGGCGGGTGTCGACGGAGTCACCGTTGAGGACCAGATGGTCCACTCCGTCCAGTAGGGGATCGAGTTCCTCTAGTCGGCGCAGGCGGCCGGCGTGGTCGCCGTAGTGAACGTCGGAGAGGATGCGGGTCAGCTCCGGGGCCATACGCTGAATTTGGTGGGCGAGCGGTTAGCCTCAATGCGAAAGGCCCGCGGCGGCGGGGGCTTGCGGGCTGGGCGGCGGGAGGATCTGTTCGGGCGATGGCACTTCGCGCGCTGCTGTTTCCGTTGCTGCTGCTGGCCTCGGTTGAGGCTGGGGAGGTGGCCGACTGGATCGCTCGCCACCGGGAGACGATGGGGGGAGCCGCAAACCTTGCGGCGCTGCGATCCTTGCGGGCGGAGGGCACCGTGCAGGCGGGGGGGGCGGCGGTGCGGTTCCATTTGCTTGCGGCGCGCCCGGCGGCGGTGCGGGTGGAGACCGAGCGGGGCGGTCGGACGCTGGTCCAAGCCACGGACGGAATCGAGCCGCCGTGGGAGTTCGACACCGGCCAGTGGCCTCCGACCTACCGGGCGATGGTCCCGGCGGCGGCGCGCGTGTTTGCGGCGGACGCGGAATTTGATAACCCGCTCGTGGCGGGCCCGGACCGCGGGTATATCCTCGAGGACGGCGGAGAGGTGCAGCTTGAGGGCCGTCGCTGGCGGCGGATTCTCGCGACCCGCCACCTCGTTGAGACCGTGTTCCTCTTCCTCGACCCGGAAACGGCCTGGCTGGCGCTTCGCCTCGAAGAGAAGGCGGGGCCGGGTGGCCGGAAGGTGCGCATCTTGACCCGTTATGAGGATCCCCGCTCGGTGGCCGGGGTACTGTTGCCACACCGGGTGGTTCAGGTGGTCGACGGGGTGGTCCGGCAGACCACGGTCATCGCGCGGATGGAGGCGAATCCGGGGCTGGAGTCCGGGCTGTTCACCCGGCCGCGCCCGCCCGCCGAGGCGCGTTGACCGGGGAAGTTTGGGATTGCGCCGCCCGTCGTCGGGGGCTTCGCTCACCCCTCAAACCTTTTAACCATGCAAGAACAAGTCACGTTGGAATGCACTGAGGCGAAGAAAGAGGGCAAGCCGGCCTCCCGCTACCTGACCTTCCGGAACAAGAAGACCGTCACCGAGCGCATCGAGAAGAAGAAGTACAACCCGCACCTCAAGCGGCACACCCTCCACAAGGAGATCAAGTAAGCCTACCGCGGTCCCGCCATCGCGGAATCCGCTTACGAAAAAGCCGGGCTGAGGCCCGGCTTTTTGCTTTTGCCCTTAGGCCTGCGCGCCGGGCTTCTCGATTGACGGGGGCGCGAAGGGGCTGGCGGAGCCTCCGAGGACGCCGTGCTGTTGCCGTCGGGCCGCCCGCCAACCCTCCCGGTGCTTGCGGATCCAATCGAGCAACGCGCGCTCAAACCCAATGTCATAACCGAGACGCTCCGACTCGATCCACTTGTGCTTTAGGATCTCCTCCCGCTCGGCCAGAAATTCCTGATAAAGGCTCGATTGCTTCACGAACTCGCGGGAAGTCTGGGACTCGGGAGGTCGCTGCGACATGGACGAGGGCGATTGAGGCCGAGGGTTACAAGGCTGTCAATTCCCGCGGGGTAACTGGGGCGAACCACCTAGCTGACGGCCGGCTTGGGCGGCAACCGTTGAAGGAGTTCGCGCCCGATCCCCGCGAAGATCTGTGCCGCCTCACCGTCCGGGTTGGCGACCACTACGGGTGCCCCGGCGTCGCCGCCGGCGCGGATTTCCGGGAAGAGTGGGACCTGGCCGAGGAGGGTGGTGTCGAGGCGTTCCGCCGTCGCGATACCGCCCCCCGTGCCGAAGAGCGCGTGGCGCTGGCCGGAGGGATCAGTGAAGTAACTCATATTCTCCGCTACGCCCAGCAGCGGTACGTTGACCTTGCGGAACATCAGGCCGCCCTTGCGCGCGACATTGGTGGCCGCAGCCTGAGGCGTGGTGACGAGCACGGCACCGTCCAGGGGCAAAGTCTGGACGAGCGAGAGTTGGGCGTCGCCCGTACCGGGCGGCAGGTCGATCAGCAGCAGGTCCAGTTCCCCCCACCGCACGTTCTGCACGAACTGCTGGATGGTCTTCATAATCATCGGGCCGCGCCAGATGACGGGCGTGTTGTCGTCGACCAGAAACCCCATGCTCATCACCTTAACCCCGTGGGCCTCCATCGGGAGGAGCTGAGCGTCGGCGCCGTCGCCCTCGACCTCGGGGCGGCCGCTCAGGCCCATCATTAGGGGCACGCTGGGCCCGTAGATGTCGCAATCCATCAGGCCCACGCGGCCGGGCCGGCCCTCCGCGGCGAGCGTGCGCGCGATAGCGCAGGCGAGGTTGACCGCAAAGGTGCTCTTGCCGACCCCGCCCTTACCCGAGGCGATGGCGACGGCGTGGCGGATGCCGCGGGCTGCCGGCGCGTTGCCGGGCAGGTTGCCGGCCGCGGCGGGGGTGGCGGGGGCGGTGGCCTTGGCCGCGGCGGACACGGCGATCTCGACCAAAATATCCTTTACGCCGGGTTGGCCCCGCAGCGCCTGTTCCACCCCCGCTTTCAATTGCAACGGAATCTGCGGGTCCGTGGTCGAAAGCGCGAGGGACACTTTGACCGTGCCGTCCAAAAAGCCTGCGGAGCGCACCAGCCCGAAGGAGACGATGTCCCGGCTGAAACCGGGGTATTTAACGAGCTTGAGGCGGTCCTGGATGGCGTCGGGAGTCACGGAGGAAAGGGAGGAGCAGTTAAGGGTTGTTATCGGGGAGGGGGGCGCAAATA
This sequence comes from Opitutia bacterium Tous-C8FEB, assembly GCA_002304435.1. GTDB lineage: Bacteria > Verrucomicrobiota > Verrucomicrobiia > Opitutales > Opitutaceae > ER46. The sequence goes on along the minus strand of NEUZ01000002.1, from coordinate 37,247 downwards.
GAAATGCCATCCCGCTATGGCCCTTTCCCGCCGCCACTTCCTCGCCTCCGGACTCGCCGCCGCTGCCGCGCCCGCCTTTGGGGCGCAGCCCTCTCGTAACATCGGTGAGGTCCGGATTGACGTCGACACGGCGACGGTGCCGGTGCGGGTTTCCGGTGCCACCCCGGACCTTCAAGCGCTGGCCCTGACGGCCTTCCGGGCCCACGGCCGCTACCGCCTCGTCTCGAGTGGACAGGCCTTCGACCTGAAGTTCTCCGCCGCGGGCGCCAACCAAGTGCGGGTGGAGATCACCCGCGGCTCCGCGGGTACGCTGGTGCACGCGGAAACCGTGGCCGGCTCCACGCCCCGGCAGGCCCTGCTCAAGGCCGCGGATGTCGCGGTGGTGAAGACCAACGGTCTCGGCCTGCGCGGTTTCTTTACCGCGCGCTTGGCCTTCGTGTCGCGGCGCGCGGGACGCGGGGAGATTTACACCTCCGACCTGTTCCTCGGCGAGGCCCGCCAGATCACCCGGGACAACGCCCACGTGCTCAGCCCCCGCTGGTCGCCGGACGGCTCGCGCGTCATCTACACCAGCTACTTCCGCTCCAATGCGCCCGACGTCTTCGTCTCCAATGTCTCCAGTGGGGCGCGCGAGACCCTGATCAGCTTCCGCGGCACCAACAGCGGCGCGCGGTTCAGCCCCAGCGGGCAACAGATCGCCGTGGTGATGACGGGCGAGGGCTCCTCGGAGATCTACGTGACCAACGCCCAGGGCCGCCAACCCTCGCGGAAGACGCGCTCGGATGCCGTGAAATCCTCTCCCTGCTGGTCTCCGGACGGGAGCCAGTTGGTTTTCGCGATGGAGCCGGGCCCCCAGCTTTACCAGATGCCGGCTGCCGGCGGGTCGCCCCGACGCCTCGCGCTCAACCTCGGCACCTACGCGGCCGAACCGGATTGGAGCCGCACGGACCGCAACAAGATCGCCTGCACCGTCCGCGTTGGACGCCAGTACCAGATCGGCGTCTTCGATCTGGCGAAGGGCGCGGGCAAGGTTGCCTCGAAGGCCAGCTTCGACGGGGTGGAGCCCACTTGGCTCGCCGACGGCCGCCACCTTGTCTACACCGCGCGCGACCGCACCTCGAGCGTCCTCTGCGTGCTCGACACCGAAACGGGTAACAGCACGCGCCTCGGCACGCCGGACTCCGCGGCGCTGCAGGCGTGCGTCTGGACCCCCGGAATCTGAGGCCAAGCGACGGATGCGCCCGGGCCGCCCAAGGGTGAGGGTGTGGGGATGAACCGTATTGCGGGCCTCCTTTGCGGGCTGCTGATCTGGGCTGGGTTGGCCCTCCCATCGCCGGCAGCCGTCCCGGTCGCGGCGGACTCGCGGGCGGCCGCCCCTGTCTTCCAAACCGCGGCGGACCGGGAGGCCAACTTGGTCGCGGCGATGGTGGCGCGCAGCGAGCTGATGCCGCAGGTGGCGGCCTGGAAACAGCGCCGGGGACAGCCCGTGCTGGACCCGGTCCGTGAGGCGGCAGTGTTGCGCGTCTGGCGGGCCGAGGCCGAGGCGCTGGGACTGGCCCCGGACCCGATGGAGGAGTTTCTCCGGCTTCAGATCGCGTGGGCACGGCGGCGTCAGGAAGCGCTCGTCGCGGAATGGCGGGCGACCGGCGTGCTCCCGGCAGAGCCGCCGGACCTGAACACCGTGCTACGGCCGCGGTTGGACGAAGTGGGTCGTGAACTGCTGGCGGCGGCTTTCCTGACGGCCGGGGAGGAACCGCCTGCTTTGTCCGACCCCTGGGCCCGGCTGGCGGGCATCGCCGGTCTCGCGCCGGCGGAACTCCGCGCACTGAAGGCCGCGCGGGGCGCCTTGCGCCGGACCGGGACCGCGACCCTGGCGGGGTTACGCCGCGTCGGGGTCCTCCGCGTCGGCACCACGGGCGATTACGCGCCCTTCAGCTCGGATGCCGGTGGCGTGCTGCGGGGGCTCGACATCGAACTGGCGCGGGAACTCGCGGGCGCGCTCGGCCTGCAACCCGTTTTTGTGCCCACGTCGTGGCCGGGCTTAATGGCCGACCTGCGCGCGCACCGGTTCGACCTCGCGCTCTCCGGCATCACTGTAACGGCGGAACGCGCCCGGGAGGCGGCCTTCTCCATCGCCTACCTGCAGGACGGCAAGACGGCCATCGCCCGCCGGGCGGACGCGCCGCGGTTCGGTTCCCTAGCCGCGATCGACCAAACGGGGGTGCGCGTGATCGTCAACCCGGGTGGGACCAACGAGCGCTTCGTGCGGGAGCATCTGCGTCGTGCGGAGATCCTGCTCCACCCGGACAACCGGACCATCTTCGCCGCTTTGGCTGAGGGCGCGGCGGACGTGATGTTCACCGACGGGATCGAGGTCCGGTTGCAGTCGCGGCGTGATCCCCGCCTCGGGGGTTCCCTCGCCGAGCCTTTGACGCGGGCGGGCAAGGCGGTGCTGTTGCCGCGGGACGCGGAATGGCGCGGGGCCGTGGACGCTTGGCTGGAACCCTTGGTGGCCTCGGGTGCGGTCGCGGAACGGCTCGAGCGGGCCCTCGCCGAAGCGGCGGGCGAGAAGCGGCTTTGACACCCGCGGCCCCGGCCTCATCCGTTCCCGCCACTATGCTGCAGTCGCTTCGCATCCGGAATCTGGCCCTGCTTGAGGCGGTGGAACTGGAGTTCACCCCGGGTTTCACCGCCGTCACCGGGGAGACCGGCGCCGGCAAAAGCATCCTGCTGGGCGCGCTGAGCCTGCTGGCAGGGGAACGGGCGGACAAGACCGTGATCCGGCAGGGCGCGCCCGCGGCAGAGGTGGAGGCAGTCCTGCACTTTGCCGCCCCGGAGCGTCTCAATGCGGTGCTCGAGGAACTCCAGCTGCCGCCGTGCGAGGAGGGCACGCTGCTCCTGCGACGCACGCTCCCGCGCGACAAGGCGCCCCGGATCACCGTCAACGGCAGCCTGGCCACCCTCGCGGCGCTGCAGCGTTTGGGCGAGGTGTGGATCGACTTCCACGGTCCCAGCGAGCCCCGGCGCCTCCTGCGGGACGACTGCCAGCGCGAGCTGCTGGACCTGTTCGGCCGCCACGGACAGGACCTGACGACGTATGGCCAGGCCTTCGCGCGCTGGCGCGAGCGGGCGGCCGAGCAGCGGCGGGTGGCGTCCGAGGCGCGGCTCGCGCCCGACCAGATCGACTTCCTGCGGGCCCAGCTCGCGCGCCTGGATCAACTGGAACTGACGGCCGAGGCCGTCGAGCAGTTGGAACGCGACCACCAGCGGCTCAGCCGGGCGCAGGAGTTGACGGGTTTGACGGAGGGGCTGGGGCAGGGATTGGCCGGTGAGGACGGAATCCAGCCCCGGCTGGCGCCCCTGTTGCGGCTGGCGCGGCAACTGGAGGAGCTCGATCCGGCGAGCGCGCCGCTCGCCGGCCGGTTGGCTTCCGCGGCCGTGGAGCTGGCGGATCTGGCCGAGGAGTTCGCGGCCCTGGGTCAGGCCCTGAACCTAGATCCCGAGCAGGCGCAGGAGATCGAGCAGCGGATGGCGACCTGGCTGGAGGTGCGGCGTCGTCACGGCGGTGACCTGGCGGCGGTGCTGGCGGCCCGCGAGGAGATGCGGCGTCGCCTGGAGGTGCAGGGGGATGTCGAGGGCGTGCTGGCTCGGTTGGAGCGGGAGGCGGCGGAGGCCTTGCGGGAGGCCCGGCGGCTGGCCCAGGCGTTGCGGGTCCGGCGGGAGAAAGCGGCCCGGGAGCTGGCGCGGACGGCGGGCCGCGCGATCTCGCGGCTGGGTTTCGCCAAGGCGGATTTCCAGGTGCGGGTGACCTCGCTGCCGGAACTGGGCCCGGCGGGCGACTCGGGCGCTGAGTTCCTCTTCTCCCCGAACGTCGGCGAGGCACCGCTGCCCCTGAGCCGCATCGCTTCCAGCGGCGAACTGGCCCGCGTGATGCTCGCCCTGAAGACCGTGCTGGCGGATCTGGACGGCGTGCCGCTGCTGGTTTTCGACGAGGTGGACGCCAACGTCGGGGGCGAGATCGGCAAGGTAGTGGGCGAGAATATGGCGGGCATCGCCCGCGGGCACCAGGTGTTGTGCGTGACCCATCTGCCCCAAGTGGCGGCGCAGGCCGCGGCCCATCTGGTGGTCACCAAGGACCAGAGCGGGGAGCGCGCGGTGGTCCGGATCGAGCCCATCCACGGGAGTCGGAAGGCGCGCGTCACCGAGCTGGCGCGAATGCTCGGGGATCGCCAGGCCCGGAGCGCCCAGCGCCACGCCGAGGAGTTGCTCGGCTCCTGAGCGCGCCGTTCCCGGTGTTCCCGCCCGCCTTCAGCGCGGGATGGAGAGGTGGGCCGAGCCCCGGTGTCCCCGCCAGAGCCACCGCGCCAAGGCGGGCATCACGAAGATAGCGCCGACCATATTCACGGTGAACATAAAGGTCAGCAGGAGGCCCATATCCGCCTGGAACTTGAGGTCCGAGAACACCCAGGTGCTGACCCCGATCGCGAGCGTCAGCCCGGTAAAAACCACGGCGGCGCCCGCGTCCTTCAAGCCACAGAAGAGGGCATCCTCGAACGGTGCCCCCGCCTTCAGCTCGGCGTGGAGGCGGGCGAAGATGTAGATCCCGTAGTCCACGCCGATCCCCGCCCCGAGGGCCACGACGGGGAGCGTCGACGGCTTGAGGCCGATATTGAGGGCGACCATCACCCCGTAGCCGAGGTAGCTGACGATCGCGAGCGGGGTCACGATGCAGAGCGCGGCGCGGACGGAGCGGAAGGCGATCAGGCAGAGCGCGATGACGGAGCCGAAGACCCAGTACAGGATAGGTTTCTCCGCGGCGGCCACCACCTCGTTGGTCGCGGCCATCACCCCGGCATTGCCGCTGGCCAGTCGGAACCGGGTCTGCGGCGAGTCGTGCCGGGCGGCGAACTCCTGTACCGCCGCCGTAACCTCGGTCAGCGTCTCCGCGCGGTGGTCGCGCAGGAAGATCAGGACGGGCAAAACGGAGGAATTCGCATTGAGCAGCCCGGTCGCGGTCTCGACTGGCGCGACGGCCTGCGCGAGCGCGTCGCGGTTGCGGGGCAAGATCCGCCATTTGAGCGATCCCTCGCAGAACCCGGCGTTCACCCCCTTGGCCACCCCGGCTAAGGAGACCACGGACTGCACGCCCGGCAGTTCCCGCATCCGCCCCTCGAACTCGTCGACGAGCGTCATCACTCCGTGGTCGACACCCGCGTCGGGCACGGTCTCGACGATCACGCTGAGCAAATCCACCCCGATGGAAAACTTCCCCGCGATCAGCTGGCTGTCCCGGTTGTAGCGTGAATCCGGCCTTAGCTCGGGTACGCCGGCCTGGGTGTCCCCGATGCGCACCTCCTTGGAGAAGTGCACGGCCCACGCGCCGATGCCGAGGCTGACCAGTGCCACGGCGGCCGCTGGGCCGGGGGTGAGTGTGCGCGCGAGCCGCCCCCAGGTGGCCTCGCCGCGCTGGCGCCGGGCGGCGACCCAGTCGGCGTAGGCAGGGGGAAGACGCAGGTAGGAGAGCAGCAGCGGCAGCAGGAAGAAGTTGGTCAGCGTGATCACGCTCACCCCAAGGCTGGCGATCAGAGCAAGCTCTTGGATGGTCGGGATCGGGATCACCATAATGGTGAAGAAGCCGATCGTGTCCGTGAGCAGGGCGATGATGCCCGGAGCGATCAGTTGGCTGAAGGCCGCGCGCGCCGCAGCGGGGCCGTCCTGGCCCTTGAAGACCTCGTTCCGGAAGGTGCAGATCTTTTGTACCCCGTGGCTGACCCCGATGGCGAACACCAGAAACGGCACCAGAATCGAGAATAGGTCCACCCCCAGCCCGAGGGCGGACACGATCCCCAGTTGCCAGATGACCGCCACCAGCGAGCACACGATGGGGGCGGCGGCCAGTTTCCAGCGGCCGGCGTAGTTCCAGACCAGCAGGGTGGTCACCACCAACGCGGCCACAAACATCAGGCGGATGTTGTCCGCCGCGGCAGTCACGTCCCCGACGATCTGCGCGAAACCGATGATGTGCACGGTCACCCGCCCGCCCGTCGCGGTGGCCACGCCCTCCCGGATGCGCTCTAGCCCGGCGGCCACGGTGGCGTAATCCACGCGCTGCCCGGTCGCTGGATTGGTCTCGAGCAACTGGGCGCTGACGACCGCCGCGGTGAAGTCGTGGGCCACCAGCTGCCCGAGCCGGCCCGACTTGAGGATGTTCTCGCGTACCCGGGCAAACGCGGCCGGCGTCGGCTGGAAATCCGCCGGGATCACGTTCCCGCCCGCGAAGCCGTCCTCGATGACCTCGATGAAGCGGACGTTCGGCGTGAAGAGGGACTGCACCTGCGGCCGGTCGACCGCCGGCAGGAAGGTGACCTCGTCCGTGACCTTCCGCAGCTGGGCGAAGAACTCCGGATTGAAGATGTCCCCTTCCCGGGCGACGAGGGCGACGAGGATCCGGTTGGCGCCCCCGAACGCCGCCTGGTGCTTCACGAAGGTCTGGATGTACGGATGGCCGCGGGGCAGGGACTTGTCGAAACTTGCGTCGACGCGAACGCCGAGCGCCAGCCAGAGCATCCCGGCGGTGAGCGCCGTGAAGAGCGCGACCAGCACGTTGCGGTGCCGGAACATCCACCCCGTGAAGCGATCGAGGCGCGAGGGGCCTGGGTTCATGGGAGGATGACCGGGGTGGCGCCCGCCTCGCCGAGGGCGAGCACGCTGCCATCGGGGAGCTCAATGAGCTCGGCCACCGCGGTCGCTGGCGCCCCCGGCACGAGGCTGAAGGTGCGCCCGTAGTCGCGGCTGAGGGCTAGGGCCCGGGGCGGCCCGCCGATCAGAATGAGGTTGGAACGCAGCCGGAGGCCCGTCGCGAGCAACCCGACGACGGGGGGAGGGATCTCCTGCCAGGTATCCCCTTCGTCGGCGGACCGGTACAGGTGTCCGCGCAGGCCGTGGGCAATCAGGGTCCGGCGGTCAAGCGGCAGGACCCCGTGGAAGGAGCCCTCGTAGGGAGCCCGGAGCGGAGTCCAGTTCAACCCCTCATCCCGGGAGCGGAGCAGGGTGCCCGATTCGCCGGCGAGGAACAGCGTGCCCGCCGCGCTGCGGCTAATCCGGTTCAGGTGGGCGTCCCCCTCGCGCACTTGGCGGCGCTCCCACGTGGCGCCCCCGTCCCGCGTGGAGAGGTAAAGTCCGTAAGCCCCGACCGCGATGGCGTGTCGGGCGTTCAGCGCGAGCACGTCGAGGAAGGAGTCCTGCAGGTTTTCACCTTGGAACTGGCGGGTCCAGGTGGCGCCGCCGTCGCGGGTGCCGAGCACGAGCGCATCGTGTCCGACCGCCCAGCCGACCTCCGGCCCGCCGTCGGCGGAGGGCGGAGCAAGGGCCACTCCGGTAAGGGTGGCCCGGGTGGGGGAGTCCGCGCGGCGCCAGCCGGAGGTGGGGGCTCGAGAGACCCAGATGCTCCCTCTTTCCCCGACGACGATGGCGACGGAACCGCTCACGGCGCCGTCGAGCAGGAGGCCTCGGGGCAAGGGGGACTCCCCGGCGGCCAGCAACGCGGGGAGGAGGCAGGCGGCGAGGCTGGCCGCAAGGGGAGCGCGCGAACGCATCCCGGCGTCAGCGGACGCCGTCGCGCCGCAGGGCCTCGGGGTTGAAGTCGGCCGGGGTGCGCTTGATGCCGAAGTCGTACATCCGGTTCTCGTTGTCGAGGCCCACGGCGAGGTAGCGCCCGTTCTGCAGGTCGTGGTGGACTTCAAGGGTGCTCCAGAAGGCCTGCACGTCATAATAATTGATGCAGTGAGCCTCGGACACGCGCCAGAGCTGGCCACGGCCGTCGTACTGGTCCGCCGCGAGGATCTGCCAAGAATCCTCGTCGATGTAGAAGGTGCGGCGACTGTAGAGGTGAGAGGTGCCGGGCTTGAGCTTGGCGTCGACCACCCAGACGCGGTGCAGTTCGTGGCGGGTCAGGTCAGGGTTGATGTGGTTCGGCTTGAGGATCTCGCCGACCTTCACGCCTTTGGCGTGGAGCTTATAGGAGTTGTAGGGGACGAGCATCTCCTTCTTGCCCACGAGGGTCCACTCGTAGCGGTCGGGCGCGCCGTTGAACATATCGAACTGGTCGCTGGTGCGCTGGCCGTCCGCGGCGGTGCCGGGATTGTCATAGGCGACGTTGGGGGCGCGGGTCACGCGGCGGCGGCCGGCGTTGTAGACCCAAGCGCGGCGGGGCTCCTTGACCTGATCCATCGTCTCCTGGGCGAGCAGGATGGTCCCGGCGAGGCGGGCCGGGGCCGTGACCGCTTGCTTAAAGTAAATTAGGGTGTTGGAGGACTCGAGCTCCTTGGCGGTGATGTCGGGGCGGGTGTAATTGAAGAGGAACTCGTCCTCGAACTTCACTAACTGGAAACCGCCGCCGCGCTCGACCGCTGCCTGGTCGATGTAGCGGGTCGCGGCGACGCCGCGAAAGCGGGTGAGCGAGTTCCAAAGTACCTCGAGCCCGTTCTGCGGGATGGGGAAGGGAATGCCGACCGTGGCCCCGGCGATGCCGTTGCCGCCCGAGACGAGGTTGGCGCTGGTCGCGTTCTGCCGCGTGGCGTCATAGACCCGCTGCGGGTTGGACGCGCTGCGGCGGGTGGGGTAGACGGTCAGCTTGTAGGTCGGATGGGCTTGGAGCAGCGCCAGTTGCCCGGCAGTCAGCTGGGCCTGGTACTGGGCCGCGTTAGCCGCGGTCACGGTGAAGCGGGGCTGGTCAGCCGCGAACGGGTCGGGATGGTGCATCCCAGGCTGGTAGCCCGAGGGCGGGGTGGTGATGCCGCCGGTCCAAGCCGGGATGGTGCCGTCGGCGTTGCCCTTGGCTTCGGCGCCGAGGGGCGTGAGGTCCTGGCCGAGGCGCGCGGCATCGGCGGCGGAGACGGCCGCGCAGGCGGCGCTGGCCGTGGCGGCCAGGAGGAGGGCGGAGGAGAGAAGGTTCATGGGACGGGGTCCGGTGGGGTTCAGAAGGAGTACTTGAGCGTGGTCGCGACGTAGTCGCGGTCCGACAATAGGTTGAATCTGCCGCCGCCGGTGAAGTTCACGTAGCGCAGCTCGAGGGACCAAGCGTTGCGGTAGGTGAATTCGACGGCGACGTTCACGCTCTTCCGGCCGGCGATGAAGTTGCCGAGCGGGAGCGGGGTGACGCCCTTGACGTCGTGGGTGAAGGCGATCGTGGGCTGGAGGTTCACGTTGGGCAGCACGTTGTTGTAATCGAGGCGCGCCAAGACTTGGTACCCCCACGAGAACCGGTCCGCGAAGGCGGAGGTCGCGGTTGCGGCCACCTGCGGGAAGCCGGCCGTGTTCATTGCCGTCTGCGAGCCGCCGCTGAAGGTGCCGGGGCCGTCGTAACGCAGGACGTCCTTCGACGGCAGGTTCGCCCACACGCCGCCGACCTCGCCCAGGACGGTCAGTTGCTGCGAGCCGAGCGTCGGTCCGAAGACCTTGGTCAGCGTCGACTGGGCGGTCCAGACGCGGTGGCGGCGGTAGCCGCTGATCTCGCGGCCGTACTGGCCCAGATAGTTGCCCAGCTGGTTGGCGGACGCGAACTGGGGCGCGAGGGAGGAGAGCGTCGCGAAGAGCAGCTCGACGTCGTCGATCTGCAGCGGGACGTCATTCTTGAGCGAAACCTCGCCTTGCCAGGAGATGCCGGAACCTCCGAGGGCGGTGTTGAAGCTGAGGCCGAACACGCTGAGGTCCTCGGCGTACTCGGTAAAGTAGCGCCCGGAGGCAGCCGCGGTGAGCAGCGCGATCTGGCGGGCGCCGGCGATGGCGGCCTGCACCTGTGGGCTCTGCAGGGTGGCGATCTCGACGGGCGTCAGGGTGGTCGGCGCGAGGGAGGACTTCACGATCATCTGGAAGATCGCGGCTGCCTGGGCGGAGGCCTGGGCGGCCGGCAAACCACCGCGCAGGAAGGCGGCGGTCAGCGGGCCGGTCAGGTTGGTGTCGATTGGGGTAGTCGGGGTCCGGGCGCTGATGATCGGGGAGCGGCTGTTGTAGCGCGCGTAATACAGGCCGAACTCGGTGTTGTTGAGGCCCTTGGCGAGGATGCGGGTGGAGACGCCGAACTGGTTGAAGTTGCCGGCGTCACGATCCTCAGCCCGGGAGATACCGCCGATGCTGCTGCCCTGGTCGGCGATGCTGCCGAAGCCGAGCCAGACCGTGCGGCCGCCGCGGGTCGCGAAGTCGTTGGTCGAGAAGTAGGTGCCGGCGGGCTCGAGCTCGTTCCGGCGGAATTCCAGCAGCCAGAAGGGCTCTACGGTGATCTCGGGGGTGAGGCCGATGGAGGCTTTCACCATATTCACTGGCAACAGGGCCTCCTTCAGCTCGGAGCCGGGCACCCGCAGCTTCGAGAGGTCGGCCGCGTTGATGACGTTGATGCCGTTGGGGATGAAGGTGCTTTCGCCGAGGCTCAGCACCTGCCGCCCGATCCGCAGGTCGAAGGGCAGGTCACCGGCCACATTCGTCTTCACCCGCCCGTAAAGGTCTAGCAATTGCGCGCCCTTGACCGTGCGGTCGAGGGCCTGATCCGACAGCGGCGTGCGCAGCGTCTGGTCCGCCTTGAAGTCGTTGTACCAGTACCCGCGGGCCAGCGCCCCGAAGTTGCCGTAACGAACTTCGAGGTCGTGGTTGCCTTTGAGCAGCTGGGAGACCCACCCCTTGCCGTAGTTGAGGTTGCCGTCGTCGGAGTTGACCGAGTTCTGTGCGCCGGAGGCGCCGGGGGTGTTGCTTGCGGGACCCACCAAGCCGCGGTCCGGATTCTGTAGTCGGTAGAGGCCGCCGAAGGAGAGCGTGGAGTCGAAACTTACCTTGAGCTCGCCCTCCGAGAGCTGGAGGGCGGAGGCGGACGGCAGCGCGGCGGCAAGGCCGAGGACGAGGCCGGAAAGAATCCGGCGGGACGGGGGCAGGTTCATAGTTGGATCAGGGTCGCGGCCGGTCCGGCACGGAGTTTCGCCGGCGATCGCGGGGTGTTAAGGGCCGACAGAAAGCCCCGAAGTCCCCGTCCGGCAAGGGCGAAAGCGCCTTGCCCGGCCAGCTGGGCGATTCCCCCCGCGCGCCAGGCGCGGCGGGAAACCGCTTTACGCCCGCCGCGGAAACGTGCCTCGCTGGGGGATGCCCCGCCCCGATCGGACCCCGCTTTCCCGCCTCGAATTCCTCCAAACCGGGGCCGCCGCCCTGCTCGCTGGGGCCCCCGCCGCCGCCGCGGCGGCCGCCTCGACCTCCCGCCGCGCCGGGATCATCGCGGCCGAGAACGCGCGCGAGGGGTCCCGCGACTGGCAGTTGACGCGGGTCCGGGTCGACCAGGACGGTTTCCGCTCCCCCGCGGTCGAGGGCTACTGCTCACGCCAGAGCGTGCAGGCGGGGGATCGGATCGAGGTGATGATCTCGACCAATCCGCCGCGGCCGGTGCGGCTGGAGCTGTTCCGGACCGGGTACTACGCCGGCCGCGGGGCGCGCAAGGTGGCCGAATTGGGACCGCTGGAAACCCGCACTCAGCCGACCCCGGCGCCCGGGGAGAAGAACCTGCACGAGTGCCGCTGGGAACCCTCCACCTCCCTCACCATCCCCGCGGACTGGGTCAGCGGGGTCTACCTCGGCCGGCTCACCACCATCCCGGTGGCGGAGGACGAGCCGTACTGGCAGAGTCATATCGTGTTTATCGTGCGGGATGACCGGCCGGCGGACATCCTCTTCCAGTGCTCCGACAATACCTGGCAGGCCTACAACCGTTGGCCGAACCGGTTCTCCGTTTACACGCACCCCAAGGGCAATCAGGGCCCGTGGGCCGATGTGAGCTTCGACCGCCCCTACGGCCGCGAGGCCCAGTGGAGCGGCGTCGTCAACGACCCGCGCACCGTCGGCTCCGGCGAGTGGCTCTGCTTCGAGTTCCCGCTGGCCTACTGGTTGGAACAGCACGGTTACGACGTCACCTATTGCTCCAACAGCGACCTGCTGACCCCCGACCGGGCGCTCCGCTGCCGCGCCTTCCTCAGCGTGGGGCACGATGAGTATTGGGACATCCGGCAGTACCGCAGCGTGGAGCGGCTGCGCGACTCCGGCGTGAGCTTGCTGTTCCTCTGCGGTAACTCGGTGTGCTGGGTCACGCCCTTCCGCCCCGCGCACGACGGCCGACCGAACCGGATCATTTTCCGCGGCGGCCCCTTCGGCGGGGAACAGCCCTACGCCCGAGAGCGGCACGAACGCCACGGACCCTTTCCCCACCGCGGTCCCGACGAGGGCCTGCTGATGGGGGCGCGCAACGTGGAGCCGATTAATGGGGGAGGGGATTGGACCTGCCGCCTGCCGGGACACTGGCTGTTCGCTGGCACCGGGATGCAGGCGGGCGAGAGCATTCCCGGCCTCATCGGCTGGGAGTACCACGGCCAGCCAGCGACCGAGATCCCCGGGCTCGAGGTGGTGGCGGCCGGTACCGCGTGGGTCAGTGGGGTGCGTCCCCAACAGTGGGCGGCCACCCTCTATCCCGGACCGAAGGGGAACTTCGTGTTTAACGCCTCCACCATCTGGTGGGCGCAGGCCCTGTCGTCCCCGCCCGGACACGTCCTGCCGTGGTCCCATTGGAGCCGGCCACACGGCCCAGACGAGCGGGTGCAGCGGATGACGCGGAATCTGCTGGCGCGCGCCCTCGGACGCGAGGGGTAGGCCGCGGGCTCAGACGGTGCAGAGACGCACCGCCGCGCGGAGCGAGGCCAGCGGGTCCCGCGTGGGCAGGAATTCCTGGCCGACGAAGCCCCGGTAGCCCGTCGCCTGAATGGCGCGCATAATCGCCGGATAGTTCAGCTCCTGCGCGTCTTGCGGCTCGAACTCGTGGCGCCCGGGGTTGCCCGCCGTGTGGTAATGGGCGATCCAAGCAGCGTTCGCCTGAATCGTGCGGATGACGTCCCCCTCCATAATCTGCATATGGTAAATGTCGTAGAGCAGCTTGAAGCGCTCCGAGCCGACGCGGCGGCACAGTTCGACGCCCCAGGCGGTGCGGTCGCACATATAATCGGGGTGGTTCACGCGCGAGTTCAGCAACTCCATCACGAGGGTCACACGATGTTTCTCGGCGGTGGCCACGAGGCGGCGCAGGCCGGCTGCGCAGTGCTCCAGCCCCTGTTGGTCGTCGAGGCCCTCGCGGTTACCAGAGAAGCAGATTAGGTTCTCGAAACCGGCCGCCGCGACCTCGGGGATCCGGCGTTCGTAGAGCGCGACGAGGGTCTCGTGGTGTTCGGGGCGGTTGAAAGCTTTGGTGATGCCACCAACGGTGACGCCCGCGGCCGTCTTGCCGGTCGGATTGCTCACCATCGCGCAATGGAGCCCGTGGCGGGCGAGGGTGGGGAAGTCCGCCGGATTGAGGAGTTCCACCGACTCGAGGCCGATCTCGCGGGCGGCCGTGCAGAAGGCGTCGAGGGAGATGTCCTTGTAACACCATTTGCAGGCGGAATGGCGGATGCGGCCCGGGGCGGGGGCGGGCGTGGCGGCACGGGTGCGGAGCGCGGAGAGGCCGGCAGCGCCGGCGAGGGAGCGGAGGGCGTCGCGGCGGGAGAGACGGGGTTTCATCGGTTGCGGGTGACGCTGCGGCGGCGGGCGTGGCTTTGGCAAGGGTGGAGCCGGGGTTGCGGCCGCCACTTGCGCCGCGCCGCGCCGATGTTACGGTCGCGCGATGGATTCCCCCGTTACCCTCTCCCGCCGCACTTTGGTCAAGACGCTTGGGGCCGGCCTCGCCGTCCTGCCGGGCGCTTCCCGGCTCGCCGCCGCGTCTGCTGCCGGCACGCCCCAACCCTTTACGCTGCCGCCCCTGCCTTACGCCTACGCCGCGCTGGAGCCCCACTTCGACGCCCGGACGATGGAAATCCACCACTCCAAGCATCACCAAGCCTACATCACGAGCGCCAACACGGCGCTGGCGTCCCATCCGGCGCTGCGGAACCGGAGCGCCGAGGAACTGGTGAAGGATCTGGCGGCGGTGCCAGAGGCCATCCGCACGGCGGTTCGCAACCACGTGGGTGGGCACCTCAACCACGCGCTGTTCTGGGACGTGATCGCCCCGCGGGCTGGCGGAGCCCCGTCAGGCCCCTTGGCGGCGGCGCTGCAGGAGCGTTTCGGCTCCCTAGATACGTTCCGCGCCCAGTTCACGGATGCGGCGATGAAGCGGTTCGGCAGCGGTTGGGCGTGGTTGACGATCAAGGGCGGGCGGCTCGAGGTCTCTTCCACCGCCAACCAGGATTCGCCGCTGATGGAGGGTGCGATTCCGTTGCTCGGGCTGGATATTTGGGAGCACGCCTACTACCTCCAGTACCAGAACCGCCGGGCGGATTTCGTCGCCGCCTTCTGGAACGTGGTGGCCTGGGACCGCGTCGCCGCCCGCTACGCCGCAGCCCGCTGAGGGCGGAAGGGGGCGCGCTTGGCGGTCACGGCGGGCTCGCCGGGGGCGCCACCCCGGAAAATTCCAGCATATGGGCGACCTCCCGGTAGCCCTTTTCGCGCAATTCCTCTCGCGCCTTGGCGACCGCTTGCTGGAGTTCCCGGGAAACTTCCGGTGAAAGCGGCGCGAGTTGGCCGGAGGCGCGGCAAACGATGTGGTAGGTCTCCGGCTGGCCGAAGGCGACCTGGTAGAGCGACGTGCCCTGATGAATCACCGCCCGACGCACCAGGCCGCCGCGCTCGAAGGCCGCCATACACCGGTAAACGGTCACGAGATCGCAGGCCCCCGGCGGCAGGCCGGCGTGGAGCTGCTCGATTGAGACCGGGCTGGTCTGCCGGCAGAGCGCCTCAAGGATCGTCATCCGCGGCTGGGTGACCCGCAACCCAGCCGACTTCAGGCGCGCCGTGGCGAGGATGAGACGCGGGGCGGTTTCCGGGGCGGACGGAACGTTATCAGGCCTCGGGTTCTCGGCGGAGGGCAGGGAAGGGGTCATTGGCGATCGCGTAGGGCCAGACGATTCAAAACGACCGGGGTTTCACGCCCGAAATTCGCGCGGTGCGGGATTGCACCCCACCGTCCCGTGTGCCAATTCGGGCGGGAAGCATGGAAACTCCGGATTTCAGCGAGGTGGTCGCGCTCATCTGCAAGGAGGACGCGCGCTTCGACCGAAAGGCTTACGAATTCGTGCGGCTCGGCCTGGATCACACCGTGAAGGAGCTCCAGAAGCGGGACGCCACGCGCGTGGGACGTTCCCGGCACGTTTCCGGTCCGGAATTGCTCCACGGACTCCGCGTCTACGCTCTCGACCAGTTCGGGCCCCTGACGAAGACGGTCCTCAACTCCTGGGGCATCCACCGCTGTGCCGACTTCGGGGAGATCGTCTTCAACCTCATCGAATACAATATGTTCTCAAAGACCGATCAGGACCGCCGCGAGGACTTCGAGGAGGTCTTTGAGTTCGAGGAAGCCTTCGTGAAACCGTTCCTGCCCTCCCGCCGCCCCCGCGGGGCCTCCGGTCCCCGGGCCCGGGGAGCAACGTGAAGCCCCGCCGATCCGCGGCGCGGCCGTCGGCTCGCGCCACCCCGGACACCGCCCTGCTGGAGGCCTTCTGGCGCGAGCCAGTGCAGCGGGTCGTGCTGCCCAACGGCGTGACCGTCGTCCTCAAGCCGGATGCCGCCGCGGCGCTGGCCTCCGTGCAGGTCTGGGTCCGCTCCGGCAGCGTCCACGAGGGGACCCAGCTGGGCGCGGGCCTGTCCCACTTCTTGGAACATATGCTATTCAAGGGCACGGCGCGGCGCGCCGGGCGCGAGATCAGCGCCACGATTCAGGCCCACGGCGGGTACCTCAACGCCTACACGACCTACGACCGGACCGTGTATTACGTCGATCTGCCCAGCGAGCACGCGGCCGTGGCGGTGGACGTCCTCGCCGACGCCGTGCTCCATTCCACCCTCCCGGAGGAGGAGGTGGCGAAGGAGCGGGACGTGATCCTGCGGGAGATCGCGATGACGCGCGACGATCCCGACAACCGTTTGTGGGACGCGCTATTCGCGACGGCCTTCCGCGAGCATCCTTACCGGCATCCCATCATCGGGCACCGGGATGTCTTTGCCGCGGTCTCGCGGGAGGAACTGCTGGCCTACTACCGCGAGCGCTACGTCCCGGAGAACCTGGTGGTGGTCGTGGTCGGGGATGTGGATGCGCCCGCGATCCTCGGGGAGATCGGGCAGCATTTCGGTGCGGTGCCACGGCGCCGGTCGGTCCCGGTGCTGGTTCCGGCCGAGCCGCGGCAACTTGCCCCCCGCCGGGAGCATCGCGCCGAGGAGGTTGAGGTTTGCCGCTCGATCCTAGCGTGGCCCATCCCCGGACTCACGCACGCCGACGCCCCGGCCCTGGACCTGCTGGCCGCCGTCGTCGGTCAGGGCGAGAGCTCCCTGCTGTGGCGGGAGGTGCGGGACCGTGCCGGCTTGGTCCACCAGATCGACGCGGGCGCCTGGAACCCCGGTTCGAGCGGACTTTTCTGTGTCTCGTATACCTGCGATCCGGACAAACGGGCCGGAGCCGAGGCGGCGATCCACCGGGCGCTCCGTCGTTATCTGGGCCGCCCGGTCCCGGCGGCCGATCTCCGCAAGGCGCGGCGTCAGCTCGTGGTGGGGGAGATCAACTCCCGCAAGACGATGAGCGGACAGGCCTCGCGGTTGGGCGCCGCCGAGGTCGTGGTGGGCGATCTCGACCACGGTCGCACCTATTTTGGCGAGTTGTCCCGGGTGACCGGCCGCACGCTGCAGGCGGTGGCGGCGCGCCACCTGACGGACTCCAGCCTCATCGCGGTTTCGACCGGGCCGGCTGCGGCCGGGGCCGGTTCCGCGGCGGTCGTGAGGCGGGCCGCGCCGCCGGATTTCACCGAGACCAGGCTCGCCAACGGCGCCCGTCTCCTGCTCCAGCCCGATGCGCGCCTGCCCAACCTGCACCTGCGCCTGCTGCTGCCCGGCGGGCCCCTCACCGAGGCCCCGGACCGGCGCGGGGCGACGGCGCTGCTGTCCACCCTGCTCACCAAGGACACTCGGCGCCGGACAGCGGCTGAGGTGGCGCAGGCGATCGAGTCGGTTGGGGGCGCCCTCTATCCCTTTTGCGGTAACAATAGCCTCGGGGTCGCGGTCGAGGTGCTGCCCAACGAAGCCGCGCTGGCGATCGAACTACTGGCCGACGCGGTCCTCGCGCCCGCGTTCCGCGAGGGCACCTTCCGGCTCGAACGGGACGCCCAGGTGGCGGCCCTGCGCCAAGATGACGACGACGTGGTGACGTGGGCCCGCAAGCGGCTGCGGCGTCGTTTTTTTGGAGCGGACCCGCTTGGGTTGGATGCTTCCGGGGATATTCCCGGAGTCCAGGCGCTGACGCCCGCGGACTTGGCGGCGCTGCACCGGCGGTTGGCGGTGGCGGGCAACACGGTGCTGGCGGTCGCCGGGGACTTTGATCCCGCGGCCCTGCGGCGCCCCCTCGAGCGCTTGCTGGCCCGTTTGCCGGCCGGCGGCGGGGCGGGCCCCGCGGTGACCCCGGTGCCGCTGCCGGCGGAGCGTGGGGCCTTTGTGGAGTTCCAGCCCCGCGAACAGGCGGTCGTCCTGCGGGCCTACCCCGGTCCGGCGCTGCCGGCGGCGGATTTTTACACCGGCGAGGTGTTGGACGAGTGCCTCAGCGGGATGGCCTCACGGCTGTTCGAACGCGTTCGAGAGGACAAGGGGCTCGCTTATTTCGTGCGTTCCGCCCGGGTGACCGGGCTGCGGTCCGGGATGTTCTCCTTCCTCGCGGGCACCCAGCCGGGCAAGGAGGCGGAGGTGCTGGCGGAGATTGATGCGGAGATCGCCCGGGTCGCTGCTGGCGGGGTCGAACCCGCGGAGCTGGCCCGCTGCCAGGCGCGGCTCAAGGCCGCGCGTCAACAGAGTCTGCAGACGCCGTCCGCCCGGGCCCTCCAGGCTGGTCTCAATATCTTGCAGGGCTTCGACCTCAACCACTGGCGCCAGTACGACGCCAAGGTCGAGAGTGTGAGCCCCGCGATGCTGGCGGCCTTCGCGCGGGAACGGCTCCGGCCGGAACTCGCCCTGCAATTGGTGGTGCGGCCCGAGACGGTCTGAAACGGCCGGGGCCCGGCCGCCCCGGTCAGGTTCCCTGCCGGCAAAACAAAAGAGGCGACCCCGGAGGGTCGCCTCAAGTTTTCCGAAATGAAGGATTACTTGCTCTTCTTCTTCTGGCCCGCGGCCATCTCGGCCTGGGTCAGGAAGCCATCCTTGTTGGTGTCCAGCTGGGCGAAGCGGGACTCCGCCTTGGTGGCGTCCTTCTGAGAGGCGACGTACTCCTTCTTGGAGACCTTGCCGTCCTTGTCGGTATCCAGAGCGGCGAAACCGCCACCCTTCTTCTTCTCTTCGGCGCCGACGAGGGCGACCGGGAGGCTGAGAACGGCGGCGAGGACCGCGACGGTGAGATTACGATGGTTCATGGTGTTTTAGTGGAGTAACTCCGAGTTCAGCAGCGGAAGACGTACTTGTTTTGTCAAGGTTACTCTCGATTTTGCCGGGCGCGTTTCAGCGCTTCGCGGAGAAGCCCCCGCTCCATTGCAGCTTCTGGCGGACGACGTTAAAATGCGAGTAATCAGAAACTTGAGCCAGGGGCAGGTGCCGCTTGGCGAGGGCGATGGTGACCGGGGAATGCCCGCTGACCCGCAGGTTCCGCTGGCCGTCCATCGCCACCAGCAGCCGGGAACCCGGGGAACGGTTATGGACCCGGATGCGGACATCGTCCCGGAAAATGATGGCGCGGTTACTCAGCGTGTGCGGGCAAATCGGCGTCATCACGATGACCCCCGAGCCGGGGTGGAGGATCGGTCCGCCGGCCGAAAGATTGTAGGCCGTCGACCCGGTCGGGGTGGAGAAAATCAGGCCATCGCAGAGGTAGTCGGTGACTAGCTCGTCGTCCGCGAACACCTCAAGGCGCACCAGGCGCGAGTTCACCTCGTCCTTGATGAGCACGTCGTTGAGGGCGAGATCACTGCTGCCGGGGCCGGTCGCACAGTCGAGCATCGTGCGGTGGTCGACCTGGAAGCGGCCGGCAAGGAGGTCGGGGAAGCGGCCGCGAGCCTCCTCGGCCGAGAGCGTGGTGAGGAATCCCAGGCTGCCGCGGTTGACGCCGATCAGCGGGACCTGGTGGCGCGCGGACTCCCGGGCGGCGCCGAGGAGCGTGCCGTCGCCGCCGATCACGCAGCAGGCGTCCATCCCCTTGAGGTAACCGGACGGCAGGGGGAAGCGGCTGGTCTGCTTGAGCCGCACGCTGGCGGCCCGTGCGACGGCCGCCAGCTCGCGGGCGAGGCCCGGCGCGCCGACCTTGTTGCGGTTCACCACGAACGCGAGATGGCGGATGGGTTTCATCGGGCACCGTTAGGATGCCCGGCGGCAGAGACACAGCAAGAACTCGCGGTTGCCGTCCGCTCCCCGCAGGGGGGAGTCGATGGCCCCGCGGTCCTCGACCCAGGGCAACTGGGCGGCGGCGGTGCGCACGCGTGCCAGCGCCGCGTCCTGCACGGCGGGATCTCGGATGACGCCTCGGCCCCGGTCCACTTCCGCCTTGCCGGCCTCGAACTGTGGTTTGACCAGTGCAACGAGGGATCCGCCCGGGCGCAGCAGGGGCCAGACCGCGGGGAGCACGGCGGTGAGGGAGATGAAGGAGAGGTCCATCACGATCGCGTCGTAGTCGGGCCGGGGCAGGTCCGAGGGCCGCAGGTGGCGAGCGTTTACCTGCTCGAGGTTGGTCACCCGCGGGTCCGCCCGGAGCCGCGCGTGCAACTGGGCCCGGCCGACATCGACGCAGGTCACGGCCGCGGCGCCGGCCTGCAGGACGCAATCCGTGAAGCCCCCGGTGGAGGCCCCGACGTCGAGCACCTGCGCTCCCTGCAGGTTGAGGGCGAAGTGGGCGAGGGCGGCCACGAGTTTCTCGCCGCCTCGGCTGACGAAGCGCGGCGGTTGGGCCACGGTCACCTCGAGATTTTCCGGCACGGCCTTGCCCGGCTTCTCAAGGCGCGCGGTACCGTGGCTAACCCGGCCGGCGAGGATCAGGGCCTGAGCCTGGGCGCGCGACTCCGCGAGGCCCCGCTGCAGGAGCAGTTCGTCGAGACGGACGCGCTTCATTTCCGTCCCTGCCGGGCGGGGCTCCAGCAGGTGGTCCGGCCGCCGATGGTGGCGCGCGCGAGCGGTCTGCCGGTGCGCGGGCAACGGCCCCCGTCGCGCCAGCGGTGCAGGAACAGCCAAGTGAGGGGGATGCCGACGTTGAGGTCAGCGGGCAGGTGGTCGCCCTTCCCGGCAATCGCCGCGAGGGCCTGACGGCACACTTGCCGGCACTCGCGCCGGAGTCGGCGCACTTCGGCCGGGGTGAGCGCGCCCGCGGGGCGGGCGGGGGGCAGCGCGGCCCGCCAAAGGATCTCGTCCGCCATCCAGTTGCCCACCCCGGGGAATCGCTCCTGTTGCAGCAGCACGGCCTTCAAGGGGGAGCGTCGCCGGCGCCGCAGGAACGCGGTGACGGCGTCGACCGTGAACGCCGCGGAGAGGATCGGCGGGGCGATGCGGCTCCACCAGTCCGGGGCGGCGGGGCCCTCGTGAAACAGGATGCGGCCGAACATCCGCGGGTCCCGGAAGACGAGGGCGCGCTCATCTTGGAAGAGCACGAGGTGATCGTGCCGGCCGGGGGAGTGCGTCGAGGGCGCGGTGAAGAGCTCCCCAGTCATCCCCAGGTGGATGCCCAGCCAGCCGGAGTCCCCGGCGCGGAACAGCATCTGCTTGGCGGACGTCTGCGAGGCGCCGAGCGGCCGGCTGGTAAGTTCCCGCTGCAGCGCCGCCGCGTCCGTGCCGCGGAACACCTTGCGGTCCGCGTGCACGTGGACCCGGCGGATCAGGTCCCCGGTGCCGGCGAGCGCCCAGCGTTTCCGGTAAAACTCAACCTCGGCGAGTTCAGGCATGGTGGCGCCTCGCTCCGGCCGCCAGCGCGGCCACCAGGTCCGTCAGGCTCGGCCAGACCGGGGTACCGGCCGGGAGCAGTTGGCGCCACGCCGCGGCGTCGTGTTTGCCGGTGCAGACCGCCGCGGTGCCGATGCCGGCGAGTCGGCCGGCCTCGAGGTCGCTCTCCCGGTCGCCCACCATCCAGCAGCGCTGGGGCGCGAGCCGGTGGCGCGTCACGCATTCCTGGATAAAGCGCGGCGAGGGTTTGCGGTAGACTTGGGGATCGTCCGGGCCCTCCGGGGCGACGCAGACCGCGTCGAACACTGGCCGGGGCAGCCCGAGCAGTTCCTCCAACCGCGCGTTGCAGCGGTCCACGTCCGCGAGCTGGAACAGGCCGCGGGCGATGCCCGACTGGTTGGTATGGAGGAACAGCCGTAGGCCTAGCGCGCGGGCGGTGCTCAGGGCGTCGGCTACGCCGGGGATCAGCTCGATACCGGCTGGATCGAAGACGTAGTGGCGATCGAAATTAAGCGTCCCGTCGCGGTCGAGGAAGAGGGCTCCGCCCGCCAGAGGGCCGGTGGGCGGGGGCAGTTCGTAGAGGGTGATCATCGCCGGCCCACGTAGGCCGTGAGCTCACCCGGGGTGACCGTGGCCGTGCCGAGCTTGCCCACCACCACGCCGGCCGCGGCATTGGCGAAATGGGCCGCTTGCTCTAGGGAGGATCCGGCCGCCAGTGCGAGTACCAGTCCGGCCAGCGCCGTGTCGCCCGCGCCGGAGACGTCGAACACCTCCCGGGCTGCGGTCGGGATCACCTTGCGAACCTTGCCGCCGGTGCTGAGCAGCATTCCCTCCTCTCCCAGCGTCACGACGAGGTGGCGCGTGGCGTACCGTTCGTGCAGGCGGGCGCAGACCTCAGCCGCAGGGAACGGGGTGTGTGGGGAAGGCTCGAGGCCCGCGAGCTGCAGCGCCTCCCGCTTGTTCGGGGTGATGAGGTCCAGTCCGTCGAACGCGAGGCCGCGCCGCGGCTTCGGGTCGAGGGCAATCAGTTTACCCGCGCTCCGGGCGAGGCGCGTGAGCTCGCGCAGCACCGTATTATTCAGGATTCCCTTGGCGTAGTCGGAGAGGATCACCGCGTCGCATTCCGCGAGCGCCGGACCGATCAGGGTGGTTAACCGCCCGAGCGGGACCTCGTAGTCGGCCGGGGGGGCCTCCCGGTCGAGCCGGCAGAGTTGCTGCTGCCGCACCAGCACGCGGGTCTTCACGATCGTCGGGGCGTCGCCTGGGGTAGCAATCGAATCGATGCCCCGCTCCCGCAGGAGCTCCGCGAGGCGCCGGCCGCTCTCGTCCTTCCCGAAGCGGCCCACCACCGTGCAGCGCGCGCCGAGGGAAGCCAAGTTCAGGGCGACGTTGGCGGCGCCGCCCGCGGTCCAAGTGTCGCGCGCGATGTCGATCACAGGCACCGGCGCCTCCGGCGAGATCCGGGTGGCGTCACCCCAGATGTAGTGGTCGAGCATCACGTCGCCCACGACGAGGATGCGCAGGCGCCGTAGGCGCCGTAGGAGTTGGGGCAGGTTGCGCATCGGGTCAGAATTGCCAGTCGTAGGAGTAGCGGGAAAGCAGGCGCGAGGCCCCTCGGGTGACGAGCGCGACGTCCTCGATGCGGCAAGCGCCAAGCCCCGGGTAATAGAGGCCCGGCTCGACGGTCACGACCGAGCCCTCGGGGACCGTGTAATCTACGCTGCCGCTCAGGCGGGGCAACTCGTGCACCGCGAGGCCGAGACCGTGGCCGGTGCCGTGAAAGAAGCCCACCGAACCCGACTTCAGGTGGCGAGTGGCGAAGCCCGCGCGGGCGAACACGTTCACGCACTCCTGGTGGACGTCCCGTCCGTTCACCCCGGCGTGGAGCCGGCGCAGGGCGGCCCGCTGCGCCTCCCGGACGGCGTGGACCAGTGCCTGTTGACGCTCGGTGGCGCGGCCCCGCAGGAAGGTCCGCGTCATATCCCCGTGGTAGCCGTGGCGGGTCACCCTTGGGAAGATGTCCACGATGATCAGCTCGTCCGGGCGCAGGGGCCCGTGCCCGCGCTCGTGCGGATCGCAGGCCTGGTCGCCGCCCGCGACGATGGTGTGGGCGGAGACGGCCCCGGCCTCCAGCACGGCGACCTCGATGGCCAGCTTGACGGACTCGCTGGTGACCACGCGGCCCCGGTGGTACAGGCGCCGGCCGCGGACCTTGCTCGCGCGCAGAATGGCCTCCGCCGCCGCGAGGCCGATGGCGCTGCAGCGGTTGCCCTCGCGGAGGGCCGCGATCTCGGCTGGGGTCTTGATCTCGCGTTCCGGGAAAAGCGCGCCCGGCGCGAGCTCAAGCGGAAGACCGAGCGCCGAAAGCTGCGTGTAGAGTCCCGCGGGGAAGGTGTCCGAAATCCGGAAACGGCGCTGCCCCAAGTCGCGCGCGGCGAGCCGGATCACCTCGGCGGCGCCGGGGCGACGTTCGGGCCATTCCCGCCGCGCCCGCTCTAGGAAGGCGTCGAGCGGCTGCACGACGTCGAAGCGGGACGTGCGGCGGACGCGGCCGAACTCCAAGGCGCTCACGATGGCGTGGCGGCGGCCGCCGTGGCCGAAGCAGATGAACGGGTCGCTCATCTCGACCCCCCCGAAGTAGAGGGCGTCCGGGCAGCTGTAGGTGTCCGCGTAAAGCAGCGGCGGGAGTTCGGCGGTTGGTCCGGGCACGTCGAGGCGGGGATTGAGTTGCGGTGGCGGGGGGATTAGCCCTTCGCGCGTGAAAAACGCAAATCCGGTTTTGGCGCTGACGCTCCTAGCGGTGTGGGCCGCGCTCGTGGGCTGCGGGCGGGGGACCCCGGCGGAGGCCGCGCCCTCGCCCCCCAAAGGCGCCGCCGAGTTTTTCCCCATCGCGGTGGGCGGGCGCACGGTGCGTCTCCAGTTGGCGGTGCGTTTACCGGAGATGCAGCGGGGCCTGATGGAGCGTCGCGACCTCGGACCGGACGATGGAATGATCTTCGTCTACGAGCGCCCCCAGCGCCTGGGTTTCTGGATGCGCAACACGCCCACCCCGCTAGACATCGGCTTCTTCCGCCCAGACGGAACGCTCGCGGAGGTCTATCCGCTGCATCCCTTCGACGAGACGCGGGTGGCTTCCCGCGGGGAGGAGCTGCAGTTCGCGGTCGAGTTGAACCAGGGCTGGTTCCGCGAGCACGGGGTGCGGCCCGGCGCCCGGCTCGACCTTGACGCCTTGCGGGCGGCGTTGCGGGCGCGGGGGTTCGACCCCCGCCGCCACGGCCTCTAACCTTGCTCCTTCGGGATCTCGTTATCCGTGCGGATCACGAGCACGGGCGTCTTCGTCTTCACCCAGACGTCGGTCTCCTTCAGGAATTTGGCCGGAACGTGCTCGATCGCCTCGCCGACCGTCTTCACCGGCAGCAGGCGACCCTTCTTGGTCGTATTGAAGTCGTAGGCCGCGCGGAAGAGGCGGTCCTGGGTCGTCGCCACGCTCTCGTTTTCCGGGATCTGCAGCACCCAGCCCACGAAGTCGTGCTTCGGCAGATGCTCATCCGGATCGCTGACCAGGATCACGAACTGCTTCTTCAGCGGGGGCGGCTTCTCCTCCTCGCCCGGGTCGGGTTGGACGGCGAGGTTCATCTCCTCGACGATGCGGCGGAGGATCGCCGGGGAAATCTCGTTCTTCTTCAGGATCTCGGCGACCTTGTTGACTTCGATCTTCGGCATGGGCGTGACGGTTAGCAAACACCCGCGGCGGGCCCCCGACCAAGCCAAATCTCGCCTCCGCCCCGGGAAGCCCGGCCCGGAGGCCGGGCGGCGGGCGCGGGCTTTACAGCGCGGGCGCGCCGCGCCTTGGTGGCGCGATGAGCGTTTCCGAGGAGTATTTCGACGTGGTCGATGCGCGTGACGCCGTGATCGGCCGGGCGTCCCGGCGGGAGGTCCACGCCCGCGGGCTCTGGCACCGGGCCGTGCACGTGATGATCTTCGACGCGGCCGGGCGGGTCCTCCTCCAGCGGCGTTCCGCCCTCAAGGACGTCGCGCCGCGGCTCTGGGCCTCTTCCTGTTCCGGGCACGTGGACTCCGGCGAGGAGTACGACCCTGCCGCGCTCCGTGAACTGGGGGAGGAGATCGGGGTGTATCCGCCCGCGGAAGCGCCGCCGGTCCGCTGGTTCCGGGTGGAGGCGTGCGCGGCGACCGGCTGGGAGTTCGTCTGGGTCTACCGGTTGCGCCACGACGGCCCGCTCCGCCTCGAGCCGCGCGAGATCGAGGAGGCGGCTTGGCATCCCCCCGCGGAGGTCGACGCGTGGCTGGTGAGGTCGCCCGGGGACTTCTGCCCGTCCTTCGGTCTAATTTGGCCGCTGGTCTCGGCGCGTTTGCGGTCCGCCTGAGCCCCGGGGCTCAGGCGCGCGTCCGTTGCAGGCGCCGCAGGTGGGGCGCGGTCGGGCTCCCTTTGCAGCGCAGCAGGCCCTCCGGGTCGCCGGCGTAGACGATCTCCCCCCCCGCCGGGCCACCCCCAGGGCCCAGTTCAACGACGTGGTCCGCCTCGAGGATCACGTCGAGGTGGTGCTCGATGACCACCACGGTGTGCCCTTGGTCGACCAGCGCGTGCAGCACGCGGATGAGCTTTTCGCAGTCGCTCAGGTGCAGGCCGATCGTGGGCTCCTCGAGCAGGTAAAGGTTCCGCGCGGCCACCCCGCGGGCGCGTTCCCGGCGGCCGGGACTGCCCTGCGCCAGCTCGGTCACCAGCTTGAGGCGCTGCGCCTCGCCGCCCGAGAGGGTGTTGGAGCTTTGGCCAAGGGCGAGGTAACCGAGCCCGCAATCGACCATCAGCCGGCAGACCTCGCCGAGTTCGGCGTGGAAGGCGAACTCGCGGGCAGCCTCCTCGAAGGTGAGGTTGAGCACCCCGCCGATGTCGCGGCCCTGCCAGGTGACGTCCTTGAGCTCCGGGCCGTAGCGCGATCCCTGGCAGGTGTCGCAGGGCAGGAAGGCGTCCGGCAGGAAGGCCATCTCCAGCCGGATGCGGCCCGCGCCCTCGCAGGCCGGGCAGCGGCCGCCCGTCGTGTTGAACGAGAAGCGCGAGGCGGTGTAGCCGCGGAGCCGCGCCTCCGGCAACTGGGCGAAGAACGCGCGGATCAGGTCCAGGATTCCCAGGTAGGTGGCGGGGGTGGATCGCGGGGTCTGGCCGATGGGCGCCTGATCAACCTCCACCACCCGGCGGAAACCGGCGGCGCCGGTGAGCGAGGCGAAGGGCGGCCGGCCCTTTTCCCCGGGCGCGCCGCCGCCGCGCGTGAAGTCCCGGCCGGAGAGACGTTCCCGGCGGTCAGCGATGGCGCGGGATGCGGCCGGGTGCAGCAGGTCGCGGACGAGGCTCGATTTGCCCGCCCCGCTCGGTCCCGCGACCACGGTCAGGCGGCCGAGCGGCAGCCGCAGGCGCGCGTCCCGCAGGTTGCGGAAGCGGACCCCGTCGAGGGTCAGCCACGCGCCCCGCGCGTTCGCGGCCGGCACGGCCCGCCGGCTGCCGCGCAGGGGGTGCGCGATGCCCGACGCGAGGTAGCGCCCGGTGAGGGAGCGCGGGTTGGCGCGGACCTCGGCGGGCGTGCCGCAGGCGAGCAGTTCCCCGCCGTGGATGCCCGCCCCCGGCCCGAGGTCGATGATCCGGTCCGCCCGTTGCATCAACTCGTCGTCGTGCTCGACCACGAGCACCGTGTTGCCCTTGTCCCGCAGGCCCTCGAGGGTCGCGATCAGGCGCTGGTTGTCGCCGGCGTGCAGGCCGATGCTGGGCTCGTCGAGGACATAGAGCACGCCGGTGAGGTTGGAGCCGAGCTGCGCGGCGAGGCGGATGCGTTGCTGCTCGCCGCCGGAGAGCGTCGCGGTCGGGCGGTCGAGGGTGAGGTAGCCGAGGCCCACGCGCTCGAGGAAGCGGAGGCGTTCCGCGATTTCCGGGCGGACCTCCGCGAGCACGGCGCGGCCGCGGGCGTCGAGCTCGAGGGCGCCCAGCAGGCGGAGGAGCTCCGCGGGCGTGCGCCGCAGTAGTTCGGGGAGCGACAGCGCGGATTGGCCGCCGCGGAAGGGCAGGCGCACGGCGCGGCTGATCCGGTTTAGCCGCGCTCCCCCGCAATCCGGGCATTCCTGGCCGTCCGCCGCGAGGGCGCCAGCGTCCTCGAGCCCCAGCTCCCGCAGTAGGCGCGCCGGGTCCTGCTCACCTTCCTCGGCCGGCTCCAGCATCCACGGTAAAATGCGCCCGTGCCCGCGGCACAACGGGCACCAGCCGCGCGGCGAGTTGAACGAGAAATGCTTCGGCTCCAGCTCCGGGAAGGACTCGCCGGTGGCGGCATCGGTGCGGGTGGTCGAGAACCAGGAGAGCACGCCGTCCCGCGGCGTCAGCAGGAAGCACGCCCCGCGTCCCAGCTGGAGCGCGACGTCGAGGGCGGTCGCCGGCTTCGGGGCCCCGGCCGCGCGGAGATCCGCGACCACGACCTCGATGTCGTGCTCGCGGTAGCGGTCCAGGCGCGTGAAGGCCTCCACTGGCAGCAACTGCCCGTCGGCGCGCATCAGCGTGTAACCCTGCTCGGCGATCCAGTCTGCGATCGGCTGGTGGTGACCCTTGCGGCCGCGGATCAACGGCGCGCACAAATAGAGGTGCCGGGCGCGGCGGGCGGCGGGGTGCGTGGCCATCACCTTGCGCAGGAGCGCCTGCAGGGCCGTCCGGGCCAGGGGGCGCACGGGGCGGCCCGACTCCGGGTGATGCTGGACGCCGGCGCGGGCGTAGAGCAGGCGCAGGTGCTGCGCGACCTCGGTGATCGTCGCCACGGTCGATTTGCGCGAACCGCGGGTCATCCGCTGCTCGATCGCCACCGTGGGCGGAATACCCGTGAGGCTCCCGATGGCGGGCCGCGGCAGCTGCTCCACGAATTGCCGCGCGTAGGGCGACATCGACTCCATGAAACGGCGCTGCCCCTCCGCGAAGATGATGTCGAACGCGAGGGTGGACTTGCCGGAGCCGGAGACGCCCGTGACGACGGTCAGCTGGCGATGCAGGAGCCCAAGGGTGAGATCCTTGAGGTTGTTCTCCCTCGCACCCGTGACGGTGAGCTGGGCCAGGGGAGGCTCGGCGCCGCGCTCCTCCGCCACGGCGACCTCGATCGGATCCGCCGAGTTTTCGCGTCCGAGGGCGGCGCGCAGGAAGGGGGCGGTGACGGTGGCGGTGCGCGCGAGCTCCTCGGGAGTGCCGGCCGCCGCGATCCGCCCACCGGCCGCTCCGGCCTCCGGGCCGACCTCGATGACCCAGTCCGCGGCCCGGAGCACGTCCGTGTGGTGTTCAACGACCACCACGGAATTACCCTGGTCCACCAGGGTCTGCAGGACCGCGAGCAGCCGGGCCACATCGTGGCGATGCAGCCCGGTCGTGGGCTCGTCGAGGAGCAGCAGGGCGGGCGCTTCCCCCCCGCCGTCGCGGAAGGTCGCGAGGTGGCGCACGAGCTTGAGCCGCTGGGCCTCGCCTCCACTGAGGGTGTTCAGGGGCTGGCCAAGGGGCAGGTAGCCGAGTCCCACGGCCTCCAGCCCGGCGAGCCGGCGTTGGATCGGGGGCTGTGCCGCGAACGCGGCGAGGGCCTCCGTCACGGTGAGCTCGAGCAGATCCGCGATCGAGCGGTTCTCCCAGCGCACGGCGAGCACCTCCGGCTTGAAGCGGCGGGTCCCGCAAGCCGGGCACGGCACGAACACGTCGGAGAGGAACTGCATCTCCACGCGCTCGTGGCCCAAGCCCTGGCACTGGTCACAGCGGCCCTCGCCGCCGTTGAACGAGAACGCCGAGGCGGCGAGACCGGCGGCGCGCGCGTCGGGTGTCGCGGCGTAGAGGTCGCGGATCAGGTCCCACGCCTCGACGTACAGCACGGGCGTGGAACGCGGGGTGCGGCTCAGTGGAGACTGATCCACCAGCACGATCTCCCCGACCGGCTGGTCGAGGGTCAGCCGACGGATCAGTGCGGGTTCCTCGGCCGGGAGTCCCCGCTGGCGGAGCAAACCCTGGTGGAGCGCCGCATCGAGGAGGGTGGACTTGCCGGAGCCGGACACGCCGCTGAGGCACACGAGGCGACCTAGGGGCACGCGCACCTCGAGGTCCCGCAGGTTATGCCGCGTGACGCCCTCCAGCCGCAGGCAAGGATGACCGTCGGGCACGGGCCGGCGCACCGGCAGCTTGGCATCTCCGGCGCGGCCGGAGAGGTATCGCCCCGTGAGGCACTCCGGGTGCGCGAGCATTTCCGGTACGGAACCCTGGAAGACGATCCGCCCGCCCCGGCGGCCCGGCTCGGGCCCCACCTCGATGATGTGGTCCGCCGCGCGGATTACCGCCTCGTCGTGCTCGACGACCACGACGGTGTTGCCCGCGTCGACCAGCCGGCGGATCACGCCAAGCAGGCGGTGCACGTCGCGCGGATGGAGTCCGACGCTGGGCTCATCGAGAACAAAAAGGGTGTCGACGAGCGAGGTGCCGAGGCAGGCGGTAAGGTTGACCCGGGCGACTTCTCCCCCGGAGAGCGTGCGCGAGGGACGATCGAGCGTGAGGTGGCCGAGCCCCACCTCCTCCAGGTACCGCAGGCGGGTCAGCATCGCCGCGCGCGCGATCCCGGCTGCTTCCGCGGGGCTCTCCGCCGGCTGGATTTCCTCCGCCAGCAAGGCGCGCAACTCCGAGACCGACATCCGGTAGAGGTCGGGCAGGGTGCGGCCGCGCCAGCGCCAGCAGAGGGCCTCGGGCTGGAGGCGGGCGCCGCCGCAGTCCGGGCAGGGGAGCGCCGCGCGGTAGCGGGAGAGGAACACCCGCACGTGCATCTTGTAGGTGTTGCGTTCCAGCCAGCGGAAGAAGCCGTTCAGCCCGTACCAGGCGTCCGGGCCGCCCCCGCCTTCGGTGTCGGCCCCGGGCTCGCCCTCAATCACCCAGCGGCGCTGCGGCTCGGTGAGCCGGGAGAAGGGCACGTCGGTCGGTATGCCCTGACGGCGGGCGCAGCGGAGCAGGTCCCGTTTCGAACCGCCGTAAACCTCGCTCTCCCAGCAGCGGATCGCGCCTTGGGCGAGCGAGATTGAGTGGTCGGGGATCGCCAGGGCGGGATCCAACTCGAGGATGCGGCCGAAGCCTTTGCACCGCGGGCAGGCGCCCAGTGGTGAGTTGAACGAGAACAGCGACGGGGTGGCGGGGCGGAAGACGCGGCCCGTGGCCGGGGAACGCAGCCCGCGGGAAAAACGTCCCGCGGACACCAGCCCTCCCTCCTCCTCGGCGAAAAGTTCCAGCTCCCCACGTCCGTAGTGGTAAGCCTTCTCCGCCGCCTCAAGGAAACGGGCGCGTTGGTCGTCGGCGATTGCCACGCGATCCTGCGCCACGAGCAACTGGTCGCCGTCCCCGAGCGGGGTGGGATCCGCCGCGAGCTCCGCCAGCCGGCGCGCGGCCCAGCCGCCCGTGGCTTGCGGTAGCAAGGCGCGCACATAACCCTGCGCCTGCAGGCCTGCGAGAATCTCGGTCCACGTGAGGGAGGCCGGACGATTCACCCGGAACGCGATCACGAGGATGCCGCGGCCCGGGCGGAGCCGGGCCTGCTCCCAGACCGCGGGCGGATGGTCGTCCCGCACCGGTTCCCCGGTCGCCGGATCGAGGCAGCCGGCAACCTGGCTGAACCAGACCTTCGCGTAGTCGGTCAGCTCGGTCATCGTTCCGACCGTGGAACGGGAGGTGCGCACGGTGTTGGTCTGCTCGATCGCGATTGAGGGGCGGATATTCTCCACCCGGTCCACGTGCGGTGCGGGCAGCAGCTCGAGGAACTGGCGGGTGTACGCGCTGAAGGTCTCGACGTAACGGCGCTGGCCCTCCGCGTGCAGGGTGTCGAAGACGAGCGAGGACTTGCCCGCGCCGCTGAGGCCAGTGACGACCACGAAGCGGCCGAGGGGCAGGTCGAGGTCGAAGCCCTGAAGGTTGTGCTGGCGGACCCCGCGCAGACGGATGCATTCCGGAGCGGGTCGAAGGCTGGGTGCGGAGGCGGGCACGGGCGGAGCAAGCGGGCCGCGCCGCCAAAGGCAATCGCGGCGGAAAATAAGGCGAGCTCAGCCGCCGGCGAGCGTGAGCCGTGCCCCCGCGGCCGTGATCGCTGCGGCAACCTCGGGGGCGGGCGGCGTGTCGGTCACGATGTTGATCCGCGGGCCGAAGGGCGTGGTCAGGCTCAGGGCCTTCCGGCCGAACTTCGAGGCGTCGAGTGCGAAGACGGTGCGTTCCGCCGCGGCGATCATCCGGCGCTGGGTGCTGATGAGCAGGGCGTTGTGGTTCCAGACGCCGCGTTCGGTGATACCGGTGCCGCCCAGGATCGCGAGGTCGGCGTGCACCTGCTCCAAGGCCGCCTCGCAGGCCGGGCCGACGAGCATCCCCTGCCGAGCGAGGATGCTGCCCCCCGTGACGATCGTCTCGCCGGCGCCGAACTCGCCGAAGAGGGCGGCCACGGGCAGCGAGTTGGTGATCACCTGCACCTGTTTCTCCACCAGCAGGCGCGCCACCGCGAAGGTCGTCGAACCGCCGTCGAGGATCACAGTGGTGCCGGGGGCGACCTGTTCGGCGATGACGCTGGCGATGCGGAACTTGCGGTCCGCCTGGCGCTGGATGCGGGTGAGGAAGTCATTCTCCCGCGCGAGCGCGTCGCCCTCGACGAGCGAGGCACCCCCGTGATGCCGACGCACCACCCCGCGCTCCTCGAGGCCGTCGAGGATCCGCCGCACGGTGGAGAGGGAGCCGCCGAAGCGCTGGGCGAGCGAGTGCAGGTCGGCGTACTTGTGCTCGCGCAGGTGGCGTTCGATCAGGTCGGTGCGCTGCTTGTTGGTCATCGGCCGGGGGAGGGGAGCAGTCGGGCGAACAACTCAAGATAGGCCCCGACCTGACGGGCGGGGGCGAAGTTTTCCCGCGCGAACGCCCGCGCCGCCCGAGCGCGACCGGCGCGGACCTCCGTGCCGGAGCCCAGGCAATCGCGGAGGCGTTCCCGGAACGCCGCGTGATCGCCCCGGGGAATCATCCAGCCGGTCTCACCCGGGAGAAAACATTCCTCGATCCCCTGGGCCGCGGCGGCGACCACGGGAAGGCCGTGGGCCTGCGCCTCGATGAGGAAATTGGACAGCGCCTCGCTCCGGGAAGCGTGGACCGCGACGTCGGCGGCCGCGTACAGGGCGGAGGGATCGGCGATGAAGCCGGGGAAACGCACCCGGTGCGCGAGCCCCGTCTCCGCCGCGCGGCGCCGGCAGGCGGACAGGGCGGTTCCGTCGCCGGCGAGCCAGAGTTCCCACGCCGGCGCGTCGGGGAGCCCGTGCACGATGTCGATCAGTTCCCGCTGGTTCTTCTCCGGCCGGAACATCGCCACGCACAGGAGCACCCGGGCCTCCGACGGTGTCCCGAGGCGTGCCCGCCATTCCGCGCGGAGCGAGGCCGCGGCCGCCGTGCCCATTTCCGGCGGGAAAACTAGGGAGTTGGGGATCACGGCGATCTTTTCCGGCGGGAGGCCGTGTGTCCGGACTAGGTGTTCGCCGGCCTCGCGGCTGTTCGCGACCACGTGCCGGCTGGCGCGCAGCGTGCGGCGGAACCAGGCGGGCAGCGGTTTGCCCGTGCGCATCGTCGCCACCACGGGCGCGAGCGGGGTCAATCGCCAGCCGAGGCAATTCGCCATCCTCCCCATCAGCAGGATCAGATCCGGCTGCCGCGCACGCACCTGCCGCCGCAGACCGGGGGCGAACCAGTCGAGGCCGAAATCCCGGGATTGAAGGGACGAACGCGCCACCGCGGGCGAGACCGTTCCGGCCAGCGCGCCGCCGGGGCGGAAGGTGAGCAGGGTGGTCGCGTGACCCGCCGCGGCGAAGGCGTTGGCGAGGAGGATCGATTGGCGCTCCGTACCGCCGCTCCGCAGGTGATCCTGGAGGATGAGCAGCCGCATCAGCGGGGCGGATGGGGATGGGCGAACATTCGGGCGCAGGTTGGGCCGCGCCGGGGCGTGAGGCAACCGCGGGCTGGCTCGGCGCGGAGAAAGCGTTTGACGGTTTCCGGGGCCACCGTGACCGTGCGGGATGGCTGAAACCGTGGACTACGATCTTATCGTCATCGGCGGCGGACCGGCGGGCTACGCCGGCGCGATCCGGGCCGGCCAGCTGGGCAAAAGAGTCGCCTGCATCGAGCAGGAGCGGGCCGGCGGCACCTGCCTCAACTGGGGCTGCATCCCGACCAAGGCACTGCTGAAGAGCGCCGAGCTCTACCGCACGCTGCGGAAGGCGGACGCCTTCGGGCTGAGCGTGGGCGAGGTCGGATTCGACTTCGCCAAGGTGATGGAGCGCTCCCGCGGGGTGGCCGGCCAGATGGCCAAGGGCATCGAGTTCCTCTTCCGCAAGAACAAGGTCGATTATCTCGTTGGCCGCGCGCAGGTCGCCGCACCGGGGATGGTTGAGGTCACCGAGGGCGAGCATAAGGGCCGCTTCCTGCGCGCCCGCCAGATCCTGATCGCCACCGGCTGCAAGCCGCGCCGGCTGTCCGACGTGCCGGTCGACGGCGAGCGCGTGATGACCTCCCGCGAAGCTCTCGTGCCGCGCGCTCGTCCGCCCGCCTCGCTCGTGATTATCGGAGCCGGGGCAATCGGGGTTGAGTTCGCGTATTTTTACAGCGCCTTCGGGACCAAGGTCACGTTGGTCGAACTGCTGCCGCAGCTCGTGCCCGTCGAGGACGAGGAGGTCGGTCGCGGCCTGCAGCGGGCCTTCGAGAAGTTAGGGATCACGGTGCACGTTGGCACCAAGGTCGAGGGCATCGCGGTTGGGAAGGACCAAGTAACGATGAAGCTGGTCCCGGCCGCGGGCGGCGCGGCATCGACAATCGCGGCGGAGAGTCTCCTCGTCGCCGTGGGGGTCGTCCCCAACCTAGAGGGAGCCATCTCCTCCAAAGTGCGGATCGAGCTCGACCGGGGCTACGTGAAGGTCGACGACCGCTATGAGACCAGCGTGAAGGGCATCTATGCGGCCGGAGACATTATCGGACCGCCGTGGCTCGCGCACGTCGCGACCTTCGAGGCGATCCAGGCGGTCAACGCGATGTTTGGACACGCCCACCAGGGGCGGGTGAAGGTCTTCCCGGGCTGCACCTACTGCCAGCCGCAGATCGCGAGCACCGGGCTCACCGAGAAGGCGTGTAAGGAGAAAGGCCTTGCCTACAAGGTGGGCAAATTCCCCTTCGCCGCCTCCGGCAAGGCCGTGGCGGCGGGTGACGCCGAGGGCTTCGTGAAGGTCATCACCGATGCCGCCACCGGCGAGATCCTCGGGGCGCACATCCTCGGCAATGAGGCGCCGGAGCTCATCGCGGAGTACGTGCTGGCGATGAACCTCGAGGGCACCGTCGAGGAGATTCACCACTCGATCCACGCCCATCCCACGCTGAGCGAGGCGTTGGCAGAGGCGGCCGCCGCGACCAGCGGCGAGGCGATCCACATCTAAGGGCCTCGGCTTCGCTCG
The DNA here is from genome assembly GCA_002304435.1 of Opitutia bacterium Tous-C8FEB. GTDB lineage: Bacteria > Verrucomicrobiota > Verrucomicrobiia > Opitutales > Opitutaceae > ER46. The sequence goes on along the minus strand of NEUZ01000002.1, from coordinate 2,813 downwards.
GCCCAAGGGGACTTCGGCTGCGCCCGGCCCCGGGCCCCGGCTAAGCTTGGCCCGGGGTTGCCTGAGGGATCAGTTGTTGAAGCGGAACAGGGCGACGTCGCCGTCCTGGAACACGTATTCCTTGCCTTCGAGGCGATACTTCCCGGCCTCGCGCGCGGCGGCGACGCTGCCGAGGGTTACGAGGTCTTGGTACGAGACGACCTCGGCCTTGATGAAGCCCTGCTCAAAATCGGTGTGGATCACGCCCGCGGCCTGCGGGGCCTTCCACCCCTTCTTGATGGTCCACGCGCGCACCTCCTTCTCGCCGGCGGTGAAGTACGTCTGCAGCCCGAGCAGTTGGTAGCTCGCGCGGATCAGCGCGGAGACCCCCGAGTCCGCCACCCCTAGGTCGCGCAGGAAGGCGCGGGCTTCCTCGGGCTCAAGGTCGATCAGCTCCGACTCGATCTTTGCGCTGATCGGCACGTAGGCGGCGTCGTGATGGGTGCGCACGAATTCGGCGACCTGCTGGACGAACGGGTTGCGCTCGGCGTCCGCGAGGTCGCCTTCCGCGACATTGCACGCGAAAAGTACGGGTTTGGCCGTCAGCAGCTGGAACAGCTTCAGCTGCGCCTTCTCGTCGTCGGTCGCCGGCAGCAAGTTCGCGGTCCGGCCAGCGTTGAGGTGCGGCTCGAGCCGCTGCAGCAGGGCCAGCTCGGCCTGCGCCTCCTTGTCCCCGGACTTGGCCTTCTTCTGCGTCTTCTCGATCCGCTTGGTGACCGCGTCGAGGTCCGCGAGGACCAACTCGGTGGTGATGACCTCGATGTCCCGTACGGGCTGGATGCCGCCCATCGTGTGGACGATGTCCGGGTCCTCGAAGCAGCGGACGACCTGCACGATGGCGTCGACCTCGCGGATGTTCGCGAGAAACTGGTTGCCAAGGCCCTCGCCTTTGCTGGCGCCGGCGACCAAACCGGCGATATCGACGAACTCGATCGCCGCGGGGACGACGACGTTGGTGCGGGCGATCTTCTGCAGGGCGTAGGCGCGTTCGTCGGGCACCACCACGACCCCTACGTTGGGGCTGATGGTGCAGAATGGATAATTGGCGGCCTCGGCCTTCCGGGAGCGGGTGAGCGCGTTGAACAGGGTGGATTTGCCGACGTTGGGCAGGCCGACGATGCCAGCTTTGAGCATAGGGGGGCGAGGGAGGGCGTGGAAGCGGGGCTTGACAAGCCGATTGTGGACCGGTGATCTGGCCGGCTTTTCCAAGTCAGAACCGTTCCGCAATCTCCCAGACATGGCCCTTAAAATCCGTCTCACCAAGGTCGGCTCCGTCCACCAGCCGCTGTATCGTGTGGTCGTCGCCGAAGCCCGCTCCCGCCGTGATGGCGCCGCGGTCGAGAACTTGGGCACCTACACGCCCAAGTCCAAGGGCTCCCCGGTCAATCTTAACCTCGAGCGCGTCGACTACTGGCTGAGCAAGGGCGCCACGCCGACCGACACGATGCACGCGATGATCAAGAAGGTCCGCCGCGCCACCGCTGCCGCCGCGAGCTGATCCCGCCTCCCCAATCTGGATTCTCCGCCCGGGCCGCGCGCCCGGGCGGTTTCGTTTCCGGCCCCCGCTGATGCCGCTCCTGGTCGATGTCATCACCCTGTTCCCCCGGATGCTGGATGGGTTCTTCGCCGAGAGCATCCTCGGCAAGGGCATCGCGGCGGGCAGCCTCGCGGTGCGGGTCCACGACCTGCGGACTTGGACCACGGACCGTCACCGGACGGCGGACGACCGTCCCTTCGGGGGCGGCGCCGGGATGGTGCTGAAGCCCGAGCCGGTCTTCGCCGCGATCGAGCAGCTGCAGACCCCGGGCTGCCGCCGGATCTACCTCACCCCGGACGGCCGGCCCTTCTCGGCGGGGCTCGCGCAGGAGCTCTCCCGGGAGTCCCACCTGATTTTCCTGAGCGGCCACTACGAGGGGATCGACCAGCGCATCCGCGACCGGGTCATCGACCAGGAGATCTCCATCGGCGATTACGTGCTCACCAACGGTACGCTTGCCGCCGCGGTCGTCATCGATGCGCTCGCGCGCTTCATCCCGGGCGTGCTCGGGCAGGAAAAGTCATTGACGCACGAATCCTTCAGCCGCAGCTTGCTCGACTTTCCTCAATACACGCGTCCCGCCGAGTTCCGGGGCATGTCCGTTCCCGAGATCCTCCTCTCCGGAAATCATGCCGAGATCGAACGCTGGCGGAACGCGCGTCAGGTGGAAAAAACCCGCCAAGTCCGTCCCGATTTGCTCAAATAACCAACCGTTATGAACCCGATCATCCAGGAAATCACCGCCAATCAGGTGAAGAAAGACGTCACGCCCTTCAAAGTCGGCGACGGCGTGCGCGTCCACACCAAGGTCCGTGAGGGCGACAAGGAGCGGGTGCAGATCTACGCCGGCATCGTGATCGCGCGGAAGGGTCACGGCATCCACGAGACCTTCACGGTCCGCCGCCTCAGTTACGGCGAGGGCGTCGAGCGGGTGTTTCCGGTGAATTCGCCGAACATCGAGAAGATCGAGGTGGAGCGTGAGTCCGAGGCGATGCGCGCGCGGCTGTACTACCTGCGCGGCCGCACCGGCAAGGCCGCCGTGGCGATCAAGGAGAAGGACCGCGCCGCCGAAATCCACGCCCAGCACGAGGCGGAGAAGGCGGCCAAGGCCGCCGCCGCCGCCGCCGCGCCCAAGGTGGGATCCTGAACTCTCCGTTTTCGAGGCGGCTCGTGCCGCCCGCTGGTGAAACCGTCGCCCTTCGGCGACGGTTTTTTTGCGCCGCCGCGGCCCAACTTC
>NEUZ01000019.1 GCA_002304435.1 Opitutia bacterium Tous-C8FEB | reverse complement strand
GGGTGGGGGGTGAAAGCAAGCAGTTTTCCGGCCGGAGGGAGAAACGGCTTGGAGGGGGCGGGTGATTGCGGGAGGATTGGGGGGTAGATGAAACCTTCCGCGGAACCAGAGCAGGGGACGGGGGCCCGTTGGGCGCTTGGGCTGGGGGCCTTGGGGGTGGTTTTTGGGGATATTGGGACGAGCCCGTTGTACACGATCCGCGAGTGCCTGCACGCGCTGCCGCCGGCGGAGCACGCGACGGCCGTGCTGGGGGTATTGTCGCTGGTCTTTTGGTCGCTGGTGCTCGTGGTCAGCGTGAAGTACGCGACCTTTGTGCTGCGGGCGGATAACCGGGGCGAGGGGGGCATCTTCGCGCTGCTGGCGCTGGGGCGGCTCGATCAGGGGGTGCGGGCGGGTTTGAACGTGGGTACGGTGCTGGTGTTGCTGGGCGCGGCAATGTTGTGCGGCGAGGCAATCATCACCCCGGCGATCACGGTGCTCAGCGCGGTAGAGGGTTTAAAGGAGGTGGCCCCGGGGATGGACTTCTTGGTGGTGCCGCTCGCCTGTCTGATCCTCGGGGTGGTCTTCGCCTTCCAGCACCGCGGCACACGCTTTATTGGCGGGATTTTCGGGCCGGTGATGCTGCTCTGGTTCGCGGTGCTGGGGGGCCTCGGGCTTTGGCGGGTGTTGGAGAACCCCGCGGTCCTGCGCGCCTTGGATCCCTGGCTCGGGATCCACCTGCTGGTTGGGCATCCGGCGCAGGCGGGCATTCTGCTCGGCGCGGTGGTGCTGGCTTTCACGGGAGTGGAGGCGCTGTACGCGGATATGGGCCACTTTGGCCGGCGGGCGATCCTCACCTCCTGGTATGGTGTCGTGCTCCCGGGGCTGGTGCTCAACTACTTCGGTCAGGGTGCGCATTTCCTTGCGGGGCGGGGTTCTGCGGCCAACCCGTTCCTCTCGATCGCCCCGGAAGGCTGGCCTCGCTACCTGTTGCTGGCGCTCTCGGTCCTCGCGGCGATTATCGCCAGCCAGGCCCTGATCTCGGGCGCCTTCTCGCTCGTCCGGCAGGCGATCCAGTTGGGTTACTTTCCGCGGATGACCGTGCGCCACACTAATCCGGACCAGCGGGGGCAGATCTTTTTGCCGTTGGTCAACGTGGTCCTAGCCCTTGGGTCCATCGCCACGGTCTTTGGCTTCAAGTCCAGTTCGGCGTTGGCGGCCGCGTATGGCATTGCAGTCACCGGCACGATGATCGTGACGACGCTAGCGCTCTACGCGGTGATGGTGCGGGCGTGGCGCTGGCCGGTCTGGCGGGCGGCCGCGGTGTGCCTGGGTTTTCTGGCGCTCGACGCGGTCTTCTTCGCCTCGAACCTGCACAAGTTCCACGACGGCGGCTGGCTGCCGGTGCTGATCGCGCTGGGGGTGCTGGCAATTATGACCACCTGGAAGCTGGGCAAGCGGGAGATCTTCCGGCGGGTCTACGCCAACGAGATCACGGAGTCCGAGCTCTGCGCCATCGCCTCTAGCCCCCACATTGTGCGGGTGCGCGGGACGGGGGTGTTTATGGCGGGCAACCCCACCGGCACGCCGCTCGTCCTGCTGCACCACGTCAAGGCCAACAAAGTGCTCCACGAGACGGTGGTGCTGCTGAGCATTCTCACCGAGGAGGTCCCGTTTGTGCCCGAGGGGGAGCGGCTGGAGGTGCGGGCGATCGGCGAGGGTATCTGGCGGGCTGTGGCGCGTTACGGGTATATGGAATCGCCAGACGTGGCCGCGCTGATCGGTGGGATTCGGGATCGTGGGGTGCCGCTGCGGCCGAACGAGGCGACCTACTATTTCAACCGGGAGATGATTATGGCGGGCGGAGATTCGCGGATGTGGGAATGGCAGAAGCACTTCTACGGCTTCCTGAGCCGGAACGCGCGGCAGGCGCGGGATTATTACCAGCTGCCGCCGATGCAGATCATCGAGGTCGGCCTGCCGATCCAGCTTTGATGCGGGGGGAGGGGGCCGAACAACTTTGGTGTTTCCCCCGGGCGCTGGGCCCGCTTCGCTCGCCCGGATGCACCCCACCGCCCTGCGCCTCGGCCTTGCCCTGTTCCTCGCCGCCGCTTCCGCCGCCCTCGCCGCGGAACCGCGTTTCCAGCCGCTCTTCAACGGCCGCGACCTGACCAACTTCAAGTCCGAGGGCGCCGCGGAGTTCTGGCGCGTCGAGAACGGGGTACTCGTCGGCGAGAACAATAAGGCCCAGACCGGCCACTACCTCTGGACCCAGAAGGAGTACAAAGACTTCGTCCTCGAGTTCGATGTCCGCTGGAAGGCGACCACCCCGCGCGGCGTCGACACCGGCATCGAAATGCGCAAGCCGAAGCTCCAGCTGCAGCTGGGCGTCTCGGGCAGTCTGCGGGTGGATATGACCGGCTCCTTCTACACCGGCGGCAAGCCGGCCTATCCGGAGGCGGGCCAGGCCAAGGACGCCAAGCGGCTGCTCAAGCCCGAGGGCGAGTGGAACACCATCCGCATCCAGGCCAAAGGCGACACCTTCACCTGCTGGATCAACGGCCAGAAGGCCTCCGAGTATACGGACCCGAAGTTCGCCGGCGCCGCGCCCCTCGGCTTCCAGATCCACGGTAAGGTCGAGATGAAGTGCGAGTACCGCAACGTGCGGATCGCGGAGCTCTGATCCGGCGCGCCGGGACCGGGCGCATCATTTGGCTATCCTTCCGCCGGCTCCATCCGCAGGCTGCGGTATGGAACGTCGTCCCTTTGACCAGCTCGGCCTTTCGCCCGAGATCCTCCGCGCGGTCGCCAAGCTCGGCTTCGAGGAGGCCTCGCCCATCCAGACCGCGGTGATTCCGGTCGCCCTCGCGGGCCGTGATCTGGTGGGCCAGTCCGCCACGGGCTCGGGCAAGACGGCAGCCTTCGCCATCCCGGTCATCGAGCGGGTCGACGCCCACCAAAAGGCGGTCCAGGCCTTGATCCTGTGCCCCACGCGGGAACTGGCGGTGCAGGTGGCGGAGGAGACGGGCCGGCTGGCGTTCTTCCGGCGGGGGATCCGCGAGGTGCCAATCTACGGCGGACAGAGCTATGACCGGCAGTTTCGGGCGCTGGAGGCCGGAGCCCAGATCGTGATCGGAACGCCCGGGCGGGTCCTCGACCACCTCGCGCGCGGCACCCTGCGGTTCGACGCCCTCCGGATGGTCGTCCTCGACGAGGCTGATCGGATGCTGGATATGGGCTTCCGGGAGGACATTGAGCGGATCCTGGCCGCCGCGCCTGCCACCCGCCAGATGCTGTGCTTCTCGGCGACGATGCCGCGGCCGATCCAGGAACTCATCCAGCGCTTCAGCCGGGATCCGGCGTGGTTGCGCATCGACGCCGTCGCCCGCGAGGCGCCCCAGGTGGAACAGACCTACGTCGAGGTCGACCGGCGCTCCAAGCTGGAGGCCCTCACCCGCCTCATCGACGTCCACGACTTCCGCTTTGGGATCATCTTCTGCGGGACCAAGGTGATGGTCGACGATCTCGACGAGCACCTGCACGCGCGGGGGTATGCGGTGGACCGGCTCCACGGGGATCTCAGCCAGGCGCAGCGCGACCGGGTGATGGGGCGTTTCCGCGAGCGAAAGTTCGAGTTCCTGATCGCGACGGACGTGGCGGCACGGGGGCTCGACGTGAACGAGCTCGAGGTGGTGTTCAACTTCGACCTGCCGAACGACGCGGAGGATTACACGCACCGCATTGGACGCACCGGTCGGGCCGGCCGGAAGGGACGTGCCTTTACCTTCGTTAGCGGGCGCGAGATCTACCGCCTGCAGGCGATGATGCGGGCGGCGCGGCTCGATTTGCACCGGGGGCGCGTGCCCTCGCTGGACGAGGTCGAGGAGGCGCGGACCAATGTCTTCTTCGAACGGATTCGGGCCACCCTGGAGGCCCGCGACTTTAAGCCGCACGACCGGATGATCGACCGGCTGCTCGATCAGGGCTACTCCAGCACGGACATCTGTTCTGCCCTGATCCACCTGCTGCGCGCTGGCGCGGCGCCGGAACCAGCGACGCCGGGCCGGGGTGGCGCGGCCGCCAAGGCGGGGGCGCCGGAAGCTTGGGTCGAGCCGGGGCCAGCCAGCCCCAAGCAGTCGCGGTCGCGCGCGGCGGCGGTCGCCCCGGAGCCCGCGGAGGCGCTGGAGCCGGCTCCCGCCGAGGCGGCCGAGCGTCCGGCGCGGACCGGCCGTGAGCCGGGAATGACGACCCTATACCTTAATGTCGGCCGTAAGCAGCTCGTCCAAGCGGCGGATGTGGTCGGCAAGATCGCGGGAGTGACCCGCCTGCCCGCGGGGGTGGTCGGGGCGATCGACCTGCACCAGCGTCACATTCTCGTGGATGTAGCCGAGGAGCACGCCGAGTTGGTCCTGCGGAAGCTTACGGGGGTACGGATGAAGGGCGTGGCCCTCGCCCCCGTGCGCGCTACCCCGGGGAAGGGTGGCGCCGGCGCGGCCTGAGGGGACGGGCGCGGTTCAGCCGCTGCCCACCACCAGCGCGCCCTTGAAGACCAGCAGCACCACCCCCACGAGGGCGCAGCAGGCGATGAAGCCAAGGGCATCGGTGCGGTCCCAGCGCGTGAATTCCCAATTGGAGCCCGGGAATAGCTTCAAGTGATCGAAGCGCGTGGGGTTGGCGTAGCTGAGCTCCACCTCACGGGCGTCGTCCTCGAGGGTCTTGGCCACCGGCGTCTTCATCCGCGCGTAGAACCGCGCCACCCGCGCCGGATCCGTCGGCCGGGTCAGCAGGCTCACCAGCACCAGCAGGCTGATCGGAATAAAGGCATCGACGAGGTAGCGAGTGGTGAGCAGTTGGGCGGGGCTGAAGCCGGCGACATCGGCGCCGAGTAGGTGTAGCAGGTAGACTTCGACGCGGAAGAGACCCTTGCCCGTCCGGGGGGACGAAGGATCGTTAGGGTTAACCCGGACCACTCCCTCCTCGAAGAACACCGAGACCGGCTCGATTCGGCGCGTGCGCTCGATCTGCTCCCCGGGGGTCCGGGCACGCCCGGCAGCCACGTCCTCCGCGGTCGCCGCGGCGCGCGTCGCCACCGTCTGCTCGCGGGTCATCCGGGTCAGGGTCTCCGAGCGTGCGAGGGCCGGCAGGGTGGGCACGATCGCCGGGATCACCGCGATGAAGACCACCGTGGCGATCACCTGGACCTTGACCGCGGTCTCGGTCACCCGCCGCCAGAGGAAGAGCATGGTCACGGGCACGCCCCAGACGAGCAGCAGTACGATCGCGAACTTCAGGATCGCCACGATGCTGTTCATAAACAGGCCCACAAGGACGCCGATCGCGAGCAGCGCGGGGACGGCCAGGCGGGCGATGAGGACGTAGTGCCGGTCGGAACGGCCCGGGAACAGCGGCTCGTACAGGTTCTTCACCACGAGGCCCGAGAGCACGACCGACTGTGCCCCGAGCACGGCGATCTTCCCGCCGAGGATGCCGGTGATCATAATGCCGATGAGGCCGATCGGGAGGAGTTCGCGCGTCATCAGGCCCCAGGCCTGGTCGGGGTCGGAGAGGCCGGGCCCGAAGAGGGCGATCGCGATCAGGCCGCAGTAGGCCCACGCGATGGTGACGAAGCGCTTGCTGAACCCGCCCGTCACCGCGCCGAGCCGCGCGGCCATCTCGTCCTTCGCGGAGCCGGAGATAGTCATATTCGCTTGGGTGCCGGCGATGCCGATCAGTTGGACCAGCAGCAGGGCGGCGATCGAGTACCAAGTGTACTCGGAGGCGACGTCGCCCCCGAAGAGGTTGAACATCACCTCCGGAACTTTGTCGTGCAGCGCCTCCACCCCGCCTATTCGATGGAGGCCGAAGGGGATCAGAATCACCGAGATCAGCACCACCAGCAGCGCCTGGATCGCGTCCACGACCGCCGACGCCTTCAGTCCCCCGAGCATAATGAACACGGCGACCAGCCCGGTGGAAACGAGGTAGAAGGTGACCGGCTGGAGGTAGGTCACGTAGGGCTGGAGGGTGCCCCGGGTGTAATGGTCGCGCAGAGTGTCGTAGCGCAGGCCCTTCTCGGGGGCCAGCGGGGCGGCGGCGCGTTCCTTCCGCAGCGCCATAAACTCGTGGTAATCGGCGACGCTCTGGCGCTCCGCCACGGTGTAGGCGGCGGGCTCCTTGACCATGAGGGGCTGGAGGGTCTTGAGGGCCATCACGTTGCCGCCCGCGATGACCCCGATGATTGCGATCATCAGCATCGTCACCGCGTACAACGAGGCGAGGAACTTGCTGCCGAAGCGATCGGCGAAGAGGTCCGCCATCGTGGTGAGCCGGGCGCGCCGGAACCAGACGTTCATAAACCAGTAGTAGGGCGTGAGGAAGAGGGTGATCAGCGCCAGCCACGCGCCGCCCGCGCCCTGCCGGTAGACCGAGCTGGCCGTGGTGGTGGCTTGCCCGGGGTCGGTCATATTGCCGAAGCTGAGGAAGAACTGGAGCCAGCGCCCGAGCGAACGCCCGCCGAGGAAGAAGTCCTTGTCGTTCTTCACCCCGTGGGAGAATTTCTGACCGATCCATAGGACAACGACGATGTAGACGAGGAGGATGGCGACGTCGACGAGGTGCAGCCCGAGCAGCTTCATAAGGGGTTGGGAGGGTGAGTAACGGACGGGCAGAAACGCCCTGACTGGGGCTGCGACTCAGGCGGGGCTCCCCGCCGTGTCAAGCGGATGGCCGGGGTACTCGCTCGGCGGCCTCTCCCGGGAGGGTCAACCGGCTAGTCCGTGGCCCGAGGGATCGTGCGTCGGGCCGCGGGCGGGCCCGCGGCGGGAGACGATATCCTCGATTAGCCGCTCCCGCAGGGCCTCGGGCGGGGAATGGGGTGGGGCCCAGTGCACGAGGTGGGAGGTCACCTCGCGCAGCACGCGGCTCATTTCGCACAGGGCCGGGTCCGCTTGGCACTCGCGGCGGAAGCGGGCCAGTTCCTCGCCGGCGAGCAGCCCGAGGGCGTGCAGGGCGGACGAATCCTCGCGTAGCTCCCGGCTCATAGTTGCGGCGCGAGGGCTTCCCGCAACTTGAGCAACCCGCGCCGGATGCGGGCCTTGACCGTCCCCAAGGGCTCCTGCAACCGCCGGGCGATCTCTTCCTGCGTCAGGCCACCGAAGAAGGCGAGTTCCAGCGCGCGCCGCTGTTCCGCCGGGAGCTCGGCGATCGCCGCGCGCACCAGTCGGGCGTTATCGCCCTGGACCGCCGCGTCGTCCGCGGAAGGCGCCCCACCGTCCGTGCCATAGCCTAGGTCCTCCGGCACCGACTCGGCCAGCAGCTCGGCGCGGCGGCGGCGCATCCGAATTCGGTCGATCGCCCGGTTCCGCACCAAGGTGACGGCCCACGAGAAGGCGCTGCCCCGGGTGCGTTCGAAGGTCGACGCCTTCTCCCAGAGCGTGATGAAGGCGTCGTGCACGATGTCCTGTGCCTCCGCGGCATCCTGCAGGATGTGGAGCGCCGCGCTGTACAGGGGGCCCGAGAACCGGTCGTAGAGGCGCCCAAAGGCTTCGCGATCCCCCTCCGCCACCAACCCCAGCAGCAACGCGTCCGTCCGATCCCGTTCCCCGGGATCGGTGGTCAGCAGCAGAGGGGCTTCGGCCATAGGGAAGGGACCCCAGCGGGGGTGCCCAAGAGGAGGGGGGATCGGCCGTGGGGGTGGCGAGCCTAATTCCGTGGGAAGAGGGGCCTCGGCTTCCAGCCGGTGCCAGCCGGTGATCTCAGAGGAAAGCGAGGCCGAGGAGGCCGAGGATCAGGATCAGCGCGAGGCTGGCGAGGATGCGGCGCTCCTGGCGCGTCGTGGCGAAGGGCATCGGGGCGTCAGACCGTCACTTGGAAGAGGTCCGGATGCATCACGCCCTCGGCGACCTTGTTCACCGTGCCGGTCATCTGGATGGCGTAGTCGGGGCCGATGGAGATGCCGATCCGGCCGCCGGGCATATGGACGGTGAGGTCGCGGTCAACGAGGCCCAGGCGGTGGGCGACGGCGGCGGCGGCGCTGGAGCTGCTGCCCGACGCGAGCGTGTAGCCGGCGCCGCGTTCCCAGATCTCGATGCGAATGTTCGTGCGGTCGATCACCTGGAGGAATTGCACGTTCGTCTTCCGGGGGAAGAGCGGGTGGACCTCGAGGTGGGGCCCGTAGCGGTGCGCGAGGTCGGCGGTGATCTCCGGGAGCGGGAGGACGCAGTGCGGGTTGCCGATAGTGGCGGCGCAGAAGGTGAACTCGCGGTCGAGCACGGTCACTTTCTCGTTGAGCACCTCCCGGGCGGGACCGGGCAGGAGCACCGGGATGCGGGCGCTGTCGAAGCTCACCTGCCCCATGGCGACCGTGATGAGCCGGCCAGCCTCGCGGATCTCCGCGCGCACGTCGCCACCGGGGGTTTCCACGGTGAACACGGGCTCGCGGACGAGGCCTTGGTCCCAGAGGAAGCGGGAGAAGATGCGCAGGCCGTTGCCGGACTTCTCGGCCTCGGAGCCGTCCGGGTTGAAGATGCGCAGGCCGTGCTGGCTGGTGCGCGAGGGGAGGGGGCCCCAGAGGATGCCGTCGGAACCGACGCCGAAGTTGCGGTGGCACACCACCCGGATCTGCTCGCGGGAGGGCTCGGCGCCCCAGGCCGGGAAATCGGCCGGGTGGAGCACGATGTAGTCGTTGCCGAGGGCGTGGTACTTGTGGAAGCGCATCGCGGCCGATGCCAACGCCGGCACGGCGCCGAGGCACGGAAAAAATTGCCGTCTCGCCACCCCGATTTGCGGGCCATCGGTGGCCGGCCCGACCTCAGGCTGGCAGCAGGCGGCGGGCGTTGCGGTGCATTAGGGCGTGGAGCGTCTCCGCGTCCAGTGGCGACTCGAACAGCCGGAGCAGGCCGGTCTCCACGGGGAAGTACGGCGCGTGCGAGCCGAAGAGCACGCGCGACTCCGGCACTGGGGGCCGCGCGCCCCCCGGTCCGGGGCGGATCAGTTGCCCGAGGCGTCCGTTCCCCTCCCAGCGGGAAAACTCGAACCAAGCTCCGGTGCGGTCGACCAGCGCGCGCAGGTCCGTGCCCGCCACGTTGCCGGCGAAGTGTAGGAGTTGCACGCGGGCCGCCGGCGTCCGTTCGAGCAGGGGTACGAGGGGCCGGGCGTCAATCACCGGGAGGCTGAGTAGCGGGTGGTGGACGCGTGGGTCCTCCATCTGGAACACAATCTGGAGGATCAGGCCCCGCTCGGCGGTGAGCTGGATGAGGCGGCCGAGGTCGGGATGCGACAGATCGAAGGTCTGGTACCCGGGGAAGAGGCGCAGGCCGGGCATCCGGTGCTCCTCGTGGCAGCGGCGCAGGTCCTCCTCCCAGTCGGGCCAGGCCAAGTTGACGCTGCCGAAGGGACGCAGCAGGCCGGCGCCGTGCGCGCGGCACTCGGCCGCGAGGCGTTCGTTCGCGCCGGCGAGGTCCTTGTGCAGAAGCGCTTCGTGCGTGCCGGCCCAAGCCTCGGTGATGCGGTGCCGGCGGAGCTTGGCGACGAGGGCGGGCGTGGCGTCGTACTTGAGGCGCCGGAAGGGCCAGCGGAAGAGGGTGACGTGGGTGTCGACGATCCCCGGGGGCGCGTCGGGGGCTGGGGCGGGCGGTGAGGTGGGAGCGCCGGCTCGGGCGAGGGCCACCACCGCGCCGGCGGCGGCGGTCTGGCGGAGGAAGCGGCGGCGAGGCAGGGAAGGGGTGTTCACAGCTCGAAAGGGATGCCTTGGCGGCGGAGGATCGGGGCGGCGAGGTGGCGGAAGTTGCCGCCGAAAACCTTCAGGCGGTCGGCGTGCGAGAGGTCGGACTCCAGTACTTTGGCAAGCTCGGTGGCGTAGCTGCGGCTGGGACCGTGGCCGCCCCAAACGAGGCGTTCGGCGCCGAGCTCCCGGGCCGCGAAATCGACCGCGCCCGAGTGGGGATCGGAGCCCGCGAACTCGAGGAGGACATTGGGCTGGGGCCGGACGACGCGGACCCCGAGCTCCCAGTCGCCGCCGCTGTGGCCGCAGATGAAGCGCACGTCCGGGAAACGGCGGGCGAGGGCGACCACGTCCTGCGGCGTGCTTTCGCCGGGCAGGTTGCCGCGGCCGGGGCCGCGGGGCGTGCCCCCGACCTTCAGCCACGTGTGGATGTAGATTGTGGCCTCGAGCTCCGTGGCGAGGCGGATGATCGGGTCGTTGTTCGGGTGGCTGCAGGAGATGCCGCGGCTGTTGCCGCCGACGTACTTGATCCCGATGCAGGGTCCCCGGCGGATCCAGGCCTCCATCTTGGCGCAGCTTTCGTCGGGGAAGCCCGGGTCGATCGGCGTGATGCCGGAGAGCCACGACCGCTCTTTCACCAGCAGCGCCCGGACCGCGGCGTCGTGGGTGGCCGGCTGCAGCGGGGCGCGGAGGGTGCCGCCGGCCTCGAGGGTAATCGAGCGCTCGATGCCCATCCGGCGCACGTAGAGGTTGTTCGCGTGGAACTGGCCGAGCGGGTCCGTCGTGGCGTTGAAACCGTGGAAGTGGGTGTCCCAGATCCGGTACGCGACGAGTTGCTCGCGCGTGGGGAGGCCGTAGTCGGCGGGGTTGAGGGCGAAGGCGAGGGGGTCCATCGGGGGGGCTCTGGCTCAGGCGGCGGGCGGTGGATGGCCGAAGAGGCCGCGCCGCTGGATCGCGGCCGCGACCGTCGGCGGCACCTGCCGCGCCCAGGCGGGATCGCCGGCCCGGATGAGTTGCAGGACGTCCCCGGAGCGGGTTCCGAGCGCAGCGGGGTCGAATCCGGTGAGGGACTCGATGTAGCCGTTCTGGAGGAGGTGATCGTAGAGGTTCCGCAGGTGCGGGGCGATGTGGACGTTCCGGGCCGTGATGAGCACGTCGCGGGCGAAGGCGTGGCCTGCGATCGAGCCGTGGGGCAGCGCGGCCGCGGGGGCGCGATCGAGGGGCTGCTGGCGCATCGGGTAGATGTAGAGTTTGACCGCGTGGCGGAACATCCGGCCGAAGGATTCGAGAATCCCGCCCTCGAGGTGCTCGTAGTACTTCTCGTTGAACACCTCGAGCAAGTTGTCGATGCCGAGCGCCATCCCGATCATCTCGCGGGTGTAACGCCGGAAGTAGGAGGTCAGCCGGTAGTACTCCGGGTAGTTCGAGATGAGCGTGGTGAAGCCCAGCTCGCCGAGGAGGTCCACGCGGGAGAGGAAGTCGGCCGCGTCGAGCTCGCCCGCGCCGGCGGCGAGCAGGTTATTCATCGTGATCTCCATCAGCGCGATCACCTCGCAGCCCTGGACCGCAGGCTCCTGTACGAACTGGGCGGTCGCGCAGGTCAGCATATCCACGTTCGCGAGGGTCACGGGCCGGAAGCTGCCGCGTTCGACTAGGACTGCCTTGCGGTGCAGCACCTCGGAGGGCTGGAGGACTTCGCCGCGCGCGCCGAACATCACGGCGTTGGTCAGGCCGTGGCGGACCAAGTGGAGCGCCATTAGTCGATTGTCGACGTGCGCGAGCGCGGGCCCGCGGAAGGCGATCATATCCACCTCGAGCCGCGCCGCGCCGACGTGGTCGACGAGCGACTTGACCAGCCGGCGCGGGTCGTCGAGATAGTAGAAGGCCCCGTAGATCAGGTTCGTGCCGGCGATGCCGAGGGCCGCCTGCTGGGCGACCGCCTCCTTGTCCCACATCCGCACGTGTAGGATGATGTCGTTGGGTTCGCCGCCTGGGGTGGCCTGGAAGCGGATACCCATCCAGCCGTGCGCCTCGTTGTTCCCCTTGAAGCCACGCGTGGCCACGGTGTCGGCGAAGACGAAGAAGGTCGTGCGGTCGCCCCGCTGCCCAGCGAGGCGCTCCTGCAACAGCGCGTACTCGTGGTCGAGCATCAGCGTGAGGCGCTCGCGCGACACGTACCGCGGGGCCTTCCCGTAGATCGCGTCGCTGAAGGTCATATCGTAGGCGGAGATCGTCTTGGCCACGGTCCCCGCGGCGCCGCCCGCTTGGAAGAAGACGCGCGCGACCTCCTGCCCCGCCCCGATCTCCGCGAAGGTCCCGTATTTCGCTTCGTCGAGGTTGATCGTCAGGGCCTTCCGGTTGGTCGTCAGGAGCTCCTTCTGTTCCGTCATCCGTCCGAGGTTGCTCTGCCCGCCGTCCGGCGCAACCGCGCTTTGCACCGGGTTTCGACTGGAGGAACCGGCGAAACCGGCTAAGGTCGCGCTCCGCATGAAAAACTTTCTCGGTTCGCTGCTCGGCGCGCTGGTCGCCCTGGTGATCTTCTCCGGCGCCCTCGTCACGCTCGGGATCGGTCTGCTGGGCGCGTTGGCGGCCCTCGGGGAATCCGAGAAATCCTCCCCCGCGGTGCTGCCCGGCTCTTACCTCGTGCTCGACCTGTCCACCAACTTCTCGGACGCCCCGCCCCACCTCGATCTCGCCGCCCTGGGCGGCCGGGAGGAATCCCTCCAACTGCGGGCGGCCACGCGCTCCCTCCGCGCGGCGGCCACCGACGAGCGCATCACGGGCGTCTATCTGACCGGGGACCTCAACCCCGCGGGCTACGGTTCCGGCCACGCCGCGCTGCGGGAACTGCGTGCGGCGCTGCTGGCCTTCCGCGAGGCGGGCAAGCCGGTGGTTGCGTACCTCACCTTCGCTTCGACCCGCACCTATTACGTTGCCTCCGCCGCGAGTGACCTCGCGCTCGATCCCTACGGGATGATCCTGCTGCCCGGGCTGGCCGCCGAACCGATGTTCTTCGCCGGCGCTTTCGAGAAGGTCGGGATCAATGTGCAGGTCACCCGCGCCGGGAAGTACAAGTCCGCGGTCGAACCCTTCACCCGCCGTGAGATGAGCGCGGAGAACCGGGAGGAGGTCCGCGAGCTACTGCAGGACCTCTGGGACAGCCTTCTCGGCGAGATCGGGACCAGCCGTGGGGTCACCGCGGCCCAGGTGCAGGCGGTCGTGGACCAAGAGGGCCTCATCCGCGCCGCGGAGGCGCTGGGCGCCAAGCTGATCGACCGCACTGCTTACCGCGATGAGATCTACGACGCGCTTAAGGCGAAGACGGGCCGTGCCGGCTCCGAGAAACCGTTTAAGCAGGTTACGCTCGCGGCCTATGCGCGGCAGCTTAAGCCGGCTAGCGCGCTGCCGGCGCCGCGCCGCGTCGAGGGAGTGGAGCCCGGTTCTGGCAAGGCCGGCCGGATCGCGATCGTTTACGCCGAAGGCGAGATCGTCGACGGCGAGGGCAGCCCCGATGAGATCGGCGGCGCGCGCCTCTCCCGAGAACTGCGCAAGCTCCGTCAGGACAAGAACGTCCGCGCCGTCGTGCTGCGGGTGAACAGCCCCGGCGGGAGCGCGGCCTCCTCCGAGGTCGTCCAGCGCGAGGTCCGGCTGCTGCGCCGCGAGAAGCCGGTGGTCGTCTCGATGGGCAGCTATGCCGCCTCGGGCGGCTATTGGATCTCCGCCTACGCCGACCGCATCTTCGCCGAACCGACCACCATCACGGGCTCGATTGGCGTCTTCGGGATGCAGTTCGACGTCCAGCGCCTCGCCGACTCCCTCGGCGTGACCTTCGACCGGGTGAAGACGGGCCGCTTCGCCGACGCGATGACGGTCTCCCGGCCTAAGACGCCCGAGGAGATGGCGGTGCTACAGCGGATGGTCGACTGGATCTACGGCGAGTTCCTCGCCAAGGTCGCCGAGGGACGCAACCTGCCCCCCGACAAGGTGGCCGCGATCGCCCAAGGGCGCGTCTGGTCCGGCGCCGATGCGCTCGCGCACGGTCTGGTCGACGAGCTCGGCGGCTTGGATGCCGCCTTGGCGTACGCCGCGGGCAAGGCCGGCCTCGCTGCGGACTACCGCGTGGTGGAAATTCCGCGGGAGCGCGAGTTGGTTGAGGCCATTCAGGAGCTGATCGAGAAGGCCGTGCCCGGCGCCGCCCGGGTTACTGCCGGCCCGCTCGAGGAGCTCCGCCGCCGCCTAGAGCGGGAACTGCGCGCGCTCGCGGCGTGCAATGACCCGCAGGGCGTGTACGCGCGCCTGCCCTTCACGCTCTCCGTCCGTTGACCCGTTCCCTTGATGTCTTCTCCCTACACCCTCGTTCAGGAAGTCACCGCCACCGCGATTCCCGCCGGGCACAAGACGACGTTGCCGGCCGGCACGCGGGCTCACGTGGTCCAGAGCCTGGGCGGGAACGTGACCGTCCGCACGGACGCGGGCCTGTTCCGGATTGAACGCGACCAGGTCGCCGCGCTGGCCGGCTACGAGCCCGCGCCGGAGGATGGGCCGGTCGCGGGCGAGTTCAGCGAGGAGGCGGTGTGGTCCGCCCTCCGTACCTGTTTCGACCCGGAAATCCCGGTCAACATCGTTGACCTTGGGCTGATCTACGATTTGGCGATCGAGCCGGACGGGACAGGCCGCCACGGGGTCGAGGTGAAGATGACGCTCACCGCGCCGGGGTGCGGGATGGGGCCGGTGATCGCCGAGGATGCCCGGGCCAAGATCGCGCAGTTGCCGAGCGTCCAGTCGGCGAAGGTTCACATCGTGTGGGATCCGCAGTGGACGCCGCATATGATCTCCCCCGCCGGCCGGAAGGCACTCGGGTTGGAGTGAGCGGCGCCTAGCGGGTAGGTACGGGGGCGGCGGCTTTCCCGGCCCCGTCGGCCGCGGCCTCGTCGCGCTTTTCCCGCACCTTGCGGACGCGTTCAAGCATCTCCTGGCGCATCTGCTCCAGCTGGGTGCGTTGCGCGGGGCTGAGGAGCGCGGCCACGTCGGTATACATCCGCTCCGTGGTGCGGGTGGTGTCGGCGAGGTGTTCCTTCTGCATCCGTTGCAGGTCCTCTGCGGCGCGGCTGACGATCGGCCGGATCGCCTTCTGCTGCTCCGGGGTGGGGCTCAGCCGCTGGGTCAGCTGGCGCATCACCTGCGGGGCAATGCCCTTGGCCGTCGTTGGAGCGGCGGGAACGGTCGTCACCGGCTTGCTGGCCGGAGCCTTGGCCGGACCGGCCTTGGGTCGGGCCACCTCGACCACGCGGGCCGCGGAACGCAGCGTGAAGAAGCCGCCGAAGACCGCGCCGGCGATGAACACGCCGACGAAGGCCAAAATCACCTTCCAGGGCCGGTCCATTCTAGTCGGCTAGCGCCAGCACCACCGCCACCACATCCTCCCCGATCGGCAGCGGCTCCTCGCTCCCGGCGAGGCCGCCCAGTCGGCGCGCGGCCTCTTCGTAATTCAGGGCTACGGCGCTGAGTGCGAGAATGCAGGCGACCCCGAGCGCGCGCCACGCGAGCAGGTCGAGGAGCGAAACCGGCGCGCGGCGACCGAGGGCCAGCGCGGCCACGCGGGTGCCGAAGCCGAGGGGCGCCGCGGTGGCACGGGCGTCGGGCGCGAGCCGGGCGGCGCGCACCAGACGGTTCCAGATGGAGCCGGGCGGCAGGGGGGATGGACTCATGAACGTTCCTTTTTTCGTAGTTCCAGAAACAGCTTTTGCAATTTCCGTCTCGCGCGGAATGCGCGCACCTTGATCAGGGACTGGTTCCAGCCGGTCAGGGCAGCGATCTCGGCGATCGTCTTCTGCTCCAGATCCAGCAGGCGGAGGACGAGCTGGTCGTCCGGCTTCAGCTGGCCCAGGAGCTTCTGCACCAGCTCCGTGGCCGCAAGGGCGTCGTTCGCCGGCACGTCGCGTTCGTTGGTCAGCACCGCGTCGAGGACGTCCGCCTCGCTCTCCGAGAGGTCCGCCCACCGGAACTCCGGGCGCCGCTTCTGGGCCCGGAGGTGGTCGATGCACGTCGTCACGGCAATGCGGGATACCCAGTGGGTGAAGGGCACGGCCCCCTGGTACTGTGCCAGCCGGGAGAACATCTTCAGGAAAACCTCCTGCGCGAGATCCTCCTCGGCGACCCGGCGGGGCAGGTGCGATCGGACGATACGGATGACGAGCGGGAAGAGGTGCTCCACCAGTTCGCGGGCCGCACGCTGGTCGCCCGCCCGCACGAGCGTGAGGCAACCCGCCACGTCAAAGGGCGGCTCGGCGGGGTCAGGCATAGGGAAATGGAGCCGCGGCCATGCACTTCACGCAAGACGCTCCTGCGGACCGCCGCGTTACAATCCGCAGGGTCGGCCCGGACCTTGACATTTCCCTGCCCGGCGCGGATACCGGCGTAATGATTGCTCGCCGCCCGGGTCTCCGACTTACGCGCGCGCACGGCCGTTAAGGGCGTCCTCCGGACGCCGGTCGTGCGTCTTCCCGGGGTTCCCGCCGGTGCGGTGAGTGCCCGGTGGTCCGGCCCCCCCAGCCCCGGGGCCCTTTTGCCGCTCCCGTTCCCGCACCTTCCCCTTTCCGCCTTTTCCCGTCTATGCAACCCGCGCCCATCACGAAGTACCGGCCGTTCCCGCCGGTTAACCTGCCTGACCGCCAGTGGCCGGGTCGCACGCTGACCCGGGCGCCGATCTGGTGCAGCGTTGACCTGCGGGACGGCAATCAGGCCTTGGCGCAGCCGATGAGCGTTGAGGAGAAGCTCGAGTACTTCGCCCTGCTGGTGCGCATCGGCTTCAAGGAGATCGAGATCGGCTTCCCCAGCGCCTCGCAGATCGAGTTCGATTTCTGCCGGCGCCTGATCGAGGGCAACCTGATCCCGGACGACGTGGCGGTGCAGGTTCTCTGTCAGGCGCGGGAGGATCTGATCGTACGCAGCTTCGAGGCCCTCCGGGGGGCGCGTCAGGCGATTTTCCACCTGTATAACTCAACCTCGCCGGCCCAGCGCCGCCACGTGTTCAACGCGTCGCGCGCGGACATCCTCCGGATCGCCAAGCAGGGCACGGCTTGGGTCCGCCAGCACGCCGCGCCGCTGGTGGCAGCCGGGACGGGGGTGCGGTTCGAGTACTCGCCGGAGAGCTTCACCAGCACGGAGCTGGATTACGCCCTCGAGGTCTGCGAGGCGGTTACGGATGTTTGGCAGCCAACCACGGCTGAGCCGATCATTCTGAACCTGCCGGCCACGGTGGAGTACGCCTCGCCCAACGTGCACGCTGACCAGATCGAGTGGATGTGCCGGCACCTCACCCGGCGGGACCGCACGCTGGTCTCGCTGCACACGCACAACGACCGCGGCACGGGCGTTGCCGCCACCGAGCTGGCCTTGCTCGCGGGGGCGGACCGAGTCGAGGGCACGCTCTTCGGCAACGGCGAGCGCACCGGCAACCTCGACCTCGTGACCTCCGCGCTGAACCTCTACACCCACGGCATCCACCCGGGGCTCGACTTCAGCAACATCAACGAGATCCGCGAAGTCTACGAGCGCACGACGCGCCTTGAGGTGCCGCCGCGCCACCCCTACGCGGGGGAACTGGTGTTCACTGCCTTCAGTGGCTCGCATCAGGATGCGATCAAGAAGTCCTGGGCCGCACGCGACCCGGCCCGGCCCAATGACCCCTGGGACGTGCTCTACATCCCGATTGACCCGGCCGACATCGGCCGCAGCTACCGCGCGATCATCCGCATCAACGCCCAGTCCGGCAAGGGTGGCGTCGCCTACATCCTCGAGCAGGAGTTCGGCTACAGCCTGCCCAAGGCGATGCACCGCGAGATCGGCCGCCTGATCAACGAGGTCGCCGACACCCGCGGTACCGAGCTGACCCCGGCGGATGTGCACGAGATCTTTCGCCAAGAGTATCTCGAACGCCGCACGCCCTTGGCCCTGCAGCACTTCAAGACCACCGAGCGCGACAGCGACGTCACCTGCGTCGCGGCGCTGGTGATCGACGGGGTGGCGCGCGAGCTCACCGGGCAGGGCAACGGCCCCATCGACGCGTTCACGCGGGCCCTGGCCGCGACCGCGTTGCCGCGCTTTGAGGTGCTCAGCTACGCGGAGCACTCGCTCGGGAAGGGTTCCGAGGCCCGGGCAGTGAGCTACATCCAAATCAAGACCGACCGGGGCCTGACGCTCTTCGGCGCGGGCATCGACACCAATATCGAGCTCGCTTCGATCAAGGCGATCATCAGCGCCCTCAACCGCGCCCTCGCCCGCTGACGACCCCGCGTCCGCGGCCCCTGCCGAGCTCAGGCGCCGCGGAAGTAGCGGGGGAACAGCGGCACGTTTTCGAAGTGCCGCAAGGGTGGATCGCCGGGCCCGCCGGCGGTTCCCTCCGCGCCCAGCGCTACCTCCACCACGTCGAAGCGGACCGTGCGGGGCGGGCGGCGCAGGCCGCGGAGGTAGGCGCGGGCGGCCCGCAGCAGCACCTTTTTCTTTCGGGCATCCACCGCGAAGTACCCCGGCACGAGGGCGTGGGCGGCCCGCGCCTTGACTTCGACAAACACGAGCACCTCGCCGTCCGCGCAGACGAGGTCGAGTTCCTCCCGGCGGTCGGCCGGGTTGCGCCAGTTCCGGGCTAGCACGCGCCAGCCCCGGGCCGTGAGGGTCTGAGCCGCCAAGGCTTCCGCGCGGGCCCCGGAAGAGCTCGGCGCGGGCGCTAAGCCCTGCAGCCTCGCCAGCAGCGCGCGCATCGGCCGGGGGATCAGGCGGGGCTGGCGGCGGGCGCCGGGCTCTCGGAGCGCACCCGGGCGCCGCGCACCGACTCGGCCAGGTTGGGCGCTGGCGCCTCCGCCTCGCCCCGATCCGCGTTGAAGCGCATCGAGACCGTCTTGGAGACGCCGCGCTCCTCCATCGTCACGCCGTAGATCGCCTGCGCGGCCGAGACCGTGCGCTTGTTGTGGGTGATGATGATGAACTGCGAATCCTTGACGAACTTGCGCAGCAGGTCGGTGAAGCGGCCGATGTTCGACTCGTCGAGGGGCGCGTCCAACTCGTCGAGGAGGCAGAACGGCGAGGGCTTCACCATATACAAGGCGAAGAGTAGTGCGACGGCGGTGAGGGTCTTCTGGCCGCCGGAGAGCAGCGTGATGCCCTTGAGCTTGGTGCCGGGGGGCTGGGCCACGATCTCGATGCCGCTCTCGAGGATGTCCTCGGCCTGGATCAGTTCTAGGTGGGCGCGTCCGCCGCCGAATAGGGTGTGGAACGTGTACTCGAAGTTCTTTCGGATCTGCTCGAACGTGATCTGGAACTGCTGGAGCGAGGTCTGGTTGATCTCGTCGATGGCCTTCACCAGCTCCGCCTTCGCCGTGTTTAGGTCGTTGACCTGCCCCGCGAGGAAGTCGTGGCGCTGCTTGAGGTCCGCGTACTCCTCGATGGCGACCAAGTTCACGGCGCCCATCCCGGACAGGCGCTGCCGGAGGGCGTCCACCTCCGCCTTGATCGGGGGCCAGTCGGTGGCGTCGAGCGCCGCGAGATCAGCGTCGGTCGGTTCCCCGCGGGGCTCCTTGCGGCGGCGCCGCCGGCGGGTGCCGGCTGCGGCTTCACCCTCGGCGGACGTTTGCGGCGCGGGGCCGGGGGACGGCTCCTCGTCCTCCTCCTCGAGGTCCAGCGGCTTGATTCCTTCGGGCTCGTCGTCCGCGCGCCAGAGCTGCCGGCGCCAGTCAATCGTACCGACCGCCACCTGGAATTCCCGCACTACCTCCTCGTCGAGGAATCCGAGGCGCTGGCGGGTTTCCGCGAGCCGAACCTCGTGCGTGGCGAGTTCGCTCTGGGCCGCCTCGGATTGCTCGCGCACCGCGTGCTGGGCGGCCTCGAGGCCGGAAATCGCACGCTCGACGTCGGCGAGTTCCACCCGCGCCTGTTCCACTTGGTCTTGGGCCACAGCGAGGGTTTCCGCGAGCTGCGCGGCGCGGGCCCGCTGGGTACCGACCTCTCGTTCCAAGTCGGCGGTCTGCTCGGTCCACGACTCAATCTCGTGTTGCCGTTGGGCCAAGAGCTCTCCGAGTTGCTGCCGGCGTCGTTCCATCTCCCCGAGGCCGCGGTCGATGACCTCCACCTTCTGGCGGCGTTCGGCGAGTTCGAGGCGGGCCTGCGCGAGCGACTCGCGTTTCACGTCACGGTCCGCGCGCAGCTCGGTCAGGCGCAATTCCTGCTGCCGGATGGATTCCCGGTGGCCGGACACCGCCGTCTCGGCCGCGGCGAGCCCGACCTGAGCTTTTTCCCAGCGTGCGTGGGCCTCGTCGCGGGCGCGTTCGAGGCCGGTGACCTCGTTCTCCATCCGGGTGATGCGCTGGCTGACTTCGTCCGCGTTGCGCCGCGTGTTCCGCTCCTCGGCCTGCACGGCGGCGAGTTGCTGGGTGGCGGCGAGGACCTCGGCGCGGCGCTCCTCGAGGGCCTGCTCGGCCTCGGTGAGGCGGGCGGAGAGGGCGTCGATCACTGCCTTCTGGGCGTCGTGCGCCTGCTGGTCCTCGGCGAGGGCCCGGCTGGTCTCGCGGAGGTCGATCTCGCGCTGGACGATGCTCTGGGCGGCCCGTTTCCCGTTTTGGTGTCCGCCGAAGATTAGGCCGCGGCGGTCGACAAGGTCCCCCTTGCGGGTGGCGACGGCGAGGAAGGGAAAGGCGGGATTCTCCTTCCAGAAGGCGAGGAAGGCGCCGAGATCCTCGGCGATGTAGGATTCCCGGAGGATGCCTAGGGCGGGGTGCCCGCCCTCTACGGCGTCGAGCCCGCCGGTCGCGGGCATCAACCCCGGGGGGAGCTCTTGGTAGCCTTCGGTGCGGAGGCCGATTTCCGTGACGCGCAGCACGGCCGAGCCGATCTGCTCGGCCTCGAGCTGGGCGAGGATGCGCTGGGCGGTCGCGAGCTCGGCGACGCTGATGGCCTCCGCGGCGGAGCCGAGGATCGCCTCGATCGCGCGGGCGTAGGCGGGTTGCACCGCTAGGCCTTGGGAGATGGGGACGGCCTTGCTGCCGGCCAGCGCGGCGTCGAGCCGGCCCTGGAGGACGGCCTTGGCGCCCTCGCCGAAGCCTTCCCAGCGCTCCTGCAACTGCTGGAGCAGGCGGAGGCGGGCGGTGCGCTGGGCGAGTTGGCGGTCGATGTCCTGCAGGCGGCGCTGCGCCTCGCGGAACTCGCGGGTGAGGTCGGTGATCGTCTGCTGCGCGGTCCCGGCCTCGGCCTGGGCGCGTGATTTGGTCGCGAGGGCCTCCTCTGCGCGGGCCTCCGCCTCGGCGACCTGTTGTTCGGCTGACGCGCGAAGCTGGCGGACGCCCTCGAGCTCCTGCGCGAGCGTGTCGTGCTTGTGCAGGCTCGTCTTCTGGTCGACCTCGTAGCCGGAACAGTCGGTGCGCAGGCGGGCCACCGTGCTCTCGAGCTGGAGGAGCTCGAAACGGGCCTGCCCCAGCGCGGCCTCGAGGCGGCCGAGCTCGCCCTCGACGATGCCCAGCTCGCGGTTGCGCTGCTGGTAGACCGCATCGCTGCCGCCGAGCAGCTCGAGCTGGAGCTGCTTGTCTTGAGCGCCGGTGTCGACCTGAGCGGAGACCTCGCGCAACTGCATCTCCACCTCGGCAAGATTATCGCGGGAGGAGGCCAACCGGTCCTCCAGGCCGCCGCGGCGGATCTGGGCGAGGTTGGCGGCATTGTCCGCGGCCTCGCGTTGCGAACGCACGTCGAAGACGGCCTGCTGGGCGTCCTGAACCCGCTGGCCGAGGCGGCTGCGGGCGGCCCGGCGCGCGGCCAGGGCAGCCTCCTGTTCCTCAAAGTGGGCGCGGCGTTCCTCCGCCGCGCCACGCAGGGAGCCTACGCGAACCTCCAGCTCGGCGAGCCCGGCGGCGAGGGTGGCGTGCTGGCGGCCGCTCCACGCGAGGGAGAGGTGGCGCAGCCGGTGGTGGAGCCGCTTGTAGCGCAGCGCCTTCGCGGCCTGGCGGCGCAGGCTTCCGATCTGGCGCGAGACCTCGCCGATGACGTCCGCCACGCGGGCGAGGTTCTGGTCGGTGAGGGCCAGCTTCTGTAACGCCTCGCGCCGCTGGGACTTGTACTTGGTGATCCCGGCGGCCTCTTCGAAGACCGCGCGCCGCTCCTCGGGCTTCGAGGACAGGATTTGGTCGATCTGGCCCTGCGCCATAATCGAGTAGCTGGTCCGGCCGACGCCGGTGTCCATAAACAGCTTTTGGATGTCCTTCAGCCGGCAGGGCTGCCCGTTGAAGGCGTACTCGCTCTGTCCGTCCCGGTGCACGCGCCGCGTGATCTCGATCTCGTGGTACTCGCTGCCCAGCTGCTGCTCGCACTCGGTGAGCAGCAGCGAGACCTCGCAGAGCTGGGCCGGCTTGCGGGTGTCGGCGCCCTCGAAGATTACGTCCTGCATCTTGCCGCCGCGCAGGGCCTTCGCGCTCTGTTCGCCGAGCACCCAGCGGATCGAGTCGGCGATGTTGGACTTGCCGCAGCCGTTCGGGCCCACGACCGCGGTCACCCCGGGTTCGAAGCGGAGGGTGGTGGGGTCGGCAAAGCTTTTGAAGCCGTGCAGCTTGAGCGCCTTGAGATGCATGGAGCGAGGAAGGGGTCGTTACAACGGCAGGCTGTGGGGCCCGCAACGGAAAACCGAGCGCGCGCTGACCCGGAAAGGGGGGGGCGCCGCCGCCGCTTGGGCGTTGCCGTCGCGGGCCGGAAGCCCACGCTGCCTAGATGCGTTTTTCCCTGCGCGCGGTGGTGCCAATCCTGGCGGGTGTGCTGATGGCGCTACGGGCCGCGGACCCCGCCGCGGGGCCGTTGCTCGCCGAGGCGGACCTGCCCGCCTACGAGCGGAATCTCGATCACGCTGGGCTGATCCGCGCGTGGAACCCGGCCGCCCGCGCCCGCGGCGAACGGGTGTACCAACTCGTATGCCACGCCTGCCACGGCGACCTCAACCTGCCCGGCTCGCTCCCCGACGCCCCCCGCTTCGGGGAACACACCTTCCCCCGCGGCGCCGATCCACTCGCCCTCTACGCCACGCTTACCCGGGGCTGGGGCCGGATGCCCCCGCAGACCGGGCTCACCCCGCGCGAGAAGTACGACGTCATCCATTACCTCCGGGAGACGTTCCTCGCCGGACGCGGGCCCGCGGTGCGCCCGCCCGTTGACGACGCGTACCTCGCCGCGCTGCCGCCCGGCCGGGAACGCGGACCGGAGCCGGTCCGACGCGAGCCGTGGCGGGAGATGGACTATGGCTCCTACCTAATCGGCACCTACGAACTGGCGGACGAGGCCCGCCGCGCCGCGGCGGCCGCGCTGCGGGGGCAGCAACTCGACCAGGTAGCCCCGCGCGCGAACCTAGCGCAGAAGGGCATCGCCATCCGCCTCGATCGCGGGCCGGGCGGGGTCGCCGCGGGTCGGGCGTGGGTGGTTTTTGAGCACGACACCCTGCGGCTCGCGGGCGGCTGGACGGGCGAGGGCTTCATCGACTGGGAAGGCATCAATTTCAACGGCCGCCACGTCGTGCGTCCGCGGACCGTCGGCACGCTGCACTTCGAAACGGCAGACGCCCCGGGCTGGGCGGATCCGGCGACGGGCCGCTTCGATGACCGGCGGATCGTCGGCGTCGATGGCCGTCGCTTTGGGCCGCTGCCCCGCGACTGGATGCGTTACCGCGGTCTCCATCGGCACGGGGAACGCGTGGTCCTAGAATACGAGGTGGGCGGGACCGTTGTCCTCGAGACGCACGACCTCGAGGGCTCGCCGGCGCAGCCGGTGTTTGTCCGCACCCTCAACGTGGCGCGCTCGGCGCGGGACCTGCTCCTGCGGGTGGCCGACGCGGGCGCGGTCGTCGGCTTGCGGGGCGGGCCGGCGCTCGCGCTCGGCCACGGCGAGGGCTTCATCACGCTGCGCATCCCGGCGGGTGCGACCCCGGTACGGCTGGCTTTGCGGTTGGCGCGGCCCGGTTCCCCGTTGCCCGCCGCGGCCGGCGAACCCTTGGACCTCGCGCCGTTCCTCGCGGGGGGGCCATCCCGCTGGCCGGAGGAACTGGCCGCGCCGGTGGTCGCCAGTCCGGCGGACGGCGCCTTCGCGTGGGAGCGGCTCTCGCTGCCGGTGGACAACCCGTGGCGGGCGCGCGTGCGGCCCGGCGGCTTCGATTTCGCGCCGGGCGGGGCGGAGGCCTTCGTGTGCACCTGGGACGGGGACGTGTGGAGGGTGTCGGGCCTCGGCGACGCGACGGGCACCGTGCGCTGGCGGCGCATTGCGGCCGGCCTGTTCCAGCCGCTGGGCGTGCGCGTGCGCGACGGGGAGGTGTTCGTCACCTGCCGGGACCAGTTGGTACGGCTGCACGACCGCGATGGCGACGGGGAGGCGGACTTTCTGGAGAGCTTCAACAGCGACCACCAGGTGACGGAGCACTTCCACGAGTTCGCGATGGGGCTCCAGACGGACGCCGCGGGCAACTTCTACTACGCGAAGAGCGCCCGCCACGCGCGGACCGCCCTCGTGCCCCACCACGGCACGCTGCTCAAGGTGAGCGCGGATGGTCGCAACACGGAGATCCTCGCGAACGGTTTCCGTGCGGCCAACGGCGTGTGCCTCAACCCAGATGGCAGCTTCTACGTGACCGACCAAGAGGGCCACTGGATGCCGATGAATCGGATCAACCGGGTGGTGCCGGGTCGTTTCTATGGCAACCAGTGGAGTCACGGGGCGCCCGCGGACTCATCCGACGCGGCGATGGCGCTTCCGGTCTGCTGGATCGACAAAGCGTTCGACCGTTCGCCGGCGGAGCTCGTCGCGGTCGACGGCCGCGGATGGGAGCGCTGGGCCGGCACCCACCTCAACCTCTCCTACGGCGTGGGCCGCCTAGAGGTGCTCATCAGCGAGCCGGGCGGTGGCGAGCCGCAGGGGGCGGTGTGCGCGCTGCCGGTGCCGGATTTCCCGACGGGGATAATGCGGGCGCGCTTCCATCCCGGATCGGGGGACCTCTACCTCGCGGGCCTTTCCGCGTGGGCCACCTCGCAGACCCTGCAGGAGGGAGGCTTCTACCGGCTGCGGCCGACGGGCCGGCCCGCGCTGCTGCCGGTCAGCTGGCGGATCCGGGCGGATGGCGTGGAACTCACCTTCAGCGATCCGCCCGGCGCCGTCGCGCCCGGCGATTTCGCGGTCCGCGCGTGGGACCTGCGGCGGAGCGCGAGCTACGGGAGCCCGCGTTTAAACGAGCGCACCTGGCCCGTGGTTTCCGCGCTCGCCGCGGAGGATCCGCGAGTGGTGCGATTAGTCATTCCCGGGCTCGTCCCAGCGCAGGTGGTTGAGCTGACCTGCCGGTTGCGCGGCGGGGACGGGCGCGAGGTGGTCCGCGTGATCGCCGGCACGGTGCATCGCGTTTCTGGCGGCGTGGCCGCGGCGCCGTGAACGCGGGTAGGGAATCGTCACTGGGCGAGCCAGCTTGGGGCCCGCGCCTGCGCGCCGCCGGGGTGAGGCTGGCATTGGTCGCGGAGCCGGGGGCCCTTCCGCCGGAGGCGCACGCGAGCCTGTGGGCGGACGGGCCAAGCGGCTGGACGCGGATCTGGTCCTGTGAAGAGGCGGTGGCGGGGCGGGGAGGATTCGCCGCGCCGGGAGAGAAACGGGAGGGCGATGGCCGGTCCCCTTCGGGGATCTTCGGTATCAGCCTCGCCTTCGGCTACGCGGCGAGCGCCGAGACGGCCCTGCCTTACCGGGCCTGCACGGCGGCGGACCTCTGGGTCGACGACCCGGCGTCGCCGGACTACAACCGCTGGGTGACCGCGCCCCATCCGGCGCGAAGCGCGGAGCGGATGCGCCGCGACGATGCCCTCTACGAGTTCGGCCTGGGGTTGGATTACAACTGCGACCCCGTGGTTCCGGGGGCCGGGAGCGCGATCTTCGTGCACGTGCGCGACGACCGGGGTGGGGGCACCGCGGGGTGTCTCGCGCTTCCGCGGGCGGAAATGGTCGCGCTCCTCCGCTTGCTGCGGCCCGGGGCGGTCGCGGTGTTCAACCCGCGGGCGCTGCGGACCTGAGCAGCGGCGCGCGGCGGTTCAGGGGAACAGTCCGCGGCTCTGCTTGGCGTCGGCGACCCGCTGGATGCCGAGCGTGAGCGCGGCGAGGCGGCGGCTGAACTTAAATTTCCGGCGCTGCGCCTCGACCGCATCCTTGGCGCGGTCGAGCATCGCGAAGAGCTTGGTCAGGACCTCGTCGCGATCCCAGTAGAAGTTGGAGAGGTTCTGCAGCCACTCGAAGTACGAGACGATCACGCCGCCGGAATTGCAAAGCACGTCGGGGATCAGCTCGATGTCGCCGCGTTCCTCGAGGATGCGGTCGGCCTCGTTGGTGGTGGGGCCATTGGCGCCCTCGGCGATCAGGCGGCACCGGAGGCGCGGGGCGTTCGCGGCGGTGATCACGCGTTCGAGGGCGCAGGGCGCGAGGATGGTGCAGGGGAGCTCAAGGAGTTCCTCGTTGGTCACGGCCTCGCCGCCGTCGAAGTCCCGCAGGGTGCGCTGGGTGCGGACGTACTCGAGGGCCCGGGCGAGGTCGATGCCCCGGGGGTTGTGGATGCCGCCGGTGTAATCGGAGATGGCGATGATCCGGGCGCCGGCGCGCGCGAGAGCGAGGGCGGTTTCGCTGCCGACGTTGCCGAAACCCTGGATCGCCACGGTGGCCTGAGTTATGGGCAGCCCGAGGTCCTCGAGGTAGCGGCGGGCGAGGTAGGCGACGCCGGCGCCGGTGGCCTCGCGCCGTCCTTGCGAGCCGCCGAGCGAGAGGGGTTTCCCGGTGACGACCGCGCTGGCCACGTGGCCCACGTGGTTCGAGTAGGTGTCCATCATCCAGCCCATCACCTTCTCGTTGGTGCCCACGTCGGGCGCGGGCACGTCCACTTGCGGGCCGACGAAGTTGACCATCTCCTGCATATACCGCCGGGAGAGGTGCTCCAATTCCCCCTCGCTGAGCTGGTTTGGGTCCACGATCACCCCACCCTTGGCGCCGCCGTAGGGCAGGCCGACGAGCGAAGTCTTCCAACTCATCCACATTGCGAGTGCGGCCACCTCGCCGAGGGTGACGTCCTGGTGAAAGCGGATCCCGCCCTTCGAGGGACCGGTGGAAAGGTTGTGCTGGACCCGGTAGCCCTCGAAAACGGTGACGCTCCCGTCCCGCCGGCGCACGGGCAGCGAGACGGCAAGGCAGCGGCGCGGGTACTTAGTGCGGTCGCGGATCGCGTCCGGCAGGCTGATCGCGTCCGCGGCCTGATCGAACTGGCGGCAGGCCATCCGGAAGACTTCCGAATCGTAGAGTGAGGAGACGATGGCCTTGGACATAAGGGGTTTGGTTCCGGGAGTTTGGAGCGGTTGGACGTGGGTGGCAAACGGCATCCGGGTGGCGTGGCCCCGGGATTGAATCCGGCGCCCGCCGCGCCGAGGGTAAGGGGATGCACGCCATCCTGCTCCAACTCGCGGCCGCCCTCGGCCGCCGGCTGGGGCTGGCGCTGGTGATCATCGCGGCGGCGGTGGGGGCGCGGCTGGTCTGGACGCTGGTCGGCGAGGAAACCCTCCGGGAAGGGGAACGGCGGGCGCGGGTGGAGGCCGGACGGCAGGAGGAGACCCGGCTGCTCGCGTGGCGGGCGGACCTGGCCGGGCGCCTCGCCGCCACCCGCCGCGATCTGGCCGAGCAGCAGGAGCGGGTGCGCCGGGCCGCGCGGGTGCTGGCCGCGCTGGAGGACGCCTCCGGCTGGTGGCAGCGCTGGTTTGGGGATCCGGCCCAGATCGCTACCAACGCGGAACGGCGCCGGCGGATGGAAGAGATGCAGGCGGAGACCCGCCGCCGGATCGCGGTCACGGAGGCGCTCCTCGGGCGCCTTTCGGGGGAGGACGGCCAAGTGGCGCAGGCGCTGGGACGGGTGCGGCGGGAGCTCGCGACGGCCGAGGCCGGGCAATCTCCATTCTGGCGGCGACTGGAAGCGGCGTGGACCGCGGTCCGCGTGCCGGTGGTCGTGACGCTCGCGCTCGTGTTCGCCGGCCCGACCGTCTGGGCGCTCGGCGCGTACTTTGTGCTGGGTCCGTGGATCGCGCGGGGGCGCCCGTTGCGGCTGGGGCCGGAGGCCCCGGTGTCGCCCCAGATCCGCGCCGCCGGGGTTGCGCTGCCGTGGTCGATCGGCCCCGCGGAGCGTTTGTGGGTGAAGCCAGAATACCTGCAATCGTCGGAGGACGTCTTCCGCCGCCGGACCCGCTGGCTGCTCGACCCGGGCGCGCCGCTCACGAGCCTCGCCGCGGGCTGGCACGAGTTGCAGGAACTCCATCCGGAAGGCGGACGACGTGGGGAGGTCACCTTGGCGAGCCGCGAGGATCCGCAGCAGGAACTGGCGGCGGTGGAGGTGCCTGCGGGGGAGGCCCTGGTGCTGAGCCCGCGCCACGTCGTGGGCGTACTGGCGGCCGTCGATGCGCCCGTGCGGCTGCGGGCTCGCTGGCACCTGACCTCCTGGCAGGCGTGGATGGGTGGGCGTTTCCGCCATTTCGTCTGGAGCGGGCCCTGCGTGCTCGCGGTGGCCGGGCGGCGCGGCATCCGGGCGGAGGCCCTCGCGGGGGGCGTCCGCCGGATGCAGTCGGATCTCGTGATCGGCCATTCTCTCGGCGTGGCGCGGCGGCCGGTCCGCGCGGAGACCTTCTGGAGCTACTACCGCGGACGGCATCCGTTGTGGGACGAACAGCTGGCGGGCCGCGGGTTGGTTCTGCTCGAGGCGACCGGAGCTCCGGGCGCCGCTGCTGCCGCCCACCGCTGGTGGGAGCGGCTCGGCCAGGGACTGCTGCGGGTGCTCGGACTTTAACCCGCGGATCGCGGCCGGATGCCGAGGTCTATTTTCCTTGCGGCCTACCAGGTGGGCGCGCGGTTCACCGGCTGGAGTTCGCCCCGCGGCAGCGGGAGTTCAAGGCGCACGATCACGTGGTCAAAGAGCAGGCGGCGCTGCTCGGGGGAAAGTCCCGGGGCGAACAGGGCGGTCCGGTAGTCCCGGTAGACCTCGAGGGTCTCGCGGGCGTTGGCCACGCGCATCGCGGTCTGCAGGGCTTGGTCGAGCCGGTCGGCACGGCCGAGCTGGAGCAGCGCGCCGGCCTCGGTGCGGATCGCATCGCGCTCGTTGATGAAGCCGGCGAGGCGGCGCCCGTAGTCCTCGGCGACCGCGCTGATTCCCTCCCGCAGGGCGGTGATCCGGGCGGGGGTGTCCGCGGCCGCGGGCTTGGCCCCGCGCTCGGTCCGGAGCGGGACCACGACGAAACGGATGCCCTCGGCGTCGAAACGATAATTGGTCTGCACCGGCAGGTCGCGGGCGCCGGCGAGCAGGGCCTCGATGCGCATCACCGCGGACTGCTGGGCGGCGGCCACGTCGCGGAGGAGGGTGGCGACGCGCTCCTGCAGCACGGGCGGCAACGGCGTGCGCTCGGCGAGGGGCGCCGGCTCGGGGTTTCCGGATAGCCCCTGACGGATCTCCTCGGCGAGCCCCTCGAGTTCGGCGAGGGGGGCCTCCTGGCGGCGCGCGAGCGCGGACATCGTGTTGCCCCGGAGCCACGGGAACGCCTGGCCGTCGTGCGCGTGGACGGCGTCGAAGAGCTCCTTCTTCAGCGCGGCCTTGCGCGCCTGGTAGGTGGCGAGGCGCGCGGCGACTTCCGGCGAAAGGCCGTCGGGTGGGAGGACGCGCGCGGGTTCCGGCGGGAAGAAGAGGTGCGGCTGGTTGACGGCCGCCGCATCGGCCGTCTCGCCGGCGGCCTGCAGCTCCAGGGCAATCTCGCGGAGCAGGCGGCGCTGCGCGGGCAGCAGTCCGTTCTGGTAGAACGCGTAGGAGCGCATCACCTGGGCGATCTCGAGCGGGGAGAAGCCGCGGCGCTCGTCGTTGCCGAGGCGCCACTGGCGCAGCGCGCCCCAGGTCTGATCGCCCACCTGCAGGTCGCGGCGCAGTTCCTCCGCCTCCGCCTCAAGGTCGCGGAGCGGATCGCGCTGCCGGACAGCTAGCCCGCCGAGCGCGGCCGCGCGTTCCGTGGCGGGGAGGGCCTGCGCCCGCCCGAGTTCCGCGCGCAGTTCCTCGGTCAGCTTCGCCTTGCGCTCCCGGTACGCGTCGACGCGCTCGCGCAGGCGCGTGGACAGGTTCCGCGTGGCCAGGCGGGTGGCCAGTTGGGGGTAGAACGGCTCGTTGACGTAGGCGGCCAGCTCGGCCGGGGCGGCGAGGCGGCCCTCGGCGGGCGGGGTGGGGGGGAGCGCGCGGCCCAGC
>NEUZ01000018.1 GCA_002304435.1 Opitutia bacterium Tous-C8FEB | reverse complement strand
CGGCTTGGGCCCGCAGCCTGCCAACAGGAGCACCGACCCGAGCAACGGGAGGGTGCGGCGGAGGCGGGCGCGGACGAGGCCGGAAAGCATGCGGACGGGGCGGGGGCGCGGCGCCGCGGGCGGCCGGGCTCAGCCAGCCGCCACCAGATCGCCCTGGAGGGCGCGGCGCCGGTACAGGAACTCGAAGAGGTTGCCCTCGTGCGGCTGCTCCCACTGGACCCGGTTGGTCGGATAGGGCCCAATATTCAACCGCTCGATGTTGGTGCTGGTCATCAGGTCGATGGTCCAGTCGCGGTCGTGGGTGATGGCCGAGACGACCAGCGATTCGCCGATGGTCCCGATCATCTCCGCCTGTGGCACCTGCAGCACGCTGGCGAACGGGAACATATACTCGGTGTTCGCGAGCGGGTGCGTCGGATCGGAGCAGGCGATGAGGGTCGGCTGCAGGAAGGTCTGGCCGTGGGCCTCGATCATCCGCGGCCCCTGGCGGTAGCGGGCGGTGACGTCCTCCGCGCCCGGGGTCTGCAGCAACTCGTCGATGCGGTCGTTGATGCCGCGGGCGACGGCCGGGTTGGCGAAGCCGCAGAGCACGGCCTGCGGGTCGGTACGGGCGCGCGGGACAATCGCGGCCAGTTCCTTGGCGAGCGCGTCGGCCAGCTCGGCCCCGTGGCGGCTGATGAGCACGGCGGAGGCGTTGATGCAGCTGCGGCCGCCATTGGAAGCGATCGACTGCACGACCACCCCGAGGTGCTTGCGCCAGTCGTCCGCGAAGTCGTCGCCAAAGAGTACCTTGCTGCGGCCGGAGCCGTGCACCTGGATGTGCCGGTAAGGGGCGTACTTGCGCACGGTGGCATCGCTGCCGAAGGCGATCGCCCGGCCGGTGCCGAACAGCAGCGCATCGCCGCCGTCGTGGGAGGTCGGGTAGAAGCCGAAGGCTTCGGCGGGGAAACCAGCCGCGATCATCGCCTGCACGAGGCGGTACGGCGTGATGGGGTCCTCGCGGCCCGGCTTCAGCACCACCGGGATCTTCATCACGAGGGCCGGCAGCCAGAGAGAGTTTACGCCGGGGGAATTGCTCGGCAGGAGCACGCCCAGACTGTCCGTTTGCGGGAAGAAGTTCACATCCAGGCCGTCCTGCCGGATGAAGCCCTTGTCGAACAGGTCGAACGACATCCCGCGGGTCAGGCCCGCCATCACCGCGCGGATGTTGGCCATCGCGGCGTGGACCTTGCCCATATTGAGGCGCCCGAGGCTGAGCGGCATGCCGGTCAACTGCGACAGGACCGCCACGTAGTCATCGGGGCTCTGCAGGCGGTCGCCGAGGCCCCAAGGCAGGTTACCGGTGAGGAACAGGTCGGCTGCCTTCTCCATCGCGTCCGCCAGCTTAGCGGAGGGAATGGCCTGCAGGCGGCGCACCGCCTCCGGGATCAGCTTCAGGTCGCGGCGGATGAGGCCCGAGTTGGCGAGGCTGACCTCGATGGCTTGGCCATCGACGTTGAAGCGCAGACGGTCCAGGCTCTCGTAGGGCCGGCCGAAACGCAGGACGGGCAGGTGCAGGGTCTCGCTCATAGGCTGGGCCTCAGTAAACGCCTTCGATGATGGTCTTGGTGAGGGACTGGAACGGGCGCACGTCGCCCACGCCGTCCCAGGGGAACTCGTCGCACGGCGGCCGGCGGATGGCCTCGTCGCGCTCGAGGAAGCGCGGGACGAAGAACTCGCGGGTCATCGTGGTCAGCTCCACCCGGCCATACTCGCCGTAGGGCATCAGCTCGTTCGGGCGATCCGGGTGAACGATGCGGAGGGTGGCGCGGGGCTGGGGCGCGTAGTAGGTGAGGCTGTACTTGTCCTCGGGCTTCAGCTTCCGGCTGATCGCGAGGCCCATCAGGGTGTTCCCGTAGGTGGGGGCGAAGTTAATCTTCCCCTCGAGGACCTCCTCGACCACGAAGCGGACGTACTGGGGAGTCATCGTGGTGCCGCCCGCGAAGACGGCCTTGATGCCGGCCTGCACGAGGGACATCCGCTCGGCGAGGTTCTCCAGCAGGCGCGGGGTGGTGAAGATGCACTGGATGTTCCGGTGGCGGATGATGGTCGCCGCCTGGTCGATCACGTGCTCTTGGTACTTACGGGCCATCGCGCCCTCGCCCATCGCGATCAGGCGCTTCACCCAGCGGGGGTCGAGATCGACGAAGTAGCACGAGCCGCCGCGATAGTTGGCCAGATGCTCGATCGCGAGGCGCAGGCGGCGCGGGCCGGTCGGGCCGACCATCAGCCAGTTGGTGCCCTTGGGGAAGAAGTCCGGGCCGTAGTGGTCGCTGAACTCCTCGTAATCCACCTTGTAGTCGTCCCAGCCCACGCGCTGCTTGGGCATCCCGGTGGTGCCGCCGGTCTCGAAGATGTTGTAGGGGCGGTTGGCGTAGGCCTTCGGGACGAAGCGTTCGGGCTGCTCCTTGCGCAGGACCTCGTCGTCGAAGTGGTCGAACCGCATCAGGTCGGCGAAGCAGTTGATCTCCTTGAGGGGGTTCCAGCCGGCCTCCTTAGCCCAGCTGAGCCAGTAGTCGCACCCGGTGGCGGGCGAGAAGTGCCAGGCGATCATTTCGCGGGTCCAGGCATCGAGGGCGGCCTGGGCCTGGGGGACGGTAAGGGTGCTGCTCATCTGGGTCGGAAGCGGGAGGGAGGTGGGGAGGATACGTTCGGCGAGGGCGGGCGGATCACTTTCCGACCGCGAATAGGTGGGTCATCGTCGCGATGTAGAGGGTGTTGTTGGCCACCACGGGGGAGCAATAGATCGGGGTGTAGAACTCGATCTTCGCCACCAGTTGCTTCTCGCGGGCGGCCTTCAGCACCACCAACTCGCCGTCTTCCGTGCCGCAGTAGAGCTTGCCGTCCGCAACGAGGGTGGAGGACCAGATGCGGCTGTTGGTCGCGTGGGTCCAGAGGGTCTTGCCGGTGGCGGCGTCGAGGCAGTGGATGTCGCCGTCGTACTCCGCTTGGAACAGCAGGCCGTCCTGCAGGCTCGGGGTGGAGATGGAGCGGCCAATGGACTTGTTCACCCAGAGGGCCTTGCCGGTGATGTCCCCGCGGGCCGAGAGGTCGATGCAGCTCACCATCCCAACGCCGTCCCCGTGCTCCGGGTCTTGCCCGATCGACATATAGGCGCGCTCCCCGTCGACGATCACCGTGGCGATGATCTCGCTGGGGCCGTCGTGGGTGGCGTACTTTACGGGCTGGCCGTTCTTGGTCCGGTATTCGGTCGGATTGGCGTCGAAGCGGAAGAACTCCTTCAGCGCCGGGAAGCCTTCGGCGTGGGTGTACGGGGTGCGGTCGAAGCCGTAGCACCAGCCGTCGCCGCCGCCCCAGACGATCGTCGGGACGCCCTTGACGGTCGCGAAGGCCGCCGAACCCCAGCTGGCGTGCAGCGCGCGGGTCGAGACGCCCGAGGCCTCTTCCGCCACCACCTTGCCGGTGTTCTTGTCCACCACCACCAGGGCCGGCGCCATCGGGGCCGGGATGTTCAGGTGGGACCAGTCCACGCCGTTCGAGGTCGCCATCACGATGTGGTCGCCCAGCACCAGCGGGGAGCAGCTCGAGACGTTATGCGGGAAGATGCCCAGCTCCGTGCGGATGTCGGTTACCCACAGGATGTCCGCGCTCTGCGGGCCCACGGTCACGGGCTTGCCGCCGACGGACGAGAACTTGGCCTCGTCCTGGAAGCTGCCCTGGTTGCCGTCGGCCATCCCCTTGACGTCGAAGCAGATGAGTTCGCCGCGATTGGAGACCACGTAGCCGCGGTCGCCGTCGATGGCCGCCGAGGAGCAGAGGCCGACGAATTCCCAGTCGCTCACCTTGCCGGCGCCGACCTTCGGGATCACCAGCTGCCACAGAAAGGCGCCGGTCTTCTCGTCGAAGCACATCAGCACGCCGCGGTCGCCCTGCTGGGCCGCGTCGCGGGGGGATTCGTTGTTGGTGCCCACGAAGACCCGGCCGCCCGCCACCACCGGCGTGCCGTAGGTTTGGGAGCCAAGCTTGGTCACCCAGCGGACGTTCTTGGTGGACTGCGGGTCGATGGTCTCGGTCTTGGGGATCAGCTTGCCGGTGACGACGTCATCCGGGAGCCCGGTGGCCCGCTGCACCATATTGCGGGAGGCGTTGCCGCCCCACATCGGCCAGTCGTTGGCGGCGGCCGGCGCGGCCGTGAGGGCCAGCAGCGCGAGCAGGGCGGCGGGGCGGGAGAGGGGGGCAGGCTTATTCATTGGCGGAGAGGGCGAGGTTATCGAGGTACACGCGCTTGAGGGACTGCGGGGAGAAAGCGAACACGCCGGGCGCGCCGCGGTCGTGGAGTTTCTCTTGGCGGACCTCGATGGTCCACTTTTCGGGTTCCGGCTGCGCCTTGGGCCAGAGCTTGGCCCGCACCCAGCCGCCGCCCTTGCCGTCGCTGTCGACCCGGGTCTTTAGGCGGTACCAGGTGTTGGGTTGGGCGGCGAAGGGCACCGATTCCTTTACGCGCTCGTGATTACTGGTGACTTCGAGGATCCGGCTATTCGCGACCATCGTGATCAGGTAGCGCTGGTTGACTAGGCCCACCGACGACATCACGCGGCGGTCGCCGTCCGTCATCACATCGGCCTCCAAGGTATAGTTCCGCAGGGTCGAGGGCCCGATGAAATTCATCGTCCGCTGGAACAGGATGTTGTCCAAGCGGTTGGTCACGACCTTGGAGCCGCCCTTCTCGAGGGCGTGCCACTTGACCCGGGCGCCGAGCCAGGGGAGCGGGGGGAACCCGACGTCCTCGCCGGCCGCGTTCTTCTGGCCGAGCGGCAGCGCATCGAAGGTCTCCCGGTGGCCCGGGCCGGCCACGACGCGGCCGCGGGTGACGGAGGTGAGGTTGTTCCACTTGGCCTGCAACTGGCCGGCGGAGAGCCGCGCGGTGGGCGTGGTGCGCAGGGTCGCGCCCGCGAGCTCACCATCGACCTCAGACTTCACGAGGGCGGTCGGCGGGATGAACTTGGCCCACGTGGCCTCGCTGGTGACCTCCCGCACGCGGCGGCCGGCGGCGTCGAGGCCCCAGACCTTAAAGGACTGGGACTGGCCCGGGATCAGGGCAAACTCGGCCGGGACGACCTGGATCTGGGCTACCGGCCCAGTGGCCGCCGGCTCCGGCTTGAATGCCACCGAAGGCGGCACGCTGGCGGCGGTGGCCTTGGGGCCGAAGCAGTGGAGGGACTCGCGGGTGAAGATCAGGACCGCATCGCCGTAGAAGGCCGGGGCGCCCAGGACCAGCGAGTCGAGCTTGTTGACGGAGACGATCTGCGCCTTGTCGCCGGCGTCCTTGAGGACGTGGACCGTGCCGTTGTGCATTGGCACGTAGAACTTGCCGTCCGCGTAGGCGGGGGAGGCGTGCAGCTGATCGGGCGCCAGCTTCTCGCTCCAGATCAGTTTGCCGGTGGCGGCGTCGGCGCAGAGGAGGCTCCCGGTGGCGATGGTCGAATAGACCCGGCCATTGACCAGCAGGGGCGAGCTGCTGAAACTCATAAAGTCATCGTTGCGCCAGAGCTCGGCCTCCTTGGTCAGGACGACCGGCTTCGGGCCCTTGGGGTACTCGGTGGGGATCTTGAGGGCGACGAGGCGCCCGTGGTGGGTGGCATCGACGTTCTCCTTGCCGTGGACCCCGATGAGCTTGCCCGGGCCGGCGAGGAGGACGTCCGCGTTGACGCCCGACTGGGAGAGGCGGAAGCGCCAGACCGGCTCGCCGGTGCGGACGTTGACGCAGACGATGTTCCCGCAACCGGTGCCGGCGTACATCACCCGCTGGTCGCCGAGGTTGCCGAAGACCGGCGTGGCGAAGGTGCTGTCGAGTGGCTCGATGCCCGGGGTGCAGAACCAGACGAGTTCCCCGGTGCGCTTGTCGAAGGCGTAGAAGCGATTGCGGGCCGGGCCGTCCGCGCCCCAGTTGGCGGTGATGCCGTCGGTGATGACGAGCGGGCCGTCAATCGCGAGGGAGCCGGTGCGGCCGTTGGGGAAGGTGAGGCGGCCGTACTCCTCCATCATCGAGTGCTCCCAGAGGAGCTTGCCGTCGCGATTGAAGGCGAACAGCTGGCCCCAGGTGGACTCGAGGTAAACGTTACCGGTCTCGGCATCCACCACCGGGGCGCCGATGGCGTAGCGGTTGTAGGTCGTGTCACTGAGGTAGTCCCGGAAGCGGTACTCCCAGAGCTTGGCCCCGGTCTTCACATCGAGGCAGAGGAGGGTCTCCTCGACATCCGTGGTCTCACCGTAGAAGCCGAAGGCGTACACGCGGCCGTCGGCCACGACCGGGGTGCCCGCGCCGCGGACCTTGAAGGACCAGCGGTGGTTCGGGCCACCGATCTCCAGGGTGTCCGGCAGCTTGGTCTTGGCGGTAGAGACGCCGTTTTGGTCCGGCCCGCGCCAGTTGAGCCAGCCGCTGCTGGCGAGGACGGTGCTGGGGACCGCCGAGAAGGCGGCGACCGCGAGGAGGGGGGGCAGGAAGCGGATCATGGCGGAAGGAGGGGTGAGCACCGGGGAGGACGAGCGCGCCGCCCGCGAGGTTGCGCGCGACGTTCAAGGCAGGCCGGCTCCGGGCAAACCGCAAGGCGCTTTTGCCGTAAATCTGCCCTGCGCCTGCCCCGCCCCGGCCCGCGCCTGCGGGGCGCCTGCGGGGCCTGTCCCGTGCCTGCGGGACGGGATCAGCGCCAGGCTTCGTCGAAGAACCCGGCCGCCACGATCCGCCCGGGCCAGCGCGGGCCCGGCGGGGCCCGCAGGTCTATCACAGCGTGGTCCGGCAGCTTCGGGGTCTGCAGGGAATTGGACCCGTAGCCGTGATCCCGGAAGTCGATGCAGGTGTTTAGGACCACGTACTTTTCCGGGTTCAACGGATTGGGATAAATCAGGATCGGGGCGTGGTGCGCCGCGTCGTGCCGTTCGCCCCGGAAGGTCAGGTTCCGCGCGTCCCAGTGCAGCGGCAGGTCGGGCAATAGCCGCGCCAGCAGCTGGTTGGCCCCCGGGTCGCCCCAGAGGACAATATGGCTGGAGGCGAGGTCCTCGGCGGTAACGGCGGTGTCGTCCTTGATCGGGGCATCCCCCCGGAAGAGGGTGCGCCAAAGGCTGCGGGCGCGCTCCAGTTCCGCCGTGGTCCAGGCGCCGACCGCCGGGTGCCAAGCTTTACCCGTGGGGCGAACAAACAGGAAACGGTCGAGGAACGCGTCGTTCACCGGCCCGGTCAGGCCCGGACGCTTGCGGGGTCCGGCCGGCGGGGGGCCGGCCCGCCAGATGCCGTCCTGGCGGTGCAGCACCGTCTCCGGCGCCGGGGCGGGCAGCGTGACTTCCTGGCCGTCGATCTTGACCGAGCGCAGGCCGGGGAGGACGAGGCGCACGGCCGTGGTGCCGCGGGTGGTGACGTCCACGGCGGTGTCGCCGCGGAGGGTGCCTTCGAGGTCGGCGCGGCTCCAGTGTTCCGCCAATCCCTCGAAGCGCAGCCAAGAGGCGCCGGGGTAACGCAGGGTGCGGGTGGTAACCTGGAGGGTGGCGGGTCGGGGATCGCGCCCGCGGTCCAGCAGGGCTTCGAGGCGGGCCGTGAGGTCTTGGCGGACTTCGGGGTGGTACTTGTGGGCGGTGCCGGGGCCGATGAGGTGGGGGAGGGTGAGGCCTTCCTGCGCCAGCGCGGCGGTCATCACGTCGGCCGCCTGCTTCTGCGGATCGATTTCCCCGCTGTAGGCGATGGTCGGGCAATGGGACAGGTTCCGCGCGTAGGCGGTGGCGTCGTACCAGCCCCAGAGTTTCTGTTCCCAGGCGGTGGGCGGCTCCTTGCCGGGGGCGAAGACCT
Organism: Opitutia bacterium Tous-C8FEB; assembly: GCA_002304435.1. GTDB lineage: Bacteria > Verrucomicrobiota > Verrucomicrobiia > Opitutales > Opitutaceae > ER46. The sequence goes on along the minus strand of NEUZ01000018.1, from coordinate 22,263 downwards.
TGGCGTAGGCGGCGGTTTCGGCGAAGCCTGCGCCCGGGGCGGCGGCCGCCCAGAGTCCGGCGTGGTGGGTGGCGAGGTGCCAGGTGCTCGCGCCGCCCATCGAAAAGCCGGCCACGAGGATTCGGTTCGGGTCGATCGATTGTTCCGCCTGCACGGCGGCGAGGGCCTCGAAGACATCCGTCTCGCCCGCGAACTTGGTCGCGTTGCAGAAGCGGCCGTAGGGGATGAGCGTGACTGTGTCGCAGGGGGTGAGTTGGGGTGGCCCGGCCTCGCGTTCGCCGATGAAGGCGAGCTCGGTGCGCTTCTCGCCGCGGCCGAGGAGCCAGACCATCAGCCGCCGCGGACGGCCGGGGGTCAGGTCCGGCGGGATGACGAGCCCGTAGGGCTGGACGGAGCCGTCGATGCGGGACCGGTAGCCGCGCACCACCAGGCCGGTGGCGTTCCGCCAGGGGGCCTCGCCGCGACGCAGGGCGGCGACGCGCTCGCGTCCGGTGGCGAGGGCGCGGTGGGCGGCCGCGACCTGCTTCAGATCGAAGAACTCATCGTGCCGCAGGGCCCAGTCGACCGCCTTGTGGAAGATCTCGGCGTCGGGGGTGAGTTCGAGAAGCTCTTTTCGGCTCGGTTCGACCAGCTCGGCCCGCAGCTGGGCGAGGTCCGCGGCCAAGGCAGCGGCGGCGGCGGTGAGCTCCGCGCGGGCGGCGGCCGGGACCTCGATCCCCGCCGGGGGCAACCGCGTGGCCGGCGTCGCGGCCGGGACTAGAGCGGGCAGGAGCAACAGCAGGAAGGGCAGGAAGACGCGGGGCGGGGTCATCGCCCGACCAGCACAGCGCGCGCCGCGCCCGGGTCACGCCCGAAGTGGGCGCGGGGCGGGCTTGCGGTGCGCGGGAAACGAGCATTGTTTTTTGGCGTGAGCACGATTGCCGAGATCGAAAACGCCATTGTGCGGCTTCCGCCCGGGCAGCAGCGGGCGCTGGCCGACTGGCTGAATTCGCGTCTGATGCCGGAGACCCCCGCTTTGCTGGCGGCCTTGGACGTCGGAGTTCACTCCCTGGCCTCCGAACCGCCGGTCGCGGTGGAAGAGGTTCGGCGGCAAATCAAGGGATGGGCTTCGAGGTAATTCTCTCGGCGCAGGCGGGTCGGGATCTTGAGTCAATTGTGCGCTTTTTGGCGCAAAGGAACCCCGCGGCCGCCGAGCGCCTAGGTAATGCGCTCATCGACGATGCCCTCTCGCTCGCTGATTTCCCTCATCGGGGAGGTCTGCTGCGCGAACGACCAGGTTTTCGCCGGATCGTCCACCGGCCTTGGTTTGTGATTCTCTACCGCGTCGACGAGACCCGTGCGCTGGTGGAAATAGTTCGTTTTTGGGACGCGCGCCAAGATCCGGCCGCGCTGGCGGGATTGTCGCTCGTGCAGGAATGACTTGGCCGTCTTGTCCCGCTTTTGCCCCGCGCGCGCCGAGTCAGCGGTGTGGCTCCTTTGCCGCCGCCGCGATGAAGGCGAGCGCGTCCGCTTCCTCGGCCGCGTGCAGTTGCCGGATTTGGCGCCGGAGTGCTGCCTTGAATCCGGGATGAGTCATATCCGGCACCCAAACTTGGATCGGCCTAAGGCCCTGGGCGCGCAAACGATCCCGGTAGGCACGCATTTTCTTCGAACCAAGTGTCGAGGGCATAAAGGGGGGCTCAAGGTGACACGTTACTGGGCTGGCAGGCGTCAAGGGGGCAAGAGGTAAGCAGTCAGAATCCTTGGGCCTCTTTCGTTCGCTTGGCTGACCCTCGCCGCAACCAGGCTCGCCTTCGGCGCGTTTTCCACATCAGGCTTCGTCGATGAGCCGGTTGATGCTGCGGGAACGCGACCTCGCCGTGCTGCGGCAGACGCTCGGCCGCTTCCCCTTCGTGGCCGAGGCCCGTCTCTTTGGTTCCCGGGCCACCGGCTCCGCCCGGCGCGCCTCCGACGTCGACCTCGCCATTGCCGCGCCCACCGCGGACCGCCGCCAGTGGGCCGACCTCTGCGCCGCCCTCGAGGAAGCGCCGCTGATCTACGAGTTGGATGTGGTTCGCCTTGAGCGCGCCACCAACCCGCGCCTGCAGGAGAAGATCGCCCGGGACGGCGTCCGCATCTTTCCCGCAGACTGCCCCGACCCCGCCCCCGCATCGACAGTGGCGGCCGCCTGACCCGCGCCGGTCACGACCCCCGTCCGGGAGCGTTTCCCGACCTTTTCCCTTCGATCCTGGAAGCTCTATCCTTCGGTCATCCTTCGGTAATCCTTCGGTTATTGGCCTAAAGATAGAGCTAAGTGCCTCGTAATACCGAAAGATAACCGAAGGATGACCGAAGGATTCGGGGAGGAGAATCGAAGGATCAGGCCGGGGAAAGGATCATTGAGCCGAGCCGGCTCCGGGGTGTCATCGGGGCTGGAATGGAATTCCTAATCCGCAGATCAAGAGCGGTTTAGGAGTTAATTGAGGTTGTTTCCGGGGCGTACCCCCCGGGGGCGGCGGGAGCGCGGGAGGGTGGGCGGTCTGAGCCGCCATCCACCCCAGGCCCATCGCGGCGGTGAGGCCCAGCCCGAGGGCCGGGCACCGGTGCAGGGCCGTGGAACCCAGCTTCAACCCCTGCGCGGCGATCCCGGGCGCTGGCGCAGGCTGAAACCCAGCGCGAGGTAGGCCAGCGTCCACAGGGCCAGCATTTGCAGGGAGAGGGCGCCGGCCGCCTGCCAGCGCGTGACGGATGAGCCCAGATCGTAAAGCGGGACCGGTGGATCCGCGACCACGTAATCGATGGTGCCGCGGAAGGCCCAGAATGCGGGGATGAAGGTCTCGGCCACGGTCGTCAGCAATCCTCCCTTCAGCCGGATCAGCAATCCGCTCAGCAGTAATTGGGGCAGAATGAGTAGGGGAAGGACGAGCAGCACCTGCTCGCGGCTTTTGACCAGTCCCGAGAAAACCAGCCCGATGCCCGCGCACACCATCGCGGCCAACCAGCTGATCAGAAGAAACGGTCCGAGCTCGCCGAGGCGCGCGCTCGCGTCAAACCAAGTGCTCCAGGCGGCTGCGTCGGCCAAGCCGTCGCGGAGTCCGAAGAGGGTGTAGACCACCACGACCGCGGGCACGATCTGGAGGGCCAGCACGATCCCGAGCAGGCAGAACTTCGAGGCGAGGTAGGCGCTGGTCGCCACGCCGTTGGCGGACTCCCGCTCCAGGATCGGCCGTTCCTTCACGATTTCCGTCAACCCGGCAAGGAAACCGAGGATCAGGATCCCGAAGATGACGGTGAAGCGAAACTTCCAGATCGACCACGGATTCGTGATCTCTTTTTCCGGCACGAGCGACAACTCTCCGGCGAGGGCCCGTTGGGCCAGGGTGGCGGTCTGCGGTGAACCCAACCTGGCTTTGAGCAGCGGTTCCTTGTCCAGGAAAACGCGGATCTGCGCGGGGATAGTGGGCGTCGAGTGCTTCTCCTCGTCGGAGTCGGACAGCGCCAGGGCGTCGAGCGTGTGGCCCCAAAGCTGGCCGGCCAGTTGGATCTCGCGTGGCTCGAGCGGCCGGGTCAGGTAGGCTTTCTCGCCGAAGTCCTCGTGGGCAAACCCGGCGTAGGCGAGCATCACCATCAGGAGCGGAACCCCGACGATGAAGGCGACCGCGCGGCGGCTGCGCACCATGACCTCCAATCCCCGGAACAGAAGCGCGCTGAACTGACGCAGCCAACCGGGCCTTTCCGGCGGCGCGGGAAGCGGGTCCTGCCCGCGGGCTGCGGGCTCCGGGCGGGACGCCTCCTGCTGGTGCTGGAACACCTTGTGGAGCCCCACCCATTGCTCGATCGGGAGATCCTCGAGCAGAACGTAGATGTCCGAGAGGCTCGCGGCCCCGAAGTGCTCGAGGGCCTCTTTGGCTCCGCCCGACCACACCAGGCGCCCCGAGGCCAGCACGACCAAGCGGTCGGCGAGCTTGGCGTTCTCCAGATGGTGCGTGACGCAGAGCACCGTGATGTGGTGCGACTTCGCGTACTCGGAGAGCAGACGCATGATCCGCGCATCACTCGCCGGATCGAGACTGCTCGTCGCCTCATCGACGATCAGGACGCGCGGGAGCGCGAGCAGCTCCACCGCGAGGCTGACCCGCTTGGACTCGCCACCCGACAGTTTCGCCACCGGCGTGTCGAGCCGGTGCGAAATCCCCACGTCGCGCGCCACGGTGCCGATGCGTTGCGCCACCTCCTTGCCGCCGAGCGACGGTGGCAGCCGCAGTTGCGCCGCGTAATGCAGGGCCCGGGCGACCGGCAGGGCATCGTGCACGATTTCCTTCTGCGGCACGTAACCGACCAGTCCGCGCAGCACGCTGGCGTCCCCGCTCACGCGGAGCGGACCGAAGCGCACCTCGCCGCGGTCGGGCGCCAACTGCCCCAGGAGCGTGCGCATCAACGTGGTCTTCCCCGAGCCGCTTGGGCCCAGGACACAGACAAACTCCCCGGGTTTGACCGCGAGGGTGATCTCGGACAGCAGCTCGCGACCGGAATCGCGGGCGGACACGCCCAGCTGGTCTACGAGCAGCGGGAAGCGCTCCGGGGCCGGGGAAGCGGGCCCATCGCCCGGCGCGGCTTTCACGGTTTTTCCTTCCGGTATTCGGTGGCAGGCGCGGTGGGGGGGAGTGGTTTGCTCAAACGGTGCATCACGCCGTCGGTGGTCGTGTAGCCGACCCGCAGCACGGTCCCGTCGGGGCGCACCTCGAAAACCAGACGGTCGTGGTAGAGGTCGCGCAGGAAATTGGCCCGCTCCAGCGAGGCGGCAAACCGCGCGAAACTGCCCCCGAGCGGATCCAGCTGCTTTTCGGAGGTCAGCACCACCATGGGGAGGAGCATTTCGTCCTCCGTCGCCTCGCCGAGAAAAACGGGCCGGGGCGGGCTGAAGGGATTCCGCGGGTTGTCCGCGCTGTTGTCGTAGACGCCCGTGGCCCTGAGCGTGGTCCCCTTGGGCAGGAAAAAGGGCGTCTTGAAGAAATAGGGCTGTTGCCAGTCGTAATCCCACCGCGGGACGCGGACCAGCAGTACGCTGTCCCGCCCCGGAATCTCGGCCCTGAGTTCTAGGGACTGGGCCAGCAAATGTGCGTGGGGGGCAATGCCCGCGATCGTGCAGTCTTCGGGCACGGTCCAATGGCCGGTGACGCGCATGTTCCGGATGCCCGCGGGAATCACCACCAGATCGCCGGGGATGAAAAAGATGGACGCCACCTTCGGCGGAATCCGATCGTCCTTGCGCAGCCAGAGCCCCATCCGGGTGGAGTCCTGCGCGGGCTTGCCGTTCCGGTGGTAGTGCATCTGCGCGACGAGGTCCGAGCCGGCGGCAATGACGTAGTCGGCATCCTCCGGCGCCGCGTAGGCTTCCGTCCCCGGCACATAAGCGCTCAGGAAACTGAAGCGGGCCACGCCGTCGTCTCGCGGCGGGAGAATGCGGAACCCGATCCCGTGGTGGGCCCAGAATCCCGGTCCGGAATCGCCCTCCGCGTAGGTGGGCCCCGGGCCACCGTGTTCGCGCAGCGCCTGCTGCGCCTCGGAATGCGGCATATAGCCGATCAGCGCGTGATGTACGATTGAGTGTTCGGACGGGAGCAGTTGCAGGGCGCGCACCCGCAGGTCCCGGTCGTAGTTGAGCCGGAAAACCTGATGCCGGTACACATCACTCCCCACCGGTCCGAGGTGGAACGGCGCGTCCTGCTCGATGATGATGTCGGGCGGGCCGAGATCCGCCTGGAAATCCTTCAGGTTGGGCAGGGGCGCCAGGCGGGGGGCAGTCGCCGGATCGCCCTCCTGCTCCCCTCCCGTGACCCACGCGCGCAGGATCTCCACCTCCTCCGGGGGAATCGTGTTCGGCCGGATGATTTCTAGATCGCTCTCGGCCTGGGCGGGAGGCATCCGCCGCGCCTTGATCTCCTGCAGGCCCATCTGCAGCATATCCACCGCGTCGGCGTAGGTGGTGAAGGAGAATGGCCCCGCGTTGCCCGGACTGTGGCACGACATACAATGCTTCCGGAGGATCGGCGCCACGTCCTGGTGATAGGTCACCGCTCTCCCTACCGAGGCCTCAGCCTGCGGCGGGACAATCTTCTTTTTCCCCAGCAAACCGAGGGCGCAGCCCACGGCTAGGGTGCGGGGCAACCGCGCCTTGGTTCCCGCGAGGACATCGTCGAGCGCTTCCCGCAAATCCTCCCGGACCGGGGTCGGGCTCAGTTCGCCGCGGACCTGGTAGGCATCGTTGATGCGGCCGATGTATTGCACCTTGTTTTCCCGGTCCAAGACAAACGCCTCCGGCACGACGGTCGCGGAGAGCGCCGACGCCAGCTCCCCGCCGGTGTCCACGAGCAGGGGGAAAGTGAGCCCGAATTCCCGCCCGAAATGTTCCGGCTCGGCGGATTCCGTCCCATCGATGAACACGCCCAGCAGCCGCGCTCCCCGTCCCCGCCCGCCCCGCCAGATCTCCTCCAGGAGCGGGGCGACCTTCTTGCTCATGGGGCAATCATTGTAGAGGAACACGATGACCGTGGCCGCCGGCCCCGCATATTCCGCCAGGGACCGGCGCGCGCCCGCCGGGTCGCTGACGCGGATGGCATCGATGGCCAGGTGGGCTTCAGGCAGGGGAGGCAGGCTCCCCTGCCGCGAGTTCGGAGCTCCCACCCCCGCGTTCACCGTGGGAATCTCGGCCGAGACCGGAACGCGTGAAAAAACCAGGACCAGCGCGAGTAGGGTCACCAGCAAACCCGCCTGCTCGGCCAACGAAGGGGCGCGTCCGCGCGTCATAGTGCTAAGAGTCCGGAGCGCGCCGCGACGAAACGCAAGGCCGGACGGTGCAAGGCGATCTCTAGGCTTGAACCGGGTGGAACCGGATCGGTGCGCGGTCGAGGAAAACCCTTGCCGAGCGGGAAGGCCGGAACCAATCCCGCAGGATGCAATGTACCTTCTCCTCGGACGCCAATGTGCTCATCGTTGCGCCCGCCGGGCGGATCGACACCACCACCTGCCACGAGTTCAAGGCCGCGCTCAACGCCAAGCTGGATGAATCCAAGGCCCGGCACCTGGTGATCGATTTGGCGGCGGTGGGCTATGTCAGCAGCGCGGGCTTCCGGGAGTTTTTCCTCGTCGGGCGCCGGATGGGCCGCGAAGGCGGGACATTGTCGGTATGCAGTTTGCAGCCCCAAGTGCGGGAGATTTTCGAGATCGCGCAATTCGGGACCTCCTACCCGCTGCACGACACGCGCGAGGCGGCGGTGGCCGCGGCCAAGGCGGCGTGAGGGGCGGGAAGGGATGCGCCCGCTGCCTGACGAAGCGTTGCTCCGGGCGACTGGAGGGGAACCGCCCGCGGGGCCCGCAGCGGGTCCGGTCCCGTCAGCCGGTTGAACCGGCGAGGTTTCCAGGGGAGTCGGCAACGGCGTCAGCGAGCAGTTTCCCCACGGCATCGCGGACCTGGTCGGCCAGCGCGAAGCGGTCGCCCGGCTCCAGCCCCCGGGTCGAGATCGGCTGGCCGATCCGGACGTGGATTCGGGAAGGGCGCACGCGAAAGCCGCCTTTCGGGAGCATCCGTCCGCTTCCGGTGATGGCGACGGGCAGGATGTCCACCTTCGCCGCGATCGCCGCGGCCAGGGAACCGGCGGCAAACGGCCCTAGCGCCCCGTCCACCGAACGGGTGCCCTCCGGAAAGATAACGGTCCACTCGCCGCGTTGCAGAGCCTGCCCGAGCTCGACCACGGCCCGCGCCGCGCGCCGGGGGGAGGAACGGTCGATGAGCACCATCCCGAGGGACCGCATGAATCTGCCGATGAAGGGCAACGCTCGGAGTTCCATCCTGGCGGTGAACCTGAGCGGCACCGGCAGCGCGCAATAGAGGGCGGGAATGTCCGCATAGGATTGGTGGTTGGAAACCACCAGGGTCGGCTGGCCAGGCGACACATTTTCCCGCCCGGACACGGCGAGGCGCGACAGCCCGCCGCCGATGATGATCGGCGCCCAGATCTTCCTCGCCATCCAGAGGGCGATCCGCGCGTTCCCGGAGCACTTCCGGGCGACCAGCGCGCCGGGGATCAAGGTTCCGCAAACCACGCCCAGACTCACGGCCTGCACGAGGTTGACCGGCAACCAGAGGCAGGTCGCACCCCATCCTTCCTCGGCGGGGGCCGCGGTTCGCCGGAGCGGATCGCGCGGCGGGGAGTAGTCTGGGCCGGAAGGGTCCATCACCGGGTCAACAGTAGTTGGTCCGCCGCGGGCGAAAACGGGAAAAACGGGTTTTGCGTTCGAAATTGCCGCCTCCAGGTCTCGCCTGGCGTGCCGCGCGCAGGATCCGGCGCGTCAGCCGGTCGGCCGCGGCCGCCGCGGCCCGTTGAGCAAAGTGCCGATCCAGGTGTAGCGCACCAGCCAGCGGTAGGAGGCGAGCAGGAGCGCGGTCGCGGTCGAGAACACGAGCAGGAATTTCAGCGCGGGGGGCCACGCGAGCGGAAGCACCGCGATTTGCAGCGCCAGCACGAGCGGCAAGTGGGCCAGATAGATCCAATAGGCGGAGTCGGAAAACCAACGCGCGCGAGATCCGAGATCGCGAAAACAATGCGCGGAGAGCCCCATCACGCCGAGCGCGAGAAACCAAGTGCAGGCGCTCTGGAAGAGGGCATCACCGGCCTTGACGTCCAGCAGGACGACCGAGGCCGGGAAGCACACCAGCAGCCCGGCGGGAAGCAGGATCCGCCAGCGCGATCCCAACGAGGTGCCAAGCCCGTCCCGGGCATACACCGCGGCGCCGAACCAGAAGAATGAACCGTAGTAGAGCAGCAGGAGAGGGGGAGGAACGAGGGGGCCCAGCCAGACATCCGGACCGAAAACGGCTCCCATCATGGCTTGCGGGAAAAAGGTCAGCGGGGGGATGAACCACAGGTACCTGCCAGTCGGCGCGAAGCCCAATCGCACGGCGAGGGCGAGAAAAAGGACGAGCAGGAAGAGGAGCCAGAGAAACCAGAGGTGATCGAGCACCGTTTCGTCGAAGAAGTGCACGGTGCGTCCGCCGAAATCCAGGAGCAACGTGTCGGAATACAGCAGTGAACGGTAGCGGATGGACAGGTCCTCAAGGCGTCCGGACAGCGTGACGGGTGCGCGGCCCCCGGCGTCCTCCAACAGGACCGCCGACTCCGCAATCCCGCGCCGCGTGGCTTTGGCCGGCGGGGGTGGCAGACGCAGTTTGCGGGCCTTGGCCTCCTTCGCTTCAAACGGGCCGAGGCAGGAGCTGGAGGCGGTTTGCCCGGCCTTGTCCCGCGTCGCGGGATTCGCCCCGCGGTCGAGCAGGAGGCGCACGGCCGGGGTCCACCCGAAATAGGCGGCGTGGTGCAGCGGCGTACTGCCCGCGCCATCGGCCGCGCCGAGGTCCGCGCCCCGGTCGAGCAGGAGCGTGATCATCCCGGTGTTGCCAGTGACCGCCGCCCAACCCAACGGCGTGAGCCCGAAGCCGGGATCGGCCTGGTTAGCGCTCGCGCCCGCGGCGAGCAGCCGCTCGGCGGCCGGAAGGTCGCCGGCCACGATGGCTTCGGCCAGTTCCCCCCGGTGCCGGGGCTCGGCCACCTGCGAATTCACCTCCCCATGGCGCAGGAAGTTGCTGAGCGGGACAATCGTGATCAGCGCGAGCAGCAGGGGCAGCAGGATTCTCCGGGTGCGGTGCTGGAGCATGCCCCGCACGCCTTGCTTCTGCAGGATGAACATCGCGAAAAACCCGCTGAGCAGGAAAAACAGGGGCATGCGGAACAGGTGGATGACGGCCACCGGGATGAAGAACAGGTCGTTCTGCCTGCTGTCCTGAACCGGCCAGGGGCAGGGCATGAAACTCATCAGGGAGTGGAGAACGATCCCCAGGAGCATGGCGATGCCCCGCAGCACATCGAGGTCCGTGCGCCTTGGGTCCGCCGGCTTGCGGTCCCGGATTGGCCCCGGGGAATCCGCGGGCTGCGGGGAACGGGTCGTGTTCCGTGGGTCGTTCATAGGAGGGATGCGGGGAGCTGGCGCGGAAAAGCGGACCCGGGCCCGGGTCCGCGGGGGGCGAGGAAGATTGGTTTTCGGACGCCACAGGCGGGAGGTGACCGCGCGAGTTGTGGCGCCTGGAGCGGTGAGGGACGCCCCCGATGGGATCGCGGGGGGCAACTCAGCGGCACAACGCTCTAGCGGCACGGCTGAGTCAAGGTTCCTCTCCGCCGCGGGGGTGCCGCGGGGAGATCCCGTCGTCGCGCGGTCGTGGCGGTTGCCACGCGCGCGCCTGCCGGGCCGGATTAGGTCCGCCTAACCCGCCATCCAGCCCAGGCCCATCGCGGCGGTGAAACCGAGCACGAGGGCCACGCGCCGGCGCAGGCCCGCGGAACCCAGCGCCACCGCCAGGCCGCCCTTCAGGAGGGTGTTCGCCACCGCCGCCAGCACCACCGCCACGGTCGCCAGCTCCGGCCGCGCGCCCGCCACGGTGGGATCCCGCGCGACGGACAGCGCGATCGCGTCGAGGTCCGTCAGCCCGGAGACAAAGCTCAGGGGCAGCAGTCCCTCGGTCCAGCCTTGCTCGCGTAACACCTTAACCAAAAGCGAGATCAGGGCGTAGAGGGCCGCGAACTTCATCGCCGTGCGCAGGCTCAGCGGGTTGCCCAGCGCCGGGGTATCCCCCGGGACGTGCCCCGGCTGCGCCCGCCGCCAGACCCACGCCATATAGACTACGCCCGGCAGGGCCATCAGGCCGAAAGGTACGAGCAGGGTGCGCGCGAAGGCCGGGTTGATCACGGCCAGCGCCGCTAGCACACGCGGCAGCATCACGGTGCACGCCGCCGCCACGGCGAGGGCATAGTGGGCGTCGAGGCCCGGCTCCTCGCGGCTCCGCCGGCTGAAGGCCAAGGTCGAGGCGGTGCTCGACGCCAGGCCGCCGAAAAGGCCCGTCAGCAGAATGCCCGCGCGCGCCCCGAACAGGCGGATGGCGGCGTACCCGGCGAAGCCGAGGCCCGAGATCAGCACCACCATCAGCCACGTGGTGTACGGGTTGAAGGCCCCGTACGGGCCCAGTGCCCGGTCCGGCACCAGCGGCAGGATCACCCCGGAGATCGCCGCGAACTGCAGGGTCGCGCGGACGTCCTGCGCGGTCAGCGCCCGGGCCCAGGCGTGAATGGGCTGCTTGGAACCCAGCAGGACCATCGTCAGGGCCGCCACCACGACCGCGACCCGCGTCTCCCCGCCCGCCACGAGCACGCCGCACAGCACGGTGAGGAGGGCGCCGGCGAACGAGGTGCTGCCGGGCGGCTCCACGGCCCCGGGACGGAAGGCGCGCGCGATCAGGTGCGCCGGCACCGCGACCAGCACCACCGCGAGGGCGTAGGGGAAGGTATCGTTCAGGTGCGCGGCGAGGCACCCGAGGACCGCCCACAGGGTGTGGGTGCGCACGCCCGCGAACTCCCCCGGTTCGGCGCCCTGCTGGTCACCCCACTGGCGGATCAGGCCGACGAGCGCCCCGAGGCACGCGCTGACGAGGATCGCGGTGAGCAGGACGGTCATCGGACGTTCGAATACGAAGGGGTCAGGCCGAAACCTGCAACCGAGAGGGTATTAGTCACGCCGCGTGGCAGGTTTCGGCGTGACCCTTTGGCGCGGCGCTTTGGGTTCACCGTTGAGCGTTTTGCGGCCCAAGCCGACCGCGCCGGCGTCCGGCCTCAGGGCGCCGGCAACTGGCCCCGGCGCGGGCCGGTGCCGAGCATCTGGCCCAGATTGTAACGCTTGCCGTTGATCTCGAGGTCGAGGTTCTCGGCCACGCTGGCCTGCACGAACAAGGCCCCGGGCCGCGGCACGGAGCGGGTCTCGCCGGCCGCAAGGAATCCCGTGTAGACGATCTCGCCTTCGGAGTCGTCCGCGTTCTTGCGCCGCAGGGTCACCTCCACCGCCCCGTTCGCCACGAGGCCCAGTTGCGGGCCCTTGGGCGCGGCGGCCGCGGGCGCCGGCCGCTTCACGGGCTCGGGCGAGCTGCTGAAAAAGATCCCCTTGATGAGGAAGAGGACGATCAGCGAGGCGACGGTGATTGCGCCCCACTTGGCATAGAGAAACACCTTTGCCGGATCGGGCCCCGTCGGCAGCGAGCTGCCGGGCCGCGCCCGCGGAGGCGCCGGGCGCGCAGGCACCTGGTCTTCCGCCTTTCCCTCCTCCGCGGAGGTCCGCGCGGCGGGCGATTCGAACGGCGGCGTCGACACGTCTAGCCGGCCGTAGATCTCGCGGGCCGAGGGCCGCGGCCGCGTTTCGCCGCGCCCCAGCGCCGCATAGTCAGCGATAACCCGGTCGGAGGGCACCTTCAGGAAGTTCGCGTAGGTCCGGAGGAAGCCGCGGACGTAGATTTCGGTGAGCCCGATGTCGAAGTGGTTGCTCTCGAATTTCTGTAGGTAATCGCCGCGAATCTTCGTCGCCTCGGCCGCCTCGCGCAGCGAAATCCCCTTCTTCTTGCGCGCTTCCTCGAGTCGTTCGCCGATGGTCTGCATAAGGGGGGAGTTAGGGGATGGCGCCGGGCAAGTCACCTCGAAACACGCCGGGGCGCGCCGGAGGCCCCCGCGCGGGCCGCTCAGAGGCTATCGAGGTCCACGAGGATCTCGCGCGGGCTCGAACCGTTCTCCGGCCCCACGATGCCCTTCTCCTCCATAATTTCCATAATGCGGGCGGCGCGGTTGTAGCCGATCTTAAGCTTGCGCTGGAGCATCGAGGTGCTCGCCCGGCGCGTGGCCTTCAGCACCTCCATCGCCTCGTGGTACAACTCATCGTCGTCCCCGAGGTCCCCATCCTCGCCCTCGCCGTCCTCGTCCTCGCGCGCCGCGCGGTCGATCTGCTGCTGCACCGACTGCGCGTACTGCGGCGGGCCGTTGCGCTTGAGGTGCTCGACCATCGCCTGCACCTCCTCGTCCGAGACAAACGCGCCCTGCGCCCGCACGAGGCGCGAGGAGCCCGGGGGCGAAAACAGCATATCGCCGCGGCCGATCAGGGTGTCCGCGCCCTTGGTGTCGAGGATGGTGCGCGAATCGACCTGCGAGGCCACCTGGAAGGCGATGCGGGAGGGGAGGTTGGCCTTGATGACGCCGGTGATGACGTTCACGGAGGGCCGCTGGGTGGCGATGATGAGGTGGATGCCGGCCGCGCGGGCCAGCTGGGCGAGACGCGCGATATTGGTCTCAATGTCCGCTGGCGCCACCGCCATCAGGTCCGCCAATTCATCGATGATCGCGACAATGTACGGCAGGCGGTCCGGAATTTCGACGCCAGCGAGCGGGTCCACGCCCTCGAGGGTGCCTTGGGCCTCGGGCGGCGGAGGCGGTTCCTCGCCCCCGCGCTTCCGCTGGTTGAAGCCCACGATGTTGCGGACGTTCACCTTGGCGAAGATCTGGTAGCGCTGCTCCATTTCCTTCAGCAGCCACTTCAGGGCGGCGGGCACCTTCTTCGGCTCCGTCACCACCGGGATCAGCATATGCGGCAGCGAATTGAAGATCTTCAGCTCCACGACCTTCGGATCTACCATAATCATCCGCAGGTCCTTCGGGCTCTTCGAATAGAGGATCGAGGCGACGATGGAGTTGATGCAGACCGACTTGCCGGAGCCGGTGGCGCCCGCGATGAGCAGGTGCGGCATCTTGGCGAGGTCGGAGACGAGCGGCGCGCCGGAGACGTCCTTGCCGAGCGCGATGGGGATCTCCGCCTTGGTGCCGCCCCAGTCCTCGCTTTCGAGCAATTCGCGCATCCCGACGGGGGTGGGCCGCTGGTTCGGTACCTCGACGCCCACCGCCGCCTTGCCGGGGATGGGCGCGAGGATGCGCACCGACTGGGCCCGCATCCCGAGGGCGATGTTCTTGTCGAGGCCGGAGATCTTCTCCACGCGCACGCCCGGGGCGGGCACGACCTCGTAGCGGGTGATGACGGGCCCGACGTGGATTTCGCCCAAGGTGACCTCGACGCCGAACTCCGAGAGGATGCGGAGCAGGTTGATGGCGTTCTGGCGGTGCTCCTCCTCGCTGTCACCCGCGGAGGGCCGTACCTGCTCGCGCAGGAGGGAGAGGGGCGGGAACTGGTAATTCTTGTCCTCGCTCTGGGGCAGGGCCACGCGGGCCGCCTTCCGCGGCTCCTCGGGCTTGACGATGGTCAGGGCCACCTTGGGCGCCACCGGGGCGGGCGCCGGTTTCTCCGCGACCGGGGTGGGCTTGGCGGGCGGGGGCAGGGGTTCGTCGGCGGGTTCCGGGGCGGGCGTCCGCGGGGCGCGGCGGGTGAGGGGATCGCCGTCCGCCTTTGGGGCCGCGACCTTCGGGCCCGAGGGGCCGATGAGGGCGGGGGTGGGGGGTGCGACGGGCTTTCCCTTGGCGGCTGCCTCCTTGGCCGCGGCGGCCGCCTGGGCCTTGCGCAACAGTTCGGCCTCCTGCTGGCGCTGCGCCGAGCGTTCCGCGGCGAGCTGGGCTCGTTCCGCCCGCCATGCGGCGAACGCGGCAAGGGCGCGCTGGAACTCCCCCGCGAGGTCGCTGAAGAAAATGAAGACCAAGCAGGCGATATAGACCGACACCAGCAGCAGTCCGGCGCCGAAGCCGCCGAGCAGGGGTTCAAGGAAGCCGTGGTAGAGCCAGAGCCCGATGAAGCCGCCGGGCCCTGCCGGGCACCAGTTGCTCCGCCAGGTCTCCGCCGCGAACATCGCCGCGATGCCTGCCCCCGTGAGCAGTCCCAGCACCATCGTCAGCACGCGGGCCTGCGTCACCCGGCGCGAGCCGCGCACCGCGAGGTAGACCAGCCACGCGAGGAAGAGCGGGAGCAGCCAGCCGGCGAAGCCGAGCATCCGGTAGACCGAGGCGGCAAGGTAGGCGCCCACGATGCCCGCCGGACCGCGCACCGTCGGCAGCGGTTGGTGGTCGTACGGGCTCTGCGAGGGGTCGTAGGTGGCGAGGGCGACCGTGAGGTAGGCCCCGCCCAGCGCCGCCCCGAGCGCGAGCCCCCAGAGGATCGGCGCGCGCGTGGTGGTGGCAAAAGTGTTTGAGCTCTCGGCCTTAGGCATTTGGCTCCGACAAATCGGGCAGGCTGCGAATCCGAGGCCATCCGCCCGGCCGGTCAAACGCAAATCCCCCTGCTCCGCCCGCCTTTTACCCTCTTTTGATGCCGATGCTCCCGCTGCTCCGTTTCGCCCCCTTGTATCAGGAACGCGTTTGGGGTGGCCGCGCCCTTGCCACCGCCCTCGGGCGCGAGTTGCCCCCGGGCGACCGGCCGATCGGCGAAAGCTGGGAACTCGTCGACCGCCCCGAGGCCCAGTCCCGGATCGTTGGCGGGCCGTGGGACGGCCAGTCGCTGCGGGCGGTGCTTGCGGCGGATCCGGCGGGCGTGATGGGGCCAGGGTGGGCGGCGGCGCGGCCGTTCCCGATTCTGGTGAAGTGGCTTGATTGCCGCGAACGGCTGAGCCTGCAGGTGCACCCGCCCGCCGCCGTGGCTGGCGAGTTGCGGGGGGAGCCGAAGACCGAGAACTGGTACTTGGCCGAGTGCCAGCCGGGCGCGCACCTCATTGTGGGGCTGCGTCGCGGCGTCACGCGGGAGGCCTTCGCCGCGGCCCTCGCCGCGGGGACGTTGGAGGAGTGCGTGCACCGGTTTCCGGTGGCCGCAGGAGATTCGATTCTGGTGCGCAGCGGCCAACTGCACGCGATCGACGGCGGCAACCTCATTCTCGAGATCCAGCAGAATTCCGACACCACCTACCGGGTGTACGACTGGGGGCGGGTGGGCCTTGATGGCCGGCCGCGCCAGCTGCACGTGGAGGAATCGCTGCGCTCGATCCTCTGGGACGAAGTGGAACCGCGGCCGCTGCGGGCGGCGCCGGGTTCGGCGGTGTTGGCGGAGGCGCCGGAGTTTCGGTTGCGGCGGGTGGCCTTGGCGCCGGGTGCACGCCTGACGTTGGCGGCGGGCGAGCAGCCGCGGATCCTGAGCGTGGTGGCCGGCCGGCTGGAGGGCGCGGGCGAGCCGCTGCGGCGGGGCGACAACGTGCTCGCGCCGTATGCCGGGGCGTTCGCCCTGACCGCGCCCGAGGGGGCGACGGTGCTGGTCACGGAGAATTTCACGGGCTGAGCGGGAGTCGGGCCGGGGGGCGCAAAAGGCGCCAAGGGGCGTGAGGCGCGGACCGGAGATTCGGGTTCAAGTTCACTTGCCCCACACCCCCGGTTGCACAGGCTGGAGGGATGTCAGTCGCGCAACTCAGGCAGGAATTGAGCAAGCTCAGCGCAGAGGAGAAACTCGCGTTGGCGGATTACCTCGTGCGGCAGGCGGAGGCCTCCGCCGAGGCTTCCGCGTCCCTGGTGGCGGAACTGGATCGTCGGCTCGCCGAGGCGCTGGCGCATCCCGAGCGATTGCTTTCGCCTGAGGAAGTGCACCGCGGGTTGGTGCGATGAAGCCCTTCCAGGCGTCGGCCGCTTACGCGACCGACCTGCAGCTGGCCTACGACTACTTCAAGCTGGGCGGCCCCCGCGCGGCGGAGAGATTTTGGGAGCGTTACGAGCGGGCTTGGGCAAGCATCCGGGCGCAACCGGAGAGTTGCCGGCTGCGCCTCTCTGGCTGGCGACAAAAGGCCGTTCCCCAGTCTAGCTACGCCATCTTCTACCGCGAGACTCCGGCCTTCTGGTTCCTCGGCGGAGTCCTCTCGACGGTGCAGGATCCGGATCTGCTGCAGGCCCGCCTGCTGATTCGGGAGGTGGGCGCAGGGGATTTGGGGACGAGTCAAAGGGGCGACCCACGGTAAAGTTTGCGGGTGGCCGCTCTGGGACTGAGGCATCGGAATTTGGGAACGCCGCGGATTGGTGTAGCTGGGGCGTGCCGCCCCGGCAGGCGGGAACGAGGCGCCTTCTGCGCAGCGATGCGCGGCGGCGCGGGCCGGGCTGCCGCGAACGCGAACTGCGGCTTGCGTGGACCGGGGCGACGCGCCCCAGCCACACCGAGCCGCTCTCCGACTCCACCTTAGACCGAACTGCGGCTTGAAGTCCGGCCCGGCCGGGTGTTTGCTCCTTTCCTTTTCGCGTATGCCCGAGCCCGCCGCCTCCGTTCCGCCCGAGTCCACCGTCCCGCCCTCGCCCGCCGCGGAGGCGAAGCCCGAGACCGCGGACGCTGCGGCGCAACTGGCGACCGCCAAGGCCGAGGCCGCGGCCAACCTCGACCGTTTCCTGCGCGCCGCCGCCGACCTCGAGAACTTCCGCCGCCGCGTCGTCCGCGAGAAGGACGACCTTCGCGTGGCCGCCACCGGCCGCGTGCTGGAGGATATTTTCCCGGTGATGGATACCCTCGCGATGGCAATTAGCGCTGCCCGGCAGCCTGCCGCCGACCTCAAGACGCTCGTTAACGGCGTCGAGATGGTGCTGGGGCAACTGCGCACGGCGTTGGCCAATCACGGCCTGAAGGAGATCAATCCGCTCGGGCAGCCCTTTGATCCGCACCAGCACGAGGCGATCGCGCACCAGCCGTCTGAAATGCCGGCCGAGCAGGTGGCGGCGGTGGTCCGCACCGGTTACAGTCTGAACGGGCGGCTCTTGCGTCCTGCGTCCGTGATGGTTTCGAGCGGCCCGGCCAAATAATCTGATCCCCATGGCGCAGGAAGACTATTACCAACTGCTGGGGGTGGAGCGCGGGGCGACCGCGGAGGAGATGAAGAAGGCGTACCGCAAGAAGGCGGTGCAGTATCATCCCGACAAGAACCCCGGCAACAAGCAGGCCGAGGAGATGTTCAAGAAGGTTTCGCACGCCTACGAGGTGCTGAGCGATGCCGAGAAGCGGGCGGCGTACGACCGTTACGGGGCGGCGGCGTTCGAGGGGGGCGGCGGCGTGCCGCGCGGGCCCGGGGCAGGCGCGGGGGGCGCGGGCGGGTTTCACGATCCCTTCGACATCTTCCGCGAGGTTTTTGGCCAGCGGGGCGGTGGTGGCGGCGGGGGCATCTTCGAGGAGATGTTCGGCGGCCAGGGCCAGGGCGGCGGTCAAGGCGGGCAGGACGGCTCGGACCTCCGGTACGATCTGGAAATCACCCTCGAGGAGGCGGCCCGTGGCGTGGAGAAGGAGATTTCGTTCCGCAAGGCGATGGCCTGCGAGCGGTGCGATGGTTCTGGCGCGGAGCCGGGATCCCGGCGCGTCAATTGCGTCACTTGTCGGGGCACCGGCCAGGTGCGGCGCTCGGGCGGCATTATTACCTTCACGCAGACCTGTCCGTCGTGCGGCGGGGCCGGTTCGCGCATCGAGAAGCCCTGCACGGGGTGCAAGGGCGAGGGCCGGGTGGCGAAGAACACCAAGATCCAGGTCCGCATCCCGCCGGGCGTCGACACCGGCTCGCGCCTGCGGTCGACGGGCAACGGCGAGGCGGGCGTGGCGGGTGGTTCCGCGGGTGACCTGTACATCGTGCTGACCGTGAAGGAGCACGAGCTCTTCGAGCGGCAGGGCGATGACCTCTTCTGCGACATCCCGATCAAGTTCACCTACGCGGCGCTGGGCGGGACCATTGAGGTGCCGACCCTGTCGGGCCGGGCCTCGCTGAAGGTCGCGCCCGGGACCCAGAGCGGGACGACTTTCCGTTTGCGGGGCAAGGGGATGCCGAGCCTGCGCGGGGGCACCACGGGCGACCAGCTGGTGCGCGTGCAGGTGGAGGTGCCGACGAGCCTGAGTGCGGACCAGCGGCGGATTCTCGAGGAGTTTGCGAAGGTGAGTGGCGACGCCAACGAGCCGACCTCGCGTTCCTTCTTCGAGAAGGCGAAGAAGTTCTTCTGAGCCGGGCGGGGGCTCATCCTCGGGCACAGGCCCCGCGTACGGCGCTTTGGGGTAGCCGGGGAATCCTTCCCCGCCTGGCGGGAATGGGAGGGTTTGCCAGGTCAATCGGGGCAACGGCCAGCGCAGTGCCCTCGCCGCAGCCCCGCGCTTGCCGCGAGCGGCCGGGAGGCTCAGCCTCCGCGCCGGAGTTTCAGCCTTGCCGGCTCTCGGTCCATACCCCGTTACACCCCGCATCCCCAATGCTCGCTGCCTTCCCCCTTCGCACCCGGCTCCTCCCGTTGTTCCTGCTCGTTCTCGCCGCCGCCGCGCGGGCGGCTGAGGCGGTCGTGACCGGCTCGGTCAGCAACGCCGCCACCGGCAACCTCCTCGAGGGCGCCCGGGTCGAGCTGCCCGCCCTCGGTCGCGTGGCCTTCACCGACGGCACCGGCCGCTATGTGCTCGCCGGCCTCCCTGCCGGGACGCACGCGCTGGTGGTCTCCTATCTCGGTCTCGACCCCGTGCGTGCGAACGTCGCCGCCGCGGCCGGCGCCCGGGTGGAGCGCAACTTCGACCTCACCACGGCCATCTACCGCCTCGACGCCTTCAAGGTCACCGGGGAACGCGAGGGTGATGCCGCCGCGCTCACCCTCCAGCGCAACGCCGAGAACGTGAAGAACGTCGTGGCGATGGACTCCTTCGGCAACCTGCCCAACCTCAGCGCCGGCGAGGTGGTGATGCGCCTGCCCGGCGTCGCCGGCAGCCCCACCGACGAGGGCCTCGCCTACTGGTTCAACATCCGCGGGATGGATCCCCAGCTGAATTCGGTCACGATCGACGGCGGCGGCCTGCCGAGCGTGAACCTCAACCGCACGTTCCAGCTCCAGAGCGTCACCGGCACGATGTTCGAGGCGCTGGAGCTGACCAAGGGCCACACGCCGGACAAGGGCGCGGACTCGCTCGGGGGCACGATCAACCTGAAGACCCGTTCGCCGCTGAGCATGCGTGAGCCGCGCCGCACCACCTACAGCCTCACCGCCCGCGTGGCCCCTTCGTTCTTCGAGCAGACGCCGACCCGGGAGCAGCACCGCGCCCACCCGCTGGCCACGCTCGCCCACCAGCAGCTGTTCGATGTGTTCGGCGGGCAGCGGAACCTCGGCGTCGCGCTGAACCTGTTCTACAGCGAGAACGCCGTCGGCGGCGCCAGCACCACCCTAGATTACCAGAACACCCTCAACCCTGAGGCCTTCGTCTGGGACTTCCGCCAGTGGGACAACATCAACAATCGCAAGCAGACCAGCGCCAACCTGCGCGCGGACTACCGCTGGTCCCCGGCGACGCGGTTCTCGGTGACCCTCCTCGCCAACGACAACTTCGAGCGGCACCGCCGGCGGATGGAGGTGCGCGCCTTCACCGGCAACGCCAACACCGTGCCCAATGCGACCACCACCGGTGTCGTCCCCGGGCTCTTCAACGGGCGTGTGACCGTGGTGCGCCCGGTGGCGGCCGCCAACCTCGACGTGCTGATGGACGGTCCGCTCAACTTCTATGTGCGGACCCGCAAGGTCGACCTCGGGGCCGAGCACGAGTTCGGGCGCTGGCAGATCGATTACACCGGGGGCATCGGGTACACGAACCTCAACACGGGGCAGGGTACGGCGGGCGCGCTGACGATGCGCCTCGCCGGGGCGGGCTGGATCCTTGAGCGCACCGGCGACCCGATGTACCCGCGCCTGCTGGCCAACGGCGGGCCGGACTTCCTCAACCCTGATAACTACCGTCCGACCGCCAACGGCCTCACCAACACCAACAACCAGATTGACCGGCTGATGACCCAGGCGCGGGCCAACGCGCGCTACGAGGTGCCGGTGGCGGTGCCGCTGTTCCTGAAGGCCGGGGTGTCGTGGCGGGAGGAGGAGTTCGACGCGTGGGGCAAGGACAACCACCGTTGGAGCTACATTGGCGGCGGCCCGCTCGCGCCCGACCCGGCGTTGCTCGGCCACTACGCCCGCGGCACGGGCCTGCGCCTGCCGCGGTGGCAGTCGCATATGTTTATGAACAATCGGCGTCCGCGCGACCCGGCGGCCTGGCGCGAGGACCTGTATTACCACGAGAGCCAGAAGTTCACGGCGACCCGTGGGTACGTCGAGCGGGCGCAGGCGGTCTACGGGATGGCGCAGGGGCGGCTGGGCCGCGAGGGCTGGGGCGGACGCACCGGCTTCCTCGGTGGCGTGCGGCTGGAGGACACCCTGGTCACCAGCCGGGGCTGGGTGCGGGCGCGCGTCCTGAGCTCCGTGGCGCAGCAGACGGCGGACCCGGCGGGCGCGGCGCGCCGCGACTACGAGAATAACTTCCGCGCCCTGCGCCGGGACTACCGGCAGGCGTTCCCCAGCCTGCACGCGACGCACGACCTGACGCCCGGCCTAAAGTTGCGTGCGAGTTACAGCACCAGCTTCGGCCGGCCGGCGCCGTCGACCTTCCTGCCCGCGGAGACGCCCGACGAGACCAACCAGCGCGTGACCGTCTCCAACCCCGGCCTGCGGCCCCAGTCGGCGCGCAACTGGGACGTTTCGCTCGAGTATTACTTTGAGCCCGTGGGCCAGCTGTCGGTCGGCTGGTTCCACAAGGAGATCCGCGACTACATCATCGAGAACCAGGACCTGCGGATCATCCCGGGTGGGGCGGACAACGGCTATGAGGGGGAGTACGCCGGCTGGACGGAGCGCTCCTCGGTGAACGGCGGCACGGCGGTGGCGCAGGGGTGGGAGTTCAGCTACCGGCAGCAGTTCACCTTTTTGCCGGGCCTGCTGCGGGGGCTGGCGGGGTCGTTCAACTACACCTGGATCGACGCGCACGGGCTCTTTGACGAGGGCCGGTACCTGACGCGGCGGGAGGTGCAGGGGTTCATCCCGCACGCGGCGAACGCCTCGCTCTCGTGGCGGCATCGCGGCCTGACGGCGCGGGTGTTGTACAATTTCACGGGCGAGTACATCACGGCCTTCAACGCGACCAGCGCGGCGCTGCACTTGTACCGCAATTCGATGAAGACCGTGAATCTGGGCGTGGGCTACCAGGTGAACCCGGCGGTGAACCTGAGCCTGGACGTGGCGAACCTGTTCAACGAGCCGCAGGCGTGGTACCGCGGCCGGAAGGAGCGCGCCCAGCGGACCCTGTATAATTTCGTGACCGTGACGGCCGGCGTGAACGGGCGGTTCTGATCCTGCTTCGCTGAAGCTACGCAGGGCATCCTTCGCTGCCGCGGGCGAGCATCCAGAGGGGATCGATCGGTTTCCGAAGGATGGCCGCGCCATCCGAAGCTCGCAGAGCGAAGGATGCTTTGAGGTCGGCTTTTCCGGAGTCAGCCCTGCTTCGCCAAGGCTACGCAGGGCATCCTTCGCTGCCGTGGGCGAGCATCCAGAGGGGATCGATCGGTTTCCGGAGGATGGCCGCGCCATCCGAAGCTCGCAGAGCGAAGGATGCTTTGAGGTCGGCTTTTCCGGAGTCAGCCCTGCTTCGCCAAGG
>NEUZ01000017.1 GCA_002304435.1 Opitutia bacterium Tous-C8FEB | reverse complement strand
GGGAGCGCGCGGCGCCGGTCATCGAGCTCGCGGATCGCGGCCCACACCGCATCCGGGCCGTGGACGGACCGGAAGGGGTCCAGCACCGGCAAGCCCCAGCCGCGCAGGCACTCGTGGAGCCCAGTCTGGGAGGTCGCCACCGGCGGTTCGCAGTGCCCGACGCCGTAGAGGACGATCTCGAGCCGGCGCCCGGCGACAACGCGGGGGTCGAGCTGTTTGAGGGTGCCGGCCGCGAGGTTGCGCGGGTTGGCGTACGGGGCCTCGCCCGCCTCCTCCTGCAGCTGGTTGATGCGGCGGAACTCCTCCTCGCGCAGGAAAATCTCCCCGCGCACCTCGATAACTGCCGGGGGCGCGAGGTCGGCTAGCGCGGCCGGTAGGCCACGGATCGTGCGGACGTTGGCGGTGACGTCATCGCCCTCCTCCCCGTCGCCCCGCGTGACGGCGCGGGTGAGTTGGCCGTGCTCGAAGGTCAGGCTGATCGCGACGCCATCGACCTTGGGCTCGACCGTGTAGGCGAGGTCCTCGGTGCCGAGGGCGCGGACGAGGCGGTCGTGGAATTCGCGGAGTTCCGCCTCGTCGTAGGTGTTGTCGAGGGTGGTCATCGCTTGGCGATGGCGCACCCGCGCGAAACCCTCGGCCCGGTCGTCGCCGACGCGGGCGGTGGGAGACGGGGCGCCGGTCGCGGCAGCTTCCGGGAAGGCGCGTTCGAGCCGCGCAAGCTCGGCCTTGAGGCCGTCGTAGGCGAAGTCAGTGAGCTCTGGCCGGGCCTGCCGGTAGTAAAGCTCGTCGTGCCGCGCAACTTCGGCGCGGAGCGTGGCGATGCGGAGGGCTGCCTCCTCGGGCGTCATCGCGCCATCCCACCGGGGGGACGGCGCGGCGTCGAGCCCGGGCTCGGCGGGGCGACGGCCGTCAGCGGCCGGCCGCGGGCTTGAGTTCGCGGGCGCGGGCATAATGCCGGGCCGCGCCGGCCGAATCACCCAGCATCGAGAGGACGTTGCCGAGATTGTGGTGCGCGCCGGCGTTGGCGGGGTCGAGTCGCAACGAGCGTTCCAGCCGCTCGCGGGCCTCGGCGGGCTGACCGCGCAACGCGAGGACCACGGCCGAGCCGTTCAGGGCGTTGACGTGGTCCGGGTCTCGGCTGAGCACGAACGCATAGTGCTCCATCGCCTCGTCGAGCTGGCCGAGGTCGGAGAGGGCGTTCGCTAGGTTGTTCCGCACCTCGGGGTGCGCCGGCTGGGCCGCAAGGGCGGCGCGGTAGTGCGGTAGCGCCTCGGCGGGCCGACCGAGGCGGGCGAGCGCGTGGCCGAGGTTGTTGTGCGCGTTCAGGTAACCCGGATGGATCGCGAGGGAGGCCCGGTAGTCGGCCAACGCCTCGTCCACCCGGCCCTGCCCGTGGCGGTGGAGGCCGCGGTTGTCGTGGGCCACATAGTTGCGCTCGGTCACCGCCAGCGCGTGCGAAAAAAGCGTGTCCGAATCGCGCCAGACGCCCTGCTGGCGCCACGTCAGCACGGCCGCGGCGACCAGGGTGAATCCGGCGAGGACCGCCGCAGTGCGACGCGGGAGCAGTTTCCGCAGCGTCCAGAGCACCGCCAGCTGGAGCCCAGGGACGGTGAGGTAGGTGTAGCGATCCGCCATCGACTGCACGCCGACCTGCACGATCCCGATAACCGGCACCAGCGCGCCGAGGAACCAAGCCCAGCCGACCGCGATCCAGGGCCGGCGGCGGAGCTGCCCCAATGCCGCGACGGAGATCCCCACCAGCAGGGCGCCGGCCGCCAGCACGCGCCCCGGCGGCCACGAGCCGGGATGCGGGTAGAGCACCGCCAGCTCGACCGGGAGGAGGACCTTGCCGAGGTAGCGCGCGACCGCCACCAGCGCGTTGGCGAAGCGGTCACCGAGGTCGAGCGCGGCGGAGACGGAGCCACCCGCCTGCTGCACCCGGTAAGTCACGTAGGCGGAGGCGGCGACGAGCGCGAGTAAGGGGAGCTTTTCCCGCACCAGCGGAAGCCAGTCACGAACGGCGACCGCGCGGCGGAGCGGCCAGCCGTCCAGCAGCAGGAGCACGCAGGGTAGCGTGACCAGCATCGGCTTGGCCATCAGCCCCAGCGCGAACGAGACGAGGGTCGCAGCGTACCAGCGGCCGGCGCCAGTACCGCCGGGGCGGCGGCGCTCCGCGTAGACCGCATAGCACCACAGGGTGAGGAACCAGAAGCACCCGCTGAGCACGTCCTTCCGCTCCGCCACCCAAGAGACCGACTCGACGCGCAGGGGATGCCAAGCGAAGAGCGCGGCACAGAGGAGGCTGGCGCCCGCGGCGCCGGTCAGGCGGCGAAAGGCGAGGAAGGCGAGCGCGGCATTGAGCGCGTGGAGGACTACGCTGGTGGCGTGGTGTCCCCGCGGGTTTAGCCCGAAGAGCGTGACGTCGAGCTGGTGCGACAGCCAGGTGAGCGGATGCCAGTTCGAGGCGGCGCCACTGGTGAAAGCCCAGCCGATGCCTGCGAAACTTAGGCCGGCCCGGACGTGGGAGTTCGCGGTGACGTAGTCGGGGTCGTCGTAGTTGACGAAGTCGTTCCCGCAGGAACGAGAGAACAAGAGGAGCGTGAGGGCGAAGAGCAGCAGCGCGGGCGCTGCCCCGCGGGCCTCAGGGGTGGGTGGACTGGCGGGCGCCGCCTTCACGCCTCCCCGCGCGCCGCCGACCCACCGTAGCGCGTGGGCCACGGCAGGACCCGCTCCAGTTGCCGCCGGTACCAGGCCCAATGCACGTAGAGTACCGCGGCGCAGGCGGCCCCCGCGGTGTCCGCTACCCAATCGGCGACCTCCGCGCTACGGCCGGGGACGAAGCTCTGGTGCCACTCGTCCGATGCGCCAAAGGCGGAGGTAACCAACACCGCCAGCACGGCCCCTCGCCACGTGCGCGCGGGCCGGCAGGCTAGGGTGCCAAGGAGACCGTAGACGGCGAAGTGCACCACCTTGTCCCCGTGTGGGATGTCCCCACCCGCGGCGACAGTCGAGCGGTGGGAGGCAAGGAAGATCATTCCCGCCACGGCGACGGGCCAGAACCAGACGGCGAAACGGGCGGGCGAGGGACGATCCACGGCTGGGGAGAGACGCGCTCCCGCCGTTCCCGGCAATCCGAAAAGCCGACGCGCCGCGACCGGCCGGAGTTGCAGCCAACGGGTCCTCCCCCACGCTCCCCCCGTGCTCAATGCCGCCGCCGACCCATCCGCCCCCGCCGCACCCCGCCCACCCGCGGGGCCCGAGTTGCTGGCGCCCGCCGGGGATTGGGAATGCGTGCACGCCGCGGTGGAGAACGGAGCGGACGCGGTCTATTTCGGACTGGAGCGCTTCAACGCCCGGATGCGGGCCCGGAACTTCACCCAAGCGGACCTCCCGGCGGTGATGGAGTACCTCCACGCCCGCGGCGTGCGCGGGTACGTCACCTTCAACACGCTAGTTTTTACCGCGGAATTGGAGGACGCGGCGGCGATGCTCCGCACCCTGATCGCGACGGGAGTCGACGCGGCGATCGTTCAAGATATTGGCGTCTGCCGGCTGATTCGCGCGTTGTCGCCGGATTTCCCGATCCATTGCTCGACGCAGATGACCATCACCAGCCCGGCCGGCGTGGCGTTCGCCCGCGACCTCGGGGCGCAACTGGTCGTGCTGGCGCGGGAGAACTCGCTCACGGATATCGCGCGCATCCAGGCCGCGCAGGCGGAGGCTGGCGCGGCCTCGTTGCCCCTGGAGGTCTTCGTGCACGGCGCGCTCTGCGTAGCCTACTCCGGCCAGTGCCTCACCAGCGAGTCCCTCGGTGGGCGCTCCGCGAACCGCGGCGAATGCGCGCAGGCGTGCCGTCTCCCGTACGACCTGATTGCGGACGGGCAAAAGGTGGACCTAGGCGACCGGCGCTACCTGCTGAGCCCGCAGGACCTCGCGGGCCTCGAGGTGCTACCTGAGCTCGTGCGCGCCGGGGTGGCCTCGCTCAAGATCGAGGGCCGGCTGAAGTCGCCGGAGTACGTCGCCAGCATCACCCGGGTCTATCGGCAGGCGATCGACCGCCTCCGCGCGGGCGCAGAGCCGCCCGCCGTCGGATACGAGCTCCAGATGGCATTCTCCCGCGGGCTGTACCCCGGCTGGTTTCGGGGAATCGATAACCAGCAGCTGGTGCACGCGCGATTCGGGACCAAGCGGGGCGTGTTCCTCGGCGAGATCACCGCCGCCGGGCCCGATTGGGCGGAGGTGCGCCTCGCCTCGGCCGTCAAACCGGGCGACGGTGTGGTGTTCGATGCAGGCCAGCCGGAAGCGGGGGAACAGGGCGGGCGAGTCTACCGGGTGGATCCGAGCGCAACCCCAGGCGTGACGCGCCTCGGCTTCGGCCGGGGCGACATCGACGGGCGGCGAGTGCAGCCCGGCCAGCGCCTGTGGAAGACGAATGATCCCGCGCTCGACCGCGAGCTGCGCGCGACCTTCGCGGGCGACCAGGTGCGCCACCAGCGACCGCTCGACCTTGAAGTACACGGGGCCCCGGGAGGGCCACTAACCGTGCTCGCGCGAGACGAGCAGGGGCACATCGCCCGAGCTGATTCAGCCGCACCGCTGACGGCAGCCGACCGCCAACCGCTGGGGGAGCCCGTGCTGCGGGCACAACTCGGGCGGCTGGGCGGGACCCCCTTCACGCTCGGCCGACTTGCAGTCCACCTCGAGGGAGACGTGATGCTGCCCGTGAGCGAGCTGAACCGGATCCGCCGCGAGCTCGTCGCCGACCTTGACCGCCAACGGCGGCGGCCCCGGGTTTGGACGCTGCGCGATCCGGGACCGGTCCTCGGGGAGCGTTTCCGTGGCGCAGCCGCGCCGGTGACCGCGGCGCCGGCGACCCCGGAACTGATCGCCGTCGTCCGGCAGCCGGAGCAGTTGGCGGCCGCCTGGGCGGCGGGTTGCCGCACCCTCTACTGCGAGTTCGAGGACCCGAAGCAGTACCGGGCGAGCGTGGCCGAATTTCGGGCGCTGCAGGCCGGCGCGCCCGAGGCCTCGATCTGGCTCGCCGCCCCACGCATCTTCAAGCCGGGCGAGGACTGGATCCTGCGGCAAGTGCGCTCGGCTGCCCCCGACGGTTTCCTCGTGCGCAACCACGACCACCTCGCGGCCTTCGCCGAGGAGCGGCGGCGGGGCGATTTCTCGCTCAACGTGGCTAACCCGTGGACCGCGGAGCACTTCATCCGCGCGCACGGCTTGGAGCGGGTGACCGCCAGCTACGATCTAAATCTAGCCCAGCTGGAGGCCCTGCTCGGCGCCGCGCCCCCGGAGTGGTTCGATCTGACTCTGCACCAGCATATGCCGATGTTCCATATGGAGCACTGTGTGTTCTGCGCGTTCCTCTCCACCGGGAAGGACTACCGGGATTGCGGCCGGCCCTGCGACACGCGTCGCGTCGCCCTGCGCGACCGGGTGGGTGCGGAGCTCCCGGTGAAGGCCGATGCCGGTTGCCGCAACACCGTGTACAACAACCGCGCCCAGACCGGAGCCGAGTACGCGAATCGCCTCCGCAACCTCGGAGCCCGGAGCTTCCGCATCGAGTTTGTCTGGGAGGAGCCCGCCGAGGTGCGGCGAACGCTGGAACGCTACCGCGCGCTGTTCCGCGGCGAGATCACCGGCGCCGACCTCTGGCGCGAGCTCCGGCTCATCAACCAGCTGGGCGTCACCCGCGGCCAGATCGAAGCGCCCGCCCGGGCACTGCCTCGCAAGGGCACCTCCCGCTGAACGCCCGCGGAGCCGGCCCCCGCCCGGCCCGCGTTCTGGGATCGAACTTAGCCGCAAAAGCCTCCATCCTTTCGCCCCTGTCATGCCCGACTCCCCTGCCGCCCAGCCGCTGGCCCCCAAACCCACGGACCTCGAGATCAAGGACGCCTCCCTGATCTTCTCGTCCGTCTGGCAGGAGTTGGAGGCGAATTTCGGCCGGTCCGAGCTGCGCTTCCCCAAAGAGATCATTTTGCTCGGGGGTGCTCCGGGCGCCGGCAAGGGCACCAACACCGACTTCATCAAGAAGACGCGGATGCTCACTTGCGCGCCGATCGTTGTCAGCGCACTCCTCGATTCCCCGGAAGCCCGGGCCCTCAAAAATGCGGGCAATATGGTCGGCGACCGGGAGGTGGTGAACCTGATCCTGCGCGCCCTGCTCAAGCCCGAGTATCGCGACGGGGTGATCCTCGATGGATTTCCGCGGACCAAGGTCCAAGTGGAGTGCCTCAAGCTGCTAGTCGACAAGATGCAGGCGTTGCGGCGGGAGTTCTATTCCACGCCCCTCGGCATCCACTTTCGCCAGCCGACCATTCATATTATGGTCCTCTTCGTGGATGAGCGCGAGGCGGTGGCCCGCCAACTGAAGCGCGGCCGCGAAACCCGTGTCCACAACGAGGAGGTGGCGCGCACCGGGATCGGCGAACCGCTTGAGGACCGGCCGACGGACCACGACGAGGCGCTCGCCCGACGTCGCTACCGCGTCTTCAAAGAACAGACGTGGGACGCACTCCAGTCGCTGCGCGAGACCTTCCACTACCACTTCATCAACGCCCAAGGGCCGGTGGAGGAGGTCGAGCAGAACATCCTGCGGGAGCTCGAATATCAGAGCACCCTCGAGCTCGACCCGCGGACGGTCGATCGCCTGC
Organism: Opitutia bacterium Tous-C8FEB; assembly: GCA_002304435.1. Classification (GTDB taxonomy): domain Bacteria; phylum Verrucomicrobiota; class Verrucomicrobiia; order Opitutales; family Opitutaceae; genus ER46. Next base: position 23,696 of record NEUZ01000017.1, on the reverse strand, counting down.
GCGGGATCCCGGTCGCGAGTGAGCTGATCGTCCACGCGCGACAGGAACTGGTGAAGCGGCTGGACGGCTACGCGTTCGAGCACGCGGAGCTCTTCGCCCGGGTCGTCGCCTTCATCGAAAAGAAGATTATTCCGATCGTCCTCCGCCACGCCATCTCAGGCGTGGCGCAGATTAACGCTGAGGAAGCGGTGCTCGATGATCCTCTCGCGCTGGCCATCCTGATCGACGTCTTCTCCGAGCGCGGCTACCACGCGGTGGTCGACATCCACCGGATCGAAGTGCCCGAGCAGGTGGACCTGAAGACCGGCCAGATCCGCTGCCGCACCAAGAAGGTGTACCGCATCCAGATCCGTTTCCAGGGCTCGGAGATCCGCCGCGGCTGACCGCGCGGCGGCTTCAGGCCGATCGAAAGACGCGGAAGTTCAGGACCAGAAACACGACGGCCGTCGCCGGCGGGATCGCCCAGAAGGCGGCCCAGAACACCCCGAGCCCGAAAGCGTGCTGGGCGAGTTGGAACGCACCGAGATTGATCGCGTAGCTGAGCCCGACCGCGCCGAGGTATTCGAGCGCCTGGCGGCCGGTATCCCGGCGGGCGCTGGGGAGCGCCCAAAACCGGTTGGCCAGATAATGCGCGAGCGTCGAGAGCGCGTAGGAGGCGGTGAACGCCACGACCGGGGCCAGCCGCCCCTCGAGCCACGCGAGGAGGCCGAGCTGGAGCGCGGCGGAACCGCCGCCGACGACGAGGAAACGCAGCAGCCGCAGCGGGAGGCCCGTGGGCGGGACGGACGGCGGCGGCGGCATCCCCCGAGCCCACCGGGCGCGCGCGCAGCAGGCAACCCCCAACCCGCCGCTCGCGCCGCAAAAGCCCACTTGCGTCGCCCCCGACGTTGGCTTCGCCTTGCGGCCACCGTGACCAACGCCCCCGCCGCCGATTTCCCCTGCGCCCTCATCGGGTGCGGCCTGATCGGCCGAAAGCGACTGGCGGCGCTAGTGGGCCGCGCCCCGGTGCTGTACGCGTGCGACCTCGACGCCGCCCGGGCCGCCGATCTCGCCCGCCTCGCGCCGGGCTGCACCCCGGTCACCGACGCCGCCCAAGTCTTCGCGGATCCCCGGGTCCGCGCGGTGATCATCGCCACCTTGAACGCCGCGCTCGCGCCCCTCGCCCTCGAGGCGGTGCGCAGCGGCCGGCACGTGCTCGTCGAGAAGCCCGGGGCCCTGAACGCGGACCAGCTCCGGGAGATTCAGGCGGTCGCGGCGCGGACGGGCGCCCGCGTGCGGATCGGTTACAACCACCGGTTTCATCCCGGCTTACGCCAGGCGCGCACCCTCATCGACGCGGGCGCGCTGGGACCGCTCCTCTTCCTACGCGGGCGCTACGGCCACGGTGGGCGCCGCGGCTACGACCGCGAGTGGCGGGCGGATCCTGCCCAGTCGGGCGGCGGCGAACTCATCGATCAGGGCGTGCACCTAATCGACCTCGCCGGCTGGTTCCTCGGCGAGTTCCCAACGGTGGAGGGCCACGCCGCAACCTACTTCTGGGATATGCCGGTGGACGACAACGCGTTCCTCTCGCTACGGACCGCGGCGGGCCAGACCGCGTGGCTGCACGTCAGCTGCACTGAATGGAAGAACCTGTTCTCGCTCGAGGTGTACGGCCGCGACGGGAAGCTCGCCCTCGACGGCCTCGGCGGGAGCTACGGCGTGGAGCGGCTAGCCTTCTACCGGATGTTGCCGGAGATGGGCCCGCCGGAGACTACGATCTGGGAGTACCCGCGCGGGGACGACTCGTGGGCAGCGGAAACTCAGGCCTTCCTCGATGACCTGCGGCTCGGCCGCGCGCCCGACCCCGGTCTGGCCGAGGGCATCCGCACGTTGGAGATCGTCGCCCGCGTCTATGCCGCCTCCGGTTACCCACGGCCCGCAGCCGACTCCTCCCGATGATCATTACCCGTTCCCCCCTGCGTGTTTCCCTCGGCGGCGGCGGCACCGACCTGCCCTCCTATTACCGCGAGCACGGCGGGTTCCTCGTGGCCGCGGCGATCGACAAGTACGTCTACATCACCCAGCACCGGACCTTTCAGCAGGAGATCATCATCAAGTACTCCAAGCTCGAACGCGTCGCCTCGGTGGACCAAATCGAGCACCCGATCGTGCGCGAGGCGCTGCGCTTGACGGGCGTGACTGACCCGCACCTCGAGTTGACGTCGATGGCGGATATTCCGGGCGGCACCGGGCTAGGTTCCAGCGGCAGTTTCACCACGGCGCTGCTGAAGGCGCTGCACACGCACCGCAAGAACCTTGTGTCCCCCGCGGAACTCGCCGAGCAGGCGTGCACCATCGAGCTCGACCGCCTCGGCGAGCCCATCGGCAAGCAGGACCAGTACATTGCCGCGATCGGCGGCATCACCGCGTTCACCTTCCATCCCGACGGGCGCGTCGAGTACCGTCCCTGCGCGATTTCCGAGGAGACCCTGTTCAACCTCGAGGACAACCTCCTGCTGTTCTTCACCGGCTACAGTCGCAGCGCCTCGGCCATCCTCAAGGACCAGAACGAACGCTCCAAGGCCGCCGATCAGGCGATGTTGGACAACCTCCACTTCACCAAGGACCTCGGCCGGCAGTCGCTCGCCGCGCTGGAGACCGGACGTTTGGAGGAGTTCGCGCGGCTGATGGACGTGCACTGGCGCCGCAAGCAGGCGCGCAGCGCGGGAATGAGCAACGACCGCATCAACGCTTGGTACGACCACGCGATGGCTCACGGCGCGCTCGGGGGGAAGCTGATCGGCGCGGGCGGCGGCGGCTTTCTGATGTTCTACGCCGGCGACAAGCAGGAGCTGCGCCGCGCCATGCGCGAGCAGGGACTGCAGGAGGTGCGCTTCCGCTTCGACTTCGAAGGCACCAAGGTCGTGGCGCAGAACTGAGCCCGTTCCGGGGTCCTGGTCCGAACCGCGAACCGCGCCGCCAAGGTTGCACCGACGGCCGGGACGGGCACCGTCGCATCACCCCGATGACCCCGCTTTCCCAGACCTTCGGCTGGCTCGACTACGCCGTCTTCGCCGCCTACCTCGGCCTCACCGCCGCCATCGGCCTCTGGTTCGCTCGCGGCCAGCGCGACCTCAAGGAATACTTCCTCGCCGGGCGGTCGATGGGGAGCGTTGTCGTTTCGATGACGATCCTCGCCGCCCTCTTCTCGGGCATCACCTTTCTCTCGGCCCCGGGCGAGGGCTACCTGCACGGTCCGGCCTTCTTTCTCGTCAACCTCGGCTTCTTCATCGCCACGCCGCTGACGAATCTTGTTTTCCTGCGCTTCCTCTACAGCCGCCGTTTCTTCACCGCCTACCAGTACCTCGAGGAGCGCTTCTCCAATCCGCTCCGGACGCTCGCCTCGGGCGCCTTTATTCTGCGCGTGCTGCTCTGGCTCGCCGCCGCCACCTACGCTCCCGCGCTCGCGTTAGAGCAGGTGACGGGCCTTCCCCTCTGGTTCACGATCGTCTGCACCGGCCTCGTCACCACTGTCTACACCACCTTCGGTGGGATGCGGGCCGTGATCTGGACCGACATAATGCAGTTGGTGGTCCTCTTCGGGGGGATGCTCGCGGTGGTGCTGCTCGCGCTGCGGCAGATCCCCGGGGGCCTCGCGCAGGTGATCGAGCTCGGGCAGGCAGGCGGCAAGCTCGAGCTAAGCCTGAGCCCCGACCCCACTGTGCGCGTGACGCTCTGGGGCCTGCTGATCGGAGCGGGCTTTATGTACCTGGTACAGATGGCGACGGATCAGGTCTCGGTGCAGCGCTACCTGACCGCGAGTAGCCTGCGCGCGGCCCAGCGCGGGCTCTGGATCAAGCTCGCCCTCGTGCTACCGGTGACGGCGGTGTTCTACGGCAGCGGCTTGGTCTTCTGGGCCTTTTATCAGCTGAAGGGGGATCCGCTCGCAGCCGGTCAGATCACCAAGGCCGACCAGATCCTGCCCTACTTCGTACTCCACCAGCTGCCCGCGGGCCTCCCCGGGCTGTTCATCGCGGCCATCTACGCCGCCAGTATGTCGACGATCTCCGCCGGCATCAATTCGCTGACCTCGGCCAGCCTCGTCGACTTCTACCAGCGCCTGTGGCGACAGCCCAACCTCGCGGAGGCGCACCAGCTAAGGCTCGCCCGCCTCCTCACCTTCGCCTACGGCGGCATCGTGATCCTCCTCGCCTTCCTCGTGGAATCCTTGGGCACCCTGCTGGAGGCCACCAACAAAGTGATCAGTATGGTGGGCGGCCCCCTGATCGGCCTCTTCCTCCTCGGAATGCTCACCGCCCGCGCCACCGCCCGCGGCGCTCTCCTCGGCTGGGCCATCGGTACGGCCGCGACGCTCTGGATCAGCTTCCGCACCCCGATCTCGTTCCTCTGGTGGGCCCTCGCGGGCACCCTGGTGACGTTTGTGGCGGGCTACCTGCTCAGCCTCCTCGAGCCGCCGCCCGGCGAACGCCAGCTGGCTGGCCTCACTTGGAGCCGCCGCCCGCCGCCCGAGGAGTGAGCCTCTCCTCGGGAACCACCGCGACCGCCCGGGCTTGCACCGGAACGAAGTCACGCCACGGTCCCCCCCACCACCCCACCCTCCGCTTATGCGTCTCCTGCTGCCCTCCCTCGCCGCCTGCGTCCTCGCCTCCGCGCTGTCCGCCGCCGCGGCGCGCCCGATCAAGCTGTTCAACGGCCGCGACCTCGACGGCTGGTACACCTATACCGTCCAAACCCGGAACGAGAATCCCGGGATCTTCACCGTGGTCGACGGAATGCTCAAGGTCTCGGGCGGCGCCGGCGACGTGGCCTACTACGGGGGCATCATCACCAAGGAGCGCTACGCGAACTACCGCCTCACCTTCGACTTCAAGTGGGGCGGCCCCACCTACGGCAACCGCAAGACCAAGTCGCGCGACTCCGGCGTACTCGTGCATTGCATCGGGCCCAACGAGGTCAGCCCGTGGATGACGTCCTACGAATTCCAAATCATCGAGGGCGGCACGGGCGACATCCTCGTGGTCAACGCGACCAAGAAGGATGACGCCGGCCAACCAGCCACCCTCCTGCTCACCAGCGAGGGGTACACCGACGGGAAACAGAAGTACTACAAGGCCGGCGGTGAGGTGATGAACTACAAGGACAGCGGCCGCCACAACTGGTGGGGCCGCGACCCGAAGTGGACCGACACCCTCGGCGTGCGCGGGCCGAAGGACGTCGAGTCCCCCGTCGGCGAATGGAGCCGCTGCGAGATCGTCTGCCGCGGCGACAAACTGGAGTTCTACGTCAACGGCCAGCTCGTGAACAAGGCCTGGGGCCTGAACGTCACCAAGGGGAAGATCTTCTTCCAGACCGAGGGGGCCGAGATCTGGTACCGGAACATCGAGTTGACGTCGCTCGACTGAGCCGCGGGGCCGGGGCGCTTCACTCGGGCAGCGCGAAGGCCACGATGATCCCGCCCGCCGGGCGGCCCGACTTGCCGCCGCCCGCCGAGATGACGAGGTACTGGCGCCCGGCCACCTCGTAGGTGCTGGGCGTCGCGTTACCCGAGAAGGGCAGCGGCGCCTGCCAGAGCACGCGGCCGGTGTCCTTGTCGAAGGCGCGGATCGTCTCGTCCGCCGTCGCCGCAATGAAGATCAGGCCGCCCGCGGTGACAACGGGTCCGCCGTAGTTCTCGGTGCCGGTGGGCGGGATGCCCCGCGCGGTGAGCTCCTTGTATTCGCCAAGCGGCACTTTCCACTTGAGCTCGCCGGTATTGAGGTCGACGGCATTGAGCGTGCCCCACGGGGGCTTGATCGCGGGGTAGCCCTCGGCGTCGAGCCAACGGCGGAAACCGCCAAAAGTGTACAGTGGTTCGTCGCCCTCCGCGTCCGGCGCCTTCCCCTTCGCCTTGGACTTGGCCGGCGCAGGACGGTCGGCCGCCGCGGGCCCGAAACCGTAGAGGTGATCGAGGATCGCGTTCCGCTGCGCCACCGGGACCGCCGCCATCGGGGGCATCCGGCCGATCCCCTGCTCGAGGAGGCGCGCCACCTCATCGCGGGGCCGGCGCGCGGCGAGGCCGGTGAGCGCGGGGATGCCGTTCGCCGGATCCCCCGTCTTGTCTGGGCGGTGGCAGGGGCCGCAATGGATCAGGTACTGGCGCTGCGGATAAGCGACGACCGCGCCGTCTCGCCGCGTCGGCACCAGCTGGTGGATCCAGGGCATCTCGTTGACGTTCGCGTAGAGGATGCCGTCGGGATCCGCCGCCGAGCCGCCCCACTCGAACCCCCCATCAAAGCCCGGGAACAGGATCGTCTCACTCCACCGCGGGGGCGGAAAGGAACCGTAGTTCCCGGCGCGGGCCAAACGCTCCGTGGTGAGTTGCCGTGCCGCCGGCGACACGTCGGAGACGTCCTCCGGCGTGTAACGCTGCCGCATCAGCGGGGCCGGCTTCTCTTGGAACGGCTGCGTGGGCCACGCGCGGACACCCGGGATCTCCGACGCCGCCACGGGCCGCTCGTGGATCGGCCAGAGCGGCTCACCGGTTTCCCGGTTGAAGACGAATAGCCGACCCATCTTCGTGCCTTGGGCGACGGCGTCGATGCGCCGCCCGCCGTGGCGGACGGTGAGTAGCGTGGGCGGCGCCGGCAGGTCGAGGTCCCACAGATCGTGGTGCACCAGCTGGTGGTGCCAGAGCCGACGGCCGGTAGCCGCGTCGAGGGCGATGAGGGAGTTGGCGTAGAGGTTCTCCCCAAACCGGCGGCCACCCCAGAAGTCGGGCCCAGCCGTCTCGGTCGCCGCGTAGACAATGCCACGCTGCGCGTCCAAAGTTAGCCCCGACCACGGGGCGGCGCCGCCGGTCGTGCGCCAACCGTCGGCCGGCCACGTCTCGGCGCCCGGCTCGCCGGGCCGCGGGATGGTGTGGAAGACCCAACGGAGCGCGCCGGTACGGACGTCAAAAGCACGGACCGCGCCGGGGACGTTCTCGGCCACGTTTGCGCCGAGGATCAGGAAGTCCCGCCACAGCACGCCCGGCGTGTTCAAGCCGGCGACGGCCGGAGCGTCGCCGCCCCGCAGGCCGGCACCGAGGGCGATCGAGCCGTTCTCTCCGAAGGTGCGCACCGGTCGGCCCGTCCCCGCGTCCAGCGCGTACAGGCGCGTGGCGCCGGCCGTGAAGATGCGTCGGTCCGCACCGTCCGCCCAGTGCATCACGCCGCGTAGTCGCCGCCCAAGGGCCTCGTCGTTTTCCGACTTCGGGTCGAAGCGCCAGCGCTCGCGGCCAGTCGCGGCGTCGAGTGCGACCACGTGCCGTCCCGGGGTGGCCGCGTAGAGCACGCCATCAATCACGAGGTTATTGGACTGAAATTCCCCCTTCTCCCCCGTGTCGTAGGTCCACGCCGTGCGCAGCGCCGCGACGTTGCCGCGGTGGATGCGCGCAAGCGTCGAGTAATGCGAGCGCGCCGCGTCCCCCAAGTAAGCGGGCCAGTCGCGACCCGCGGGGGCCGGTTCGGCGGCCGGCAGCGGCGCGGCGAGCGCGAGGAGGAGCGCGAGGACGGCGGGACGCGGGCGGGGCAGAGCGGGGAAAGCCGGCGGCATGCGCTCATCGAAGGGCCGGGTGCGGCCGGCACAAGCGGGAAGCGGCGCCAACGAAGGCTCGCCCCGGGCGCGGTTTCCCAGAAGTCTTCCCGCCGCTTCCCCGATGAAACTCCGCCGCAGCCGCCTGCTCTCCCTCGTGCGCGAGGACCAGCTCGTCACCGTGTTCAAGGCCAACCTCAACGACCCACGCATCCTCGAGATCGCCGGGCTCTGCGGCTGCGACGCCGTCTGGATCTGCAACGAACACGTGCCGAACGACTGGACGAACCTCGAACACCAGATCCGCGCGGCGCGGCTGCACGACGTCGACACTCTGGTGCGGGTCACGAAGGGTTCCTACAGCGACTACATCCGGCCCTTCGAGGCGGACGCCACCGGCATCATCGTGCCCCACGTCGCGTCGGCGGCGGAGGCCCGGCAGATCGTCGACTGGGTGCGCTGCCATCCGGTTGGCCGCCGCCCGCTCGACGGCGGCAATACCGACGGGAAGTTCTGTCTAATCCCGATCACCGAGTACACGCGCCACACCAACGAGGAGCGGGTCGTCATCCTGCAGATCGAGTCGCCCGAGGCCCTCGAACAGGTCGAGGAGATCGCCGCGGTGCCCGGCTTCGACGGCTTGATGTTTGGGCCCGGCGACTTCAGCCACCGGATCGGCAAGGTCGGGCAGATCGACGCCCCCGAGGTGGTCGCGGCCCGCCGGCGCGTTGCCGCGGCAGCTCGCCGCCACGGCAAGTTCACGATGTCCTCCGGACTCTTCCCACCCCTCAGCGACCTGATTGAGGAGGGAACTCGCGTCTTCAACATCGGCGCGGATGTGCTCGCGCTGGGCGCCTACGTGAAGCAGCGCCTCGAGCTCCTGCGGGGCCAAGTCGCGACCTTGCCCGGCGGACCGAAGACGGGCGCTCGCTCGCCCTACGGCGGCTGACCTGCCCCCAGCGCTCGCCCGATGTCCGCCGATTCCCGGGTCGAACTCTTTCGCCGCGTGCCCGCCGAGCTCGGAGAAGGCGCCGTGTGGCACCCTAGACGGGGCACACTCCTCTGGGTCGACATCCTCGGCCGCCGCGTGCACGAGGCCGCGCCGAGCGACCCAGCCACGGTTACCCGGCCCGTGCCCCAGCTCGTCGGCGCGGTGCTGCCGACGCGCGGCGCCGATCTGCTCGTCGCACTACAGGACGGGATCCACCGGCTCGACCCGATAACGGGGGCAACCCGCCCGTGGGCGGTGGCGCCGGGCCACGATGCAGCAACGCTCCGGTTCAACGACGCCAAGTGCGACCCACAAGGCCGCCTCTGGGCGGGCACGATGGCCCTCGACGAAGCGCCCGGCCGCGGCGCGCTGTACTGTTTCTCGCCCGACGGCGCCTGCCGCCGCTGGCGCGAGGGCGTGAGCGTCTCCAACGGGTTGGCTTGGTCCCCGGACCAACGCACGCTGTACTACATCGATTCGCCAACGCGGACGGTACAGGCCTTCGACTTCGACCCGGAAAACGGGACGCTCACGCGGCCGCGGGTGGCGTTCGCCACGGACGCAGCGCCCGGCTTCCCGGACGGCTGCACCATCGACACGGAGGGCCATCTCTGGATCGCGTTTTGGGACGGCGGCTGCGTCGGCCGCTGGGATCCAACGCGGGGCCGCCTCCTAGAGACGGTCCGCCTGCCGGCGGCCCGCGTGACGACCTGCACGTTCGGCGGACCCCGGCTCGACACGCTGTTCATCACCACCGCCGCCTGCCGGTTGACCGCAGCGGAGCGCGCGGCGCAACCGGAGGCGGGGTTCGTCTTCGCGGCGCAGGTCGGCGCCACCGGACGGGCGACGGATCTCTACGCGGGCTGAGCCCGGCGCGGGGGGAGACCGCGGCTAAGCCGGGCAGTTTCCGGTTCGCGGTGGAGCGGCGCCGCGAGCAGGCGAGCCTCGGCCTTGCCCGAAGCACGTTTCAGCCGGGATGAACGGGAGGTGAATCCCGGATGAACCGCGATTCATCTGCCGCTCCCCCTGCGCAGGGCTGCGCAGGCCAGCTCCGTAGTGCCCGCGCTTGCCGGGCAGGCCTCCGCTGAGCATGTTCGACGCCTTGAACCGCCGCCTGCCCATCATCGCCCTGCTGCTCGCGTGGGTGTGCGCCAATGGCGCGCTCCTCGACGCCGCGCAGGTGCTGGCGTGGGCAAAGATGTTCCGCGGTTACGCGGCGGTGATGCCGGCGGGGGAAGCGCTCGCCAAGACCTTCGACCCGGCCAGCTCGTGCCGCCTGTGCGTCCGGGTCGCGGCCGCGCGCCGCGCCGCCCGGGAGCAACTCCCGGCCGCGATCGAGCTTTCCGCGGAGAAGCTGACCCTGGCCGTGCACCGGGCCGTGGTCTTCACGCCGCGCCCGCCCGCGCCCGTTTGGCCGGAACCGGGCGCCCTCCACGGCCCCCGCCGCGTCGAGGCGGTGCCGGTGAGGCCGCCGCGGGTCTGAGGCCGGATGACCGGGTGGCGCCGCCGCGTCCATCGGACGCGCGCCTCGGCTGAGACCGCCCCCGTTCGCGCCCCGCGCGAGCCTGACCCGCGCGCCCGCGTGCCGCCGGGCAGACCGCCTCACCCGCACGCCTGCCAAAATGAATTTTCCTCTCCTCTCCCGTCTCGGGCTGGCTCTCACCGCCGCCCCGCTGGTCGTCGCGCAGACGACCGCGCCCGCCGATCCGACCCAAGTCCTCGGCGCCTACACCGTGACTGGCACCCGCGAGCGCGCCCCGCTCCGCGAGACACCAGCCTCCGTCGGTCTCATTTCCACCACCTCAATTCGCGACACCGCGCCGCTCCACCCCGGCCAACTGCTCGGCCAGGTTCCCGGCGTCGCCATCGCCGTCACCAACGGTGAGGGCCACACCACCGCCATCCGCCAACCCTTCACGACCAGCCCGCTCTACCTGTTCCTCGAGGACGGGATCCCCGTGCGCGCGACCGGGTTCTTTAACCACAACGCCCTCTACGAGGTGAACCTCCCTGGCGCGGGCGGCATTGAGGTGGTCCGCGGGCCCGGATCCGCCCTCCACGGCTCGGACGCGATCGGCGGCGTAATCAACGTGCTCTCCCAGTCCCCCGGGGAGCGCCCCACCGCCGCCCTCGCCCTTGAGGCGGGCAGCCACGGCGTCCGCCGGGCGCTCGCCCACGCGGCCACCGGCCTCGGCGGCCTCGGCGCGGCCCGGCTCGACCTCAACGTGACCCACACCGACGGCTGGCGCCAGCGCACCGGCTACGACCGCCGCAGTTTCAACCTCCGCTGGGACCACGCGCTCGCGGGCGGCTCCCTCAAGCTCATCGCGGCCTGGTCCGACATCGACCAGGAGACGGGCGCGAACTCCGCGCTGACCTACGCTGATTACCGGAACAACCCCACGCGGAACAATTTCGCGATCGCCTACCGCCTGGTCGAAGCGCGCCGGCTCTCGCTGGAGTACCAGCGCCGCCTTGGGCCGGGCCAGCTGACCCTCACGCCCTACCTGCGCGAGAACGCGATGGAGCTGAACGCCTCGTTCACGCTGAGCTCCGACCCGCGTATCGACCGGGGGCAAAACCGCTCCGCCGGCCTCCTCGCGAAGTGGCGGCAGGACTTCGCGCCGGGCCGCACGCGGCTCATCGCCGGCCTTGACCTCGACCGCAGCCCGGGCTCGCGCCGCGAGGACAACCTCCTCGTCACGCGCACCGGCAGCGGTGCCAACACGGTCTACACCGGCTACGTCCGCGGCACCCGGATCTACGATTACGACGTCACCTTCCGCAGCGCCGCGCCCTACGTCCACGCCGAGACTTCGCCCCTGCCCCCGCTGCGGCTGACCGCGGGCCTGCGCCACGACACCCTCGAGTTCGATCTAGCCAACCGTCTGCCTGCGGGCACCGTCGCCGCGAACGTCTACGGCGCGACGCGCCATTACGGTCAGATCGCCACCCACGCCGCCCGTTACACCCGCGCCAGTCCCAAGCTGGGCGCGACCTGGGCGCTGAGCCCGGCGCTGCACCTCTACGGCTCACTCAACGAGGGGTTCCGCGCGCCCTCCGAGAGCCAACTCTTCCGCGCCGGCGGCGAGGCCCAGCCGGCGAACGCGCTCGCCCGCGCCCGCCTTGCCCTCGCCCTCCAGCCGATCCGCGCCCGGCAGGCGGAACTCGGCCTCCGCGGGGACCTCGGCCGCTGGTCCGGCCACGTCGTCGCCTACAACCTCATCAAGCGCGACGACCTCGTGAGCCAGCGCGACCTCGCCACCAACCTGACCACCAGCGTCAACGCGGGCCGCACCCGCCACCGCGGCGTCGAGGCCGGCCTCGGCGGGCCGCTCCCCGGCCGCCTCCGGCTCGACGTGGCGTTCTCCCGCGCCCGGCACACCTATGAGGACTGGGTGACCGCCACGGCCAACTTCAGCGGCAAGGAGATGGAGTCCGCCCCGCGGCTGCTCACCAACACCCGGCTCAGCTGGACCCCCGGCGGCCGCGTCTTCCTCCAGGCCGAGTGGGTGCGCCTCGGCGCGTACTGGCTCGAAGCGGGCAACTCCCCGGCCTTCGGCCGCTACCCCGGCCACGACCTGGTGAACCTGCGCGCCAGTTGGCAGGCCACGCCCCGCTTCAGCCTGTTCGCCCGCGTGCTCAACGCCGGCGACCGCCGGTACGCCGACAGCGCCTCGGTTTCCTCCAACACCCCCGTATTCACCCCCGGCCTCCCCCGCTCCGCCTACGGCGGCGTGGACTACCGCTGGTGAACCCACCCGTCCCACGATGACCGCCCGTTCCCTGCTCGTCAGCCTCACGCTCCTCCTCGCCAGCACCGCGTCCGCGGCCGACGCCCCGCACGCCCACCCGTCCGCCGCGCCGACCCCGGTCGAAGGCCCAGACCTGCGCGCGTCCGCCACCGTGGACCCGCAGGGCCGCCTGTGGGTGGTGACGCAGGAGCACGGGCGGGTCCTCGTGCGGCGGTCCGACGACGCCGGCGCTTCGTGGACGACCCCGGTGGTGGTGAACCCCGCGGCCGAGACCCTCGATCCCGGCGGCGACGCGCGGCCCAAGGTGCTCGTTTCCGCGGGCGGCGAGGTGTTCGTCACCTGGACCCAGGCCTTGTCCAAGCCGTACAGCGGGGCGATCCGCCTCGCGCGTTCGCTGGATGGCGGGCGGAGCTTCACCCCACCGCTGACAGTGCATCGCCACCGCGAGGAGATCACCCACCGCTTCGACGCGATGGCCTTCGACGGCCAAGGCCGGCTCTTCGTCGCGTGGATCGACAAGCGGGACGCCGTGGCTGCGGCGGGGGCCACCCCAAAGTACCGCGGAGCGGCGCTTTATTTCGCGGTCTCCGAGGACCGCGGGGCCACGTTTAAAGGGGACTTCAAGGCGGCGGACCACGCCTGCGAATGCTGCCGCATCGCGCTCGCCACCGACCCGGCGGGGCGAGTCCACGCTTTGTGGCGCCACATCTTCGAGCCGAATATCCGCGACCACGCCACGGCGCGGCTCAACCCGGACGGGACCGCCAGCGGCTTCCGGCGGGCGACCACGGACGACTGGCGCCTCGACGCCTGCCCGCACCACGGGCCGTCACTCGCCTTCGACGCGGAGGGCACGGCGCACGCGGTCTGGTTCACCGCCGATGCGGAAGGCGGGGTCGCCGCTTACGGCCGGCTCGGCGCGGGTGCGCTGCCCGAGAGTCGGCGCCGGCTGGGCGGCAAGTTCGCGGCGCACGCGGACCTCGCGGTCGCGGGCCGGCGGGTGGCGGTCGCGTGGCGGGAGTTCGCCGACGGCCGGATGCACCTGCGCGCGGCGCTCTCCGAGGACGCCGGCGCGACCTGGCGCGAGCAGGCCGTGACGTCCGTCGCGGGCGCCACGGGCCAGCCGCGGGTGCTGGCGCGGGGCGGTTCGTTCCTGATCTTCTGGCACACCGCGGAGCAGCCGCTGCGAGTGCACGCGCTGGAGGCGGCAGCCGCACCCCCGGTGGCCGCCGCGCCCCGGTACGACCTGCGCGGCGAGGTGATCGCGCTCACCCCCGACGGCAACGGCCTGATCGTCCACCACGAGGAAATCCCGGGCTATATGCCTGCGATGACGATGGAGTTCCTCCTGCAGGGCGCGAAGCCGGCGGACTTCCGCGAGGGACAGAAGATCCGGGCACGGATGTACGAGTCCGCCCCGGGCGAGTTCAAGCTGGAGGACATCCGCACGGAGTCCCCTGCCCCGGGGAGCGCCCCCAAGAAGGGCATCGAGCACGACGCCTTCGTCGAACTCGGCGAGCGTGCCCCCGAGTTCCAGCTCCTCAACCAATTGGGGGAGAAAGTCGGGCTGGAGCGCTACCGCGGAAAGCGGATCGTGCTGAACTTTATCTTCACCCGCTGCCCGGTCGCCACGATGTGCCCGGCGGCCACCGCACGGATGATCTCGCTCCAGCGCCAGGCGGCCGAGCGCGAGATCAAGGACTTCCAGCTGCTCTCGATCTCGATGGACCCGATCTACGACACCCCCGAGGTCCTGCGCGAGTACGCCGAGGCGCGCGGGGTGGATCCCGTGAACTTCCAGTTCCTCACCGGCAGCGAGGCCGCGGTGCGCCGCCTGCTGGCGCAGTTCGGCGTCATCGCCGAGCCCAGCGAGAACATCTGGAAGCACACCCTCGCCACCGTGCTCATCGACCGCGACGGCCGCATCACCCAGCGCGTCGAGGGCTCCACCTGGGACCCCGAGATCTTCCTCCGCCTGCTGCAATAAACCTCTTTTCCGAAACCGCTTCCCAATGAAAACCACCCGCCTCCTCCCCCTCCTCCCCCTCGCCGTGGCGACCCTGTTCGCCGCCGAGGGCAAGAACTGCGGCTGCGACTGCTGCAAGGAACGCCCCAAGGGCACCGCCTGCTGCTGCTTCGAGGATACGCCCGCTGCGCCTGCGGCCGCCGCCGCGAATGACGGCATCAAGCGCCACGACCTCCGCGGCGTCGTCACCAACGTCTACGCGGACCGCTCCGCGCTGCTCGTCCGCCACGAGGAGATCCCGGGCTTTATGAAGCCGATGACGATGCTCTTCAAGGTGGACGCCGCCACGCTGCAGGCCGCGCGGAAGGGCCAGACCATCACGGCCCGGATGTCCCGCCAGGGCAACGACTGGGTGCTCGAGGACGTCAAGGTCGTCGCGCAGCCGTGATCCGGTCCGGGGCCGCGCTGCTCCTCGCCGCGTTCCTCGCGGCGCCCTTGCCGGCCGCCGCTCCGGTGGCGGTCGCCGCGGCCGCCAACCTAGCGCCCGTGCTCGAGCCGCTGGAGGCCGCGTTCCGCGCGTGGCGGCCGGCGGTGAAGCTGACGCTCACCGTGGGCGCGTCCGGCAGCCTGCACGCGCAGATCCGCCAAGGCGCCCCCTTCGACGTGCTGCTGGCAGCGGACACCGACTATCCCCGCGCGCTGGTGGCGGCGGGTGACGCCGACCCCGCCACGCTGCGGGTCTTCGCGCGCGGACGCCTCGTGTTCTGGACCCTGCGTGGGCCCCTGGCGGGGGAGGATCTGCGCACGGCGCTCGCCGGCCGTCCCTGGGCGACCCTCGCCCTCGCGCAGCCGCGCACCGCGCCCTACGGCCGGGCGGCGGAGGCGGTGCTCCGGGAGTTGGGCTTCCTCCCCGCCACGGGGACGCGGCTGGTCCTGGGCGAAACCGTCGCCCAGGCGGCGCAGTTCGTGGAGTCGGGCGCGGCCGAGGGCGGCTTCGTGGCGCTCGCCGCGGTGCTTTCCCCGCGCCTGGCGGGACGCGGGTACTGGCGGGAAGTCCTACCTGAGCTGCACCCCGGGGTGACGCTGGACCACGCGGCGGTGCTGACCCGGCGCGGGGCGGCGCGGGCGGAGGCGCGGGCGTTCCTGGATTTCCTCGCGGGGGAGGAGGCGCAGGCCACCCTGCGTCGTTTTGGTTACACGCCGCCGGTGCCCTAAGGGGAGGCGGCCGGGAAAAGTCAGCGTCAGCCGAGCGCTAGGCTACGCAATCGATGCACCCGAATGGGTAGAAGTCTCCGGGGCCGGCCACTGGACCCCTCGGTTCGTTTGGCTAGCCTCACGGTCTCAAACCCGGGCCCTTGGTCCAACTCAACCCGCTCCTGCTATGAACCTCCTCCGTCGACTACTGTTCGTTGTCCTAGCCACGGGAGCATTGCCCCTGGCGGCCGCCACCGCCCCCCGACACGAACT
This sequence comes from Opitutia bacterium Tous-C8FEB, assembly GCA_002304435.1. Lineage (GTDB taxonomy): Bacteria > Verrucomicrobiota > Verrucomicrobiia > Opitutales > Opitutaceae > ER46. The sequence continues at coordinate 7,963 of NEUZ01000017.1, read as the reverse complement.
CACCGGCAAGGTGCTCTCCGTAGATCCGGAGCGCCGCGTGATCCGCCTCCACCACGAGCCGATCGCGGGCCTGATGCCGGAGATGGCAATGGACTTCGCCGCCCCCGGCACGGACCTCAGCGCGTTCCAGCCGGGCCAGCGGGTGAAAGCGCGGCTGTACGCCGTCGACAAGGGCGAGTACGCGTTGGAAGGCCTGCGCGTGGCGGATGCAGAACAGGAGAACCTCCTCGAAGAGGCGGCCTTTATGCTGCAGTCCGATACCGCGGCGCGCGAACCGCACGTGTTCCGCGAGATCGGCGAGGACGCCCCCTACTTCAAACTCTACAACCAGCGCGGCGAAGTGGTCTCCCTCGAGACCTACCGCGGCCAACGCGTGGTGCTGAACTTCATTTTCACCCGTTGCCCGGTGCCGACGATGTGCGCCGCGGCGACCGCGCGGATGATGGAAATCCAGCAGCAGGCCCGCCTGCGCGGTCTGCGCGACATCCAGTTCCTCTCCGTTTCCCTCGATCCGGCGTACGACACCCCCGCGGTGCTGCGGTCTTACGCGGCCGCCCGCGGGATCGACACCACCAACTTCAGCTTCCTCACCGGCCCGGAGGTCGCGGTGCGCAGCCTGCTGGCCCAGGCGGGCGTCTTCGTCGTCCCCTCGGCCGGCCTCTGGAACCACACCATCTCCACCCTCGTGATCGACCGCACCGGCCGGATCGCGGACCGCTACGAGGGGGCCAACTGGGACATCGGCGCGATGCTGCAGCGGCTCTCCCCCGAGGCCGAGGGCACCACGGCCGCGCGCTAAGCGAATGGGCGTTTGGGCGTTGAGCTGCGCGGGCACGACCGCGAGGCTCAGCGCGCTTGCCCGATGCCGCCTCCAGTTTCCTCGGGCTGCCGGCGCCGCTCTGGCAGTCCCTCTCACTCACCCTGCGGCTGGCCGCGATCACGACCGTTGTCCTCGGCCTGATCGGCCTACCACTGGCTCACTGGCTGAACACCACTCGCTGGCGGCTCGCGCCCGCGCTGGAGACCCTCGTGGCGCTGCCGATCGTGCTGCCGCCAACGGTGATCGGCTTCTACCTACTGGTCGTATTCTCCCCCTTGCATCCGCCCGGGAGCTGGTGGCGGGACGGCACCGGCGCGCCATTGGCGTTCTCCTTCACCGGTTTGGTCATCGCCTCGGTGATTTATTCCCTGCCGTTCGCGGTGCAGCCGTTCCAGGCCGCCTTGCGCGCGGTGCCGCGGGACCTTCTGGATGCCGGTCAGGCACTGGGGGCAGGCCCGGTCCGGGTGTTCCTGCGCCTGCACCTGCCGTTGGCGCGGCGGGGCATCACCGCCGGGTTGACCCTGGGGTTCGCGCACACGCTGGGTGAGTTCGGAGTGGTGCTGATGATCGGCGGATCGATCCCGGGCGTGACGCGGGTGGCGAGCATCGCGTTGTACGACGAGGTGCAGGCGCTCGACTACCCGCAGGCGCACGCCTTCGCGGCGGTGTTGCTGGCACTCTCGTTCGCCCTGCTGCTGATCGTAACCCTGCTGCAACGCCGCCGGAACTGACGCGGAGCGGGAGATCAGGAGCGAGTAGCGGGGAGTGAGTAGCGAGGGGGTGGGGAACGGGGAACGGTCACGACATAGTATCCGGCCGGCAAAACCATTCGCGACCGTGGAGAGGAGCCTGCCCCGAGCCCTGTCGCGGGGCCTGCCCCGAGCCCAGTCGAGGGGCCTGTTCCGAGCCCTGTCGAGGAACTTGACCCCCGGCCTCCTTTCCCAACATTGCCCGGCTCCGATGCGACCCACCCGCCCAGCCGCACTGTCCCTCCTGCGCCGACTCGGCGCGGCGGCGGCGGCGGCGCTCGTGCTGGTGCTCACGCTGCTGGCCGCGAGCCCTTCCGCTCACGCGTGGCTCCACGCGGAGCCCGAAGGCTGCACGGGCCACGCCCACGCCCCGACGCCGGCGGACCACGAGAATGACCAAGGCTGCGCCGTGGTGCTGATGAGCTCCGGCGTCGAACTCCCGCTGGAACCCCTTTCCCCCTTGCCGCCCCGGCTGATCGCCGGAAGCGACCTGCGGGTCACGGCCGCCGCGCCGGACCTGCGCCACCCGCGCTACCTCCGCCAGCCGGAGCGTGGTCCGCCCGGGTTGAGCTGAAGTCCGTGTCCCCGCGCCCGCCCGGAGTGTTTCCGGCGGGCCCCACGCTTGGACGGTGCCCACCGTCCCGCGCCGGCCTTCCCGCCGCCGCGTCCCTTCCGCTCCTCCAGTCATGAATCTCCTTCGTCTAGCTTCCATTCCCTCGCTTACGCTCGCCCTCGCAGGCGTCGCCGCCCTCCGCGCGGCCGCCCCGGGCGCATCGTCCGCCGCCGCCGCGGCCCACGCTCACGATCCGGTCGCCCTCGACCAGTTCGTCACCTCCGCCACCCCGTTTCCCCGCAACCAGGTTGATCTCGCCCAGTCGACCACCGTCCTCAGCGGCCGGCCGCTGCTCCTGCGCCAGCAGGCGACGCTCGGCGAGACTCTCGCCTCGGAGACAGGGATCCACGCCTCCGCCTACGGACCGGGCGCCAGTCGGCCCGTGATCCGCGGGCTCGACGGCGAGCGCATCCTCATCCTCGAGAACGGCACCGCGCTGCTGGACGCCTCCACCGTGAGCCCGGACCACGCGGTGAGCGTGGAACCGTTCCTCGTCGACCGCATCGAGGCCGTGCGCGGCCCGGCGTCCCTCCTCTACGGGAGCACCGCGGTGGGCGGCGTCGTCAACGTGATCAGCCACCGTATCGAGACGGAGCTCCACGAGGAGGCGGTCCGCGGCGGGGCCGAGGCGCGCTACGACACGGCCACCCGCGGCTTCGCCCGCGGCGGGGTCCTTGACCTGCGGCTGCTCGGCGGCAAGGACCACGCGCTGGTGCTGCACGTCGACGCCTTTCGCCGCGGCGGCAAGGAGGTCAGGATCCCGGGCTACGCCGAGTCCGCGGCCGTGCGTCGCGAGGAGGCGGAAGAGGCGCGCCGCGAAGGCGAGCCGGCCCCGGACTTCGCGCGTTACCGCCTGCCGAACAGCGCCCTCACCAGCGAGGGCGGCGCGGCGGGGCTTTCGTTGGTCGGCCGCCAAGGCTTCGCCGGCTTCAGCCACACCCGCTTCAACACGGAGTACGGGGTGCCGGGCCACGCCCACGCCCACGAGGGGGAGGAGGAGGGCGGCGTCCGGATCCGCCTGCGCCAGCGGCGCAACGATCTACAGGCCGAATGGGGCGGCGCGGCCACCGCCGCCGTGCAGGGCTTCCGCTTCCGGCTCGGCCACGCCGACTACGGCCACGATGAGCTCGAGCCGGGCGGCGAGGTCGGCACCCGGTTCACCAACCGCGGCCACGACGCCCGGGCCGAGTTGCTCCACGGCGGCGCTCCCGGCTGGAGCGGGGCGCTCGGCATGCAGTCCACCCGCAGCGCCTTCACCGCGGAGGGCGAGGAAGCGTTCCTCCCCTCCTCCACCACGCGCGGCACCGCCCTCTTCGCCTTCCAGGAGGTCGCGCGCGGCCCGCTCACCTGGCAGTTCGGGGCGCGCGTCGAGGAGACCCGCCTCGCCGCGGAACGCGCGCGCGCGCGCCGCGACCGCGAACTGAGCGGCTCCGCCGGCGTGGTCTGGAAGTGGAGCGAGGCTTGGTCGCTCGCGGCCTCCGTCTCCCGTACCGGCCGCGCCCCGAACGTGCAGGAACGTCACGCCGACGGCCCGCACGCAGGCACCCAGTCGTTCGAGGTCGGCGACCCCGACCTCGCGTCCGAGGTCTCGACCGGAATGGAGGTCAGCCTGCGCCGCCGCGCCGGGGCGGTGACCGGGGCCGTGACGCTGTTCGCCAACCGCTTCCGCGGGTACATCTTCGAGCGCCCGACGGGAGAGGTGGCGGTGGAGCACGACGGGGAATGGGAACTGGTTGATGCCGACGACCCGGAGGCGGAGGAGCACGGTGGCCTGCCGGTGTACCAGTTCGTGCAGCGGGACGCCCGCTTCCAGGGCGTGGAGGCGGAAGTGCTGTGGCACCTGCACGAGGCTCGGGACAGCCAGTTCGACCTGCGCTTCAGCGCGGACCTCGTCCGGGCGCAGGCGGACGGCCAGCACCTGCCGCGCATCCCCGCGGCGCGCGTGGGCGTCGGTGCCCTGTGGGCGACGGAACGCTGGAGCCTCGGCGCGGAGGTGCAGCGGACCTTCAGGCAGGAACGCTCAGCGCCCGGCGAGCCGCAGTCGCCGGGCTACGGCCGGCTCGGGGCGCACGTCACCCGCGTGCTGACCACAGGCCGCGTCCGCACGGAAGGTTTCCTGCGCGGCTCGAACCTCACCGACACCGAGGCGCGGCCGCACCCCTCGTTCCTCAAGGAACTAGCGCCACTGCCCGGTCGGTCGCTGACCGCCGGCGTGCGGCTCACGTTCTGAGCGGGGCAAGGCGGCTCCCGCGCCGGTCCGTCCGGGCCGGCGCGGCGGTGCGCCTTCACTCCAGCCCGAACACGGCGCGGGCGTAGTTTTCCGCGTTGAAGGGCTGCAGGTCCTCCGGCTGCTCACCGAGGCCGAGAAAGTAGATGGGAATCCGCAGCTGGCGGTAGATGCCCACGAGCGCGCCGCCACGACTGGTGCCGTCGAGCTTGGTCACGATCAGCCCGGTCAGCCCGAAGCTCTGGTGGAACACGCGCGCCTGCTCGAGGGAGTTGCTGCCGAGGGAGCCGTCCACCACGAGCCAGCGGTGCTGCGGCGCGGCGGGGTCGTGCTTCTGCAGCACGCGCCGGATCTTCGCCAGCTCCTCCATCAGGTTGCCCTTCGTGTGGAGCCGGCCGGCGGTGTCGACGATGAGGAAATCTCGCCCGCGCGCGGCGGCGGCCTGCCAGGCGTCGAAGGCCACGGCCGCGGAATCGGACCCGGTGTGGCTCGCCACCATGTCCAGCTCAAGGCGCGTGGCCCACGCCCGCAGTTGCTCCACGGCCGCGGCGCGGAACGTGTCGCACGCCGCGAGGAGGACCGAGCGCCCGTCCTGCCGCAAGCGCCACGCGAGCTTGGCGGCGGAGGTGGTCTTGCCGGAGCCGTTGACCCCGATGAGCGCGATTGTGACCGGGCGACCGGGGGTGCTGGCGGCGGCGCTCTCCCAGCGGCCCTCGCTGCCCTCGAGCACGCGACGGAGCACGGCGGCGCCGATCTCCGCGGCCTGGCGCCCCTGCAGTTCCGGGTCGCGGGCGTAGGCACGCTTGATCTCGGCAAGGATCTCCCCGGTCGTCTCGACGCCAAAGTCCGCCGTGTAGAGGGCCTCCTCCAGCTGCTCGAGCGACGCGGCATCGATCTTGCGTCCGCCGAAGAGCCCGCGGGTCTTCTGGGCGATCGCGGCGACGGTCTTCGCCAGGCCGTCCTTGAACTTGCGGAAGAGTCCCAGCATCGGAGCCTACTCCGCCTTGCGCGCGTCCCGGCCGAGCTGGTCTTTCAACCGGTCGAGGATGCCGTTGATGAACCGTTTGGAGTCCGCGTTGGAGAACTGCTTCGAGAGATCGATCGCCTCGTTAATGGAGACCACCGGCGGGATATCGCGGCGCTGAGTCATCTCGAACATCGCCAGCCGGAGGATCGCGAGGTCGATCTTGGCGATGCGCTCGAAGTCCCAGTTCTGCGCCAGACCCTTGATGCGCGCGTCGATGTCGGCCTGGTGGGCGATCACGCCCTGGATCAGCTCCTCGCCGTAGGCGTAGTGCGCGCGCGGCTCGGGGCACCCCTCGAAGAACACCTGCAGGTCGTCCTGCAGGTTCCGGGGCGGGTTGAGGCTCCAGGCGTAGAGGAACTGGAGGGCGGCGACGCGCCCGTCGCGCCGCTGGGCGAAGATCGCCTTGCTCATCGGGCCAGTTGTCGGCGCAAGTCCGCCATGGTCAGGGCGGCGGCGGCAAATTCCGCCCCGCGGTTAATCCGGCCGACGCACCGCGCGCGCCCCTGCGCCAGCGAGTCCACCACCACCACCCCGTTGATCACGGGAATCTGGGTGTTCAGGGACACCTGCTGCAGGGCGTGGGAAACGCTCTCGCCCACCAACTCGTGGTGGTTGGTCTCCCCGGCGATCAGCAGGCCGAGGCCGATCACGCAGTCAAAGCGGCCGCTCGCCGCTAAGGCCTGCGCCGCCCACGGCACCTCGTGGGAACCCGGCACCCGCACCACCTGCAGCCGGTCGGGTCGAACCCCCGCGTCGCGCAGTCCATCCTCCACCCGCGCCAGCAGGGCATCCACGAGCGTGGCGTTGAAGCACGCGGCGACGATCCCGAACCGGAAACGGGCGCCATCTCGAGCGCGGGCGACCGGAGCGTCGAGGCTCATCGGGAGAGCCCCTCCCGGGAGGGGCGGCGGAGGTGGGCGGCACGGGTCGGAGACATCACGGACCGGCAAGCGTGCGGCACGGCGCGCCCAGCCGGCAACCTGATTCTTGCCCCGGCGCCGCGCCTCAGCCCCCGTCCGTCCGGAAATCCGCGGTGTAGGTCTCGCGCGGCTGCTCCGCGCCCGCCGCAAACAGCAGCACCGTGACCCGGAACCCGTGGGGCGGCCGGACGGTCCGCGCCGACTGCAGCGCCTTGCCGTCCGCCGACAACTCGAGGAGGTGCGACTCCGGGCCGGTCTTCCGCCCGGCCGGCGTGAAGCGGACGACGGCCCGCGGCGCGTCCGGCGCAAGCGGCCGGCGTTCCGGCGAGAAGAAGCGCAACTCGAAGCCCGCCCCCGCGATCCGCAGCGCCAAAAACCCCTTCTCGCCCCGCGGGATCAGCACGCCCTCGATTTTCGCCTCCGGCCGCTCCGCCTCCGCGCCCGCCAGCGATCCGGCCCACAACAGAAGGAAGGCGCACACCCGCAACATCATCGCCAAAGCCTGCCCGGGCGCCGCACCCCGCGCAAGGCCGCTCCCCGGGGTTCGCATTGACCCCGGCGGCTCCCGGCGCCTCCCTCCGACTATGGACGAGACCAAGGAACTTTTCGCCCGCAACGTCGCCTGGTCGGAACGCATCCGCCAAGAGACGCCGGACTTCTTCCTCCAGCTGGCTCGGCAGCAGTCCCCGGCCTACCTCTGGATCGGCTGCGCCGACAGCCGCGTGCCGGCCAACGAGATCGTCGGCCTCCTGCCCGGGGAGCTGTTCGTGCACCGGAACATCGCCAACGTCGTCGTCCACACGGACCTGAACTGCCTCTCGGTGATGCAGTTCGCGGTCGATATCCTCAAGGTGCGCCACATCATCGTCTGCGGCCACTATGGCTGCAGTGGCGTGAACGCGGCGCTCACGCGGGACCGGATCGGCCTGGCCGATAATTGGCTCCAGCACGTCCAGGATGTCCGCCAGAAGCACGAGGCCAAGCTGGCCTGTGTGGCCGGGGAGGGCCCGGCCCGATGCGACCGGCTTTGCGAGCTCAACGTGGTCGAACAGGTGGCCAATGTCTGCCGCACCACGATCGTTCGCGACGCGTGGTCGCGGGGACAGGAGTTGCGCGTCCACGGCTGGATCTACGCCATTCGCGACGGGCTACTCCGAGACCTGCGTTGTTCCGCCGGAAGCGCGGAGGAAGCCGCTGCGGCCTGCCCGCGAGCCATCGAGGCGCTCTAACGGAAACACCGGCCACCGCCGGGGAAACCTCAATCAGCGGGGCAGTGAACCCGCCGGACCCTCGCTTGGCCGCAGCGGCGAGGCTACTCGCGCCACCGGCTCCGGACCGAGGTGGAAACCCGTCTCGTCCTCGAAACCGTCGTTCGCGGATCGCACCGACTTGAGGATCAGCCATCCGCCCAGCCCCAGCGCCGCCAAGGCGGCGACCGAGAGGAGGAGGAGAGTGGGGTTCATCGGGAGGAAGGAGGACAAATCAGGCGGTCGGCAAAGGCCCCGGGCAACAGCAACGCCGCTTCGGCGCCACCTCGATCCGGGACCGGCTGACCCGCAGTCTTGTCCCCCTCAACATTGCAGCGACGAGAACGTCGCAGGGGCGGG
>NEUZ01000016.1 GCA_002304435.1 Opitutia bacterium Tous-C8FEB | reverse complement strand
GATCGCGCGGACCGGATCGAGCGGCGCGGGCAGGTGCTCGATCACCTCGATCATACTGACGATGTCGAAGGTGCCCGCCGGCTCCGTCGCGACCTGCTCCAAATCAAGGATCCGGAAACCATCGCGATCGCGGAGCAGGTCCGCGTAGGAGCCGACGTCGTGGCCCGCCAGCTCGAGGGGACGGCCCCCGATCGTTCGCTGGTCGCGCAGGTATTTGAGCAGCGCCCCGGCGCCGCAGCCAAAGTCCAGCCAGCGTACCGGCCCCGGGCGCGCGTCACCCCGCAGGTGATCCGCGGCCAGGCGGTGCAGGTCGGCCAGTTCCAGCCGGCGGTCTGTCGCCCGCCAGTCGCGGTACTCCGTCTCGTAGTCGACGAACGGGTCCGGGCCCTGCCCGCGGTAGTACGCGTCGTCGTAGAGCTCGAAGCCCGCGAAAGGTTCGACGAACAGCAGGCCGCAGTCCGTGCAATCGTGGAACGAGAACTCGGTGGGGCGGGTGCGGCCGCGGCGGGTGCCGCGGAGGCGGGTGCGCAGGGAACCGCAGGCGCGGCAGGCGGGGGCGTTCATCGGGCGGAAACCGCGGGGCCGCGGCGGCCGAGCCAGACGGTGCCCGCAAGGAGCAGGGCGCCGAGCAGGCAGAGGCTGAGGTTGCGCGAGAGGTCCCTCGGCCAGTGGCGGAAGGTGACGCGGTACTCGCCCGGACCGTCGAGGACAAGGCCGAGGAAGGCGTGGTTCACGCGGATCACCGGAGTGGCGCGGCCGTTGACCGTGGCCCGGAAGTCGCGGGGCCAGTTCGCCTCCGTGAGGACCACGACGCCGGGCTGCCGCGCGCGCACGAGGAACGAGGTGGCGTTGGGCCCCAGTTGGTAGTGGCTCGCGGGTTCCGCCGCCCCGGCCCCGTCCCCGCGCGCGACTTTGGCCACCGCCGCGATCGCCGCCGCCTCGCTCCGCTCCACCGCGGCGAAGGGCCGCCCCGCACTGCTGCGGATCCGCGCCACGAGCTCCGGCGCCCCCTGGTACTCGAGCACCTCCGGGCTGAAGAACGCGCGCGGCCACGCCGTCGGGCTGGCGTATACCTCCAAGTCCGCCGCGAACTCGGGGCGGAGGTGGGCGGCCAGCGCCCGCGCGTCGCCCCCGCGGTCCACGTAGTGCCGCACGTTCAGCGCGTCCAGGAATGGCCGGACCGCGCCCGCGTCCTTCGCCTCCGCGTACAGGCGCCAGTCCCACTGGCGCTCCACCCCGCTGGCCCCCAGCAGGTCGCGCAGCGCCGGGTTCACCAGGGCGTCGGGCCCGTGCACCCCCTCCAAGCCGTAGACCCCGGTCCATCCGGGGAAGAGGTGCGATTGCAAACCGAATACGCGGCCCGGCTCCTGGGCCTGCGCGGCGCGCAGGTGCTCGATGGCCGGGGAACGCGCGTGGAAGTCCGCCCGCGGTGTCGGCTGGGCCGTGAAGTCATCGAAGCCCACCGCGGCCGCGTGCAGGCCGTGCCGCCAGACGAGCACGAGCACGCAGGTGACCGCCACCAGGGCCCGGGCGGAGGTCCAGCCGCTCACGGCCGCCCGGCGGGCGGTAAACGCCAGAAGCACCGCCGCGACGAGCAGGCTCGCGAGGTAGCTCCAGAGGAACGGGTTGACCGCGAGCACTTGGCCCGGCGGGTGGACGGAGAAGGTCGGCCCGAAGATCACGCGGTGGGAGGCCTGGCGGAACGCGATCCAGGCGAACACCAGCGCGAACAGCAGGAGGGCGGCGAGGCCGAGGTCCGCACGCCCCTCGCGGGTACCGAGGCGCCGGCCGGCGGCGGCGAACCCGAGGCCCGCGAGCACCGCGCCGAGCACGATCAGCACGCAGGAAAACGTATTGTCGAGGTGGGCCACGTTGCGGAGGAACGGCACGGTCACGATCCACGCCGGAGGCACCAGGCCGAACGCCAGCGCCAGCGGCGGCAGGCAGGCCGCACCCAACGCGATCGCGATCGGCCGGGTGAACTGCTCCCGCAACGTCGCGAGGTAATACAGCACGCCGAGCAGCAGCAGGAAGTTGAGCGACGGGCCGAACACTTGGTCCTTGGTCAGCAGCGGCCGGTAAAACGCCTCGTCGAAAAGCCCGAGCAGCAGGGAGGGCTGGAGCTGGTAGGCGCTGGCCTCGTTGTAGCCGGTGTAGGCGTGGGCGAGGGAGCCGAGGAACGTGCCCCAGACCGGCGCCGTGAGCAGCGCGAAGAGGACGCCGTACCACGCTAGGGTGCCCAGCCGGCCGAGGCGGCTCCGCGCGTCCCCATTTCCGGCAAGTACCACCCCGGCGCCGGCCAGATTCACGCTCACCAGCAGCATATAGGCCTCCTTCACGGTGCCGCTGCACATCAACGCGAGGTTGGCCCCCAGCAGGGCCAACGCCCAGCGGCGCGTGCCGCGATGGCAGGCGGCCGCCCCGTCCCGCGCAGGATCGAGGAGCGCGATGCGCACGAGGCAATACAGCGGCCAGGGCGCGTAGCAGAGGCTGAAAAAGGCCGGATGATTTAGACGGTAGAGAAAGAATCCGAGGAACGGCGCCGCCGCCGCCACGAGCACCGCCGCGGTCGCCGGCCCCGGCCGCGTCAGCGCGAGCACGGTCAGGCCCAGACCCGACGCCAACAGCCACTTCGCGAGCAGGTACTTCGCGTCCCACGCCCACGCGGCCCCGTCCGCCGCCACCACCAGCAGGTGCAGCGGATCACCGAACATCGACTGCCCCTGGCCGAGCAGCGGCACCCCCATCGCGTTGTAACGGTTCCACAACGGGAGCTCACCCTCGAGCAGCGCCCGCCGCTGCATCATCGAGAAGGGCACGTGTTGCCACATCACGGCGCCGATGTCCGACAGCTTCACGTCCGTCGTCTCCGCCGACCGGTCCCCGGGCAGGGTCGGAAACTCGCCGTAGAGCAGCGTCGTGCCGAGGTTCGGCGAGACGTGGCTCTTGCCGAGGAACACGACTGGGTACGCGCTCGCCACCACCGCGACGGCCGCGGTCAGCGCGACGCGCGTGCCGGGCGCGAGGGCCGCGAGGCGCGCCGCAGCCCTCGCCCGGGGTCGGGCGAGGCGATCCAGCACGAAGAGAACTAGCGCGAGGGCGGCCAAGATCGGCAACTGGATCGGCAGCAGCTCCGCCCCATAGTCCCGCCAGCTTAGCCCCACCACGACCGGCGCCGGGAAATCGTGCAGGAGTTGCGGGTCCTCGCCGCCTGGCTGTGATCGTACCAACAGTCCCGCGGGGGTCGGGGTGAGTGCGGAGATCTGCTGGCCGGCCCGCAAGCCCGCCAGCGGGATTTCGGCGAGGGTGCGGCCCGCGCGGGTGCGGACGCGCGCCGAGCGCAGGGTCAGTTCCCTTCCTCCCTCCGGCGGATCCAGGCGGAGGCTGCGGTAGGTCCCAGCCGGGAGCGGGAGCAGCAGCACGGCTGGCTCCGTCGCGGCCGGCAGCGCCGACTGCGCCTCCAGGGTGTCCCGGTAACCCCCTCCGTCGTCGAGGTAGACCTGCAAACTCGCCGCCGCGGGCGCCGTGTAGCCCAGCTCCAGCGCGAAGCGATCCCCGCCCATCCGGGCCGCCGGCAGCAGCGGCAACGCCACGGCCGCACTTAGCAGGGCGGCCGCCAGCAGGGCCGGCAGGGTCAGGAATTTCATCGGCTGCAAAGGGTCTTCCCGGTGGAGGGCCTGCGACAAGGCTTTAACCGGCGGGACGCCGGCGGCGGACCACCGCGGCGAGGGCCAGCGCCAGGCTCGCGGCCAGCGCGATCCCCAGCAGGGTGCCGGCGTGTTTGGTCGCCTGCCAGGCGGCGTGGGACAGGCCGCCCATCTCCACCGGGCCGCTGAAGGCCAGCCAGTGCCCATCCGACTCGTCCCGGGCCTCGATTCGGTAGGGAACGGCCGGCGCCCGCACATAGGCTCCCCGCCAGCTGTCGCCGGGTTCGCGCGACGGTACGACCAACCCTAGCACGCGGTTGTCGTCCGCGGCCCGGAGCTCGAGCGCCACCCCCGGCGCCCCGGGATGCCCCGCCGTCTCGAACCGCAGCCAGCGGAGCCCCGGCGTGGGCAGCACCCCGCTCCGCCACGTCCCCCGCGCCGCCGCCCCCTCCGACCCGTGGCTGCCCCAGGTGACCCCGTAGTCCAACGCCGGCGTCCCCGGCGCCAGGCCCCTTCGCGGGGCGTCGCGGGTGGTCCAACCCCGGGCGTCATTGAGGCGGAAAATTCCCTCCTCGAGGTCCTGCGGGACGAGCGCGAGCGGCGTCCGCAACGGCACCGGGAGAAGAGCCCGGAGCCCGGGGATGGTCAGGCGCTCGACCAGGCCCTCGACGCTGGGGTAGGGAATGTCGGGCGGGATGAGGTGGGCCGCGTCGCCAGTGGCCAGATAGCGCCGCAGATAGCCCTCCGCCGTCCGGTGGTAGGTGCTCGAGTTGCGGAGTTCGCTCCCGAAGGTGTCGCGCACCAGCGGCGGCAGGCCGGCGGCGAGGAATCCCAACCACAGCAACCCGAGGCCGCGGACGAGGCGCGGCCGGGCGCCGGCGTGGAGGTGCAGGAGCGCGAGGGCGTTGGCCACCACGCCCAAGGCCAGGGTGTCCATATACCGGGAGGCCGGGTAACCGCCGCCGGCGCCGCGGGCGTAGGCGGTGGCGGCGACCTGCAGGAGCACCCAGCCCCCGAGACCCACCACAAGCAGCGCGTGATCATCCCGCGGCCCCGCGATTGCCCCCGGGGCACGGGGACGCCACCGACCCAGCGCGACGAGGGTCCAGGGCAGCCACAGCGCGACCGACGTCCAAGCGTGTTTCCGCCACGGCCACTGCAGGCTGTGCGCGATGCTGGCGAGAAAGTCCGTCGCCGTCCGCACCTTCATCTCTTGGTGCCACGGAACCTCTACGCGCAGGAGGAACCCCGCGCCCACTACCGCGGCGGCCACCGCGAGCGTCGCGAGGGCGTCTCTCGCCGGCGCCTCCCGGCGCGCCCAACGCACGGCCACGAGCACTCCCGCCGCCGCGGCGGCCAACAGGCCCGAACCCATCGAGAAAAGCGCCAGGGCCGCCGCGGCCGCCCCCGCCCACCACCGCACGCTCCCGGCCCGCGCGAACGGCAGCAGCGCCACCGTCGCGACCGACAGGCCCAGGAGCCAGTACTGCTGCGAGTGGAAGCCGCCCAAGACGTTTTCCCAGCCCAGCGGCAGCCCCGTAATCACCGCCAGCACGATCCAGAAGAGGGCCAGCGGCCGGCCCGCCCAGCGCCGGGCCGCCAGCCCCCATAGGCCCCACGCCACCAGGCCGTGCAGCAGCGCGTTGACCACCGCCTCCAGCCGCGCGTCCCACTGGCCGTTCGCCGCCGTCAGCGCCAACGCCTGCAGCTTCGTCAGGACGATCCGGTGCTCGTTGTGGGCGGCAAAGAGGTGACCGAGAAATGCCGAGTCACCTTCCAGCCACGGCACCAGCACCGCCGAGGCCTCGGCGTCCCATTGGTCCCAATCGGGCATCGGCGAGCCGAAACGGTCAAAGGTCGCCCATTTGGCGGCGACGATGACCAGAAACAGGCAGACGCCGCAGGCGGCGCGGAACAGGGACGGCGGCACGGATTTTCCCCGAGGGGAAACGAACCCGGCCTAGGCTCAAGCTAACAATCGGCGTTAGGTTCCCGGGGATGCCGGCACGTCCGGCCGGCGGGCGCACGCGAGGAGGTTGTAGTGCAGCGGGGTGCCCTCGGGGGTGCGCAGCGGGTAGAGGGTGTGGAAGCCCACCTCGACCTCCGGCCAGAACTCGCGCAGCAGGGCGCCGAGGCTCCAGCGGGTGAAGAAGTTGACGTGGCTCGCCTCCAGCATGTGCCACGGGGTCGCAAGGTGGTCCCAAAGGTAGCCCAAGAGCTCGCAGTTCGGGACCGAGACGATCAGCTGCGCCGGCGCGACCCGGGCGATCTCGCGCAGAAAAGCGCGGGGTTCCTCGACGTGCTCCAGCACCTCCAGGCAGAGCGCCGACGCGAAGGCGCCGTCCGGAAACGGCAGCGTGCGGCCGTCCACCCGCTGGTGCGGCAGGCCCAGCCGGGCGAGCTCGGCGCAGTCCTCCGGGTTCACCTCCACCCCTTGCCAGGCGTAACCCTCCGCAATCAGCCCGCGCCCGTAGGAACCGAGGCCGCAGCCGACGTCGAGCACGCTCCGCGGCGGCGGGCCGAGGTGACGGCGGAGCAGCGTCGCCAGCTCGGGGCTCCCCTCGGCCTGCGAGGGCCCGGTGGCCCAGATGTTCCCCCGGCGCTGGATCGCCGTGGTGCTTTGGTCGAGCAGCACCCCGAAATGGTTCCGCCGGTAATCGCGGGCGATGGGGGTGACCGTCACCCGGGCCAGCACGGATCCGGCCGGCCCGCCCGCCGGCCGCCGACGGAGTTCCAGCGTGAAGGGCGCTCCGCCCGCGCCCGGGTGGTGCGCCGCGAGCTCGAAGCCGCACGCGGTGCCCGCGGGCAACCCGAGGGCCTCATTCACGTCGGGCCGCTCGTAGCGGGTCAGGGTGCGCCCGAGGCACGCGCCATCCGCCCACACCTCCAGCGCCTCCCCGGGGGCAAACGGAGGCTCCGGCCGGACCCAGCCCCGCACCTCAAAACCGAGCGGGTCGAGCGGGACGCCGGCGACCGGGGCATCGAGGCAGGCGGACATCGCGGAAGCCGCCTCAGGCGAGCCGCGGCCAGGGGCGCGGGGGCAGCGCGAGGGTGAAGTCGTTGATCGTGAGCGTCAGGTTCGGGTTGTACGCGGGATCGCAGTCCAGCAACTCGCCCCAGGTCGCGCGCATATGCTCCACCTCGGCGCGGAAACGGTCCCGCTTCTCCAAGGTGTCCTCCTTGCCGCGGCTCGCGCTCTCGTGGTGGTAGAGCTCCGCGTAGGGCGTCCAGAGGTTGCGGTAACCGGCCGCGCGCACCTTCAGGCAGAAGTCCACGTCGTTGAAGGCGACCTTGAGCTCGTCCGCGTTGAAGCCCCCCGCCTGGAGGTAGACCTCGCGCCGCACCACGAGGCAAGCGGCGGTCACGGCCGACAGGTTCTGCTGGAGCAGGTTGCGGTGGGCCTGCCCGGCCGCGCCCCGCGGGTGCGTCTGCCAGGCGTGCGCCGCGACCCCGCCCACGCCGAGGATCACCCCGGCGTGCTGGATCCGGTCATCCGGGTAATAGAGCTTCGCCCCGACGCACCCGATCTCGGGCCGCAGCGCGTGCGCGACCATCTCGTCGAGCCAGTCACCGTGGATGACCTCGAGGTCATTGTTCAGCAGCGCCACCAGCGGCGCGTCGGTGGCGGCCACGCCCGCGTTGTTGAGGGCGGAATAGTTGAACTCCCCCGGCTGCGGCAGCACGCGCACGGGCGCCCGGCCCGCCGCGGGGCGCGCGACCTCCTCTAGGTAGGCCAGCGTCGCCGGGTCGTCGCTGCCATTGTCAACGATCAGCACCTCGAAGTCCGGGTACGTGGTGCGGCCGAGGAGGCTCTCGAGGCACGGGCGCAGCACCTCGAGGCGGTTGCGCGTCGGGATCACCAGCGTGACGCGCGGGGCGGGCGCCGGGAGCGGATAGTGGACGCGCCAGTACGAACCCTTGGTCGGCGACAGGCGGGCCTCCACCCCGATCCGGGTGAAGTGCTCGCCGATCACCTTCTCCGCCGCCTGCGCCGCGTAGTTCTTGGCCCCGATCAGCAGCGCCGTGGAACCGGGCACGCTGCGCCAGTGGTACAGGATCTTCGGGATGTGGCGGATGCGGTCCGGCGCGCTCCGCTCGATCACCCGCATCGCCAGATCCCAGTCCTGCGAGCCCTCGTAACCGACCCGGAACCCGCCCACCTCACGCACCAGCAGCGTCCGGTAGACGCCAAGGTGGCTAATGAAGTTCTGGACGTTGAACAGGTCGGGATTCCAGTCGGGCTTGAAGTACGGGTCGTACCGGTGGCCGTTCTCGTCCACCTTGTCCTCGTCGCTGTACACTAGGTCCGCGTCCGGATGGGCATCCAGCTCGAGGGCGACGCAGGCGAGCGCGTGGGGGCGCAGCTCGTCGTCGTGGTCCAGCAGCGCGATGAACTCGCCGTGGGCAAGGGCGAGGGCCGAGTTCGACGCCGCCGAGATGTGGCCGTTGGTGTCGCGGCAGACGACCTTGATCCGTTCCGGATCGCGGCGCTGGTAGCGCTCGAGCACGCGCCGCACGTGCGGCTGCCGCGAAGCGTCGTCGGCGATGCACAGTTCCCAGTGCGGGTAGAGCTGGCGGCGGACGGACTCGATGGCGCGCACGAGCCACTTTTCCGGGGCGTCGTAGACGGGCAGCAGGACCGAGATGAGCGGCTTCCGGGAGAGCCCGGCCAGGCGCTGGCGGATCTGGTCCGCGCCCTCGGGCGTGAGGGTGTCGTAGGCGGCCACCCACGCGGCGTAGGTGTTGGGCGGGGGCGGCGCGGCCGCGGCCGTTCGGCGGACCGGGCGGGAGACGGCGGTGTGCCAGATGCCGTTCGCGTCCTGCACCTCGATCTGCAGCAGGTGCCGCCCGAAGCGGGGCACGTCGACTTTGACGATCCAGCCCGAGCGCTCGGCGCCCGGATGATCCCGGAAGTGGTCGAGCACGTCGAGGCGCTCGAGGCCGAACTCCACCGCGGCGGGCGTGCGGCCGAGGCGGGCGCGCACCGCCTGCAGCGGGATCCGGTCGCGATGCAGGGACCAGCCCCGGACGTTGAGGGTCGGCGCCACCCGCGACCAGTCCTGCGGGTAATCAATATTGCCGAGCAGTGCCGGCGAAGCGGCCGGGGCGGCGGGCCCGTCGAACAGGGCCCGGCGCAGGGCGCGGAACGGGGCCGTGGCGCGCCACGAAAGGGACTCCTGCATCCGGCCGATCTTGTCCTCCCGGGTCCGGATGACGTCCTGGGCCTGGGTGAGGCGCTGGGCGGCGCCGGCGAGCTCCGCGGCGTGGCGGGCCCGCAGGTCGTTTTCCGCGAGGCGGGCGGCCTCGGCCTGGGCGGCGGCCTCGCGGGCCGCGCGCGCGCGGGTATCGGCCAACTCGGCGCGGGTCTCAGCGAGGGCGGGCCGGAGCTCGGCCAGCTCAGCATCAGCCGCGAGGATCGCGTTCTCGTAAGCCGTGACCTGCAGGCGGGCGGTGCGCAGGAGCACATCAGCCTGATCGCGGCGGACCCGGTGCTGGTCACGCTCGCGGGCGACGTGGTCCGCGTGGTTCTGGGTGAGTTCCCGGGCGCGCTCGAGGCCGGTGGCGTGCTCCCGGGCGGCAGCGAGCAGAGCCTCGAGGTTCCGCGCGTGGTTGCGCGTGAGCTCCTCTCGGGCGAGGACCGCGTCGCGGTCGCCGAGGGCGGCGGCCACGCGGTCTCGCGCGGCCGCCTCGACGCCCTGCTCGAGCTGGCGGACGATGCCGGCGAGAAGGTCGGTCTGCGCCGCCAACTGGCGGGCAGCGGGGTCGTCGAGGGTGGCCGCCGCCTCGTTGAGCTGGGCCGCGAGACCAGTCGCGAACAGGGTTGCGTCGGTCGCGGTGGGCTCGGCCAGCACGCTCCACCCGGCGCGCGATGGTCGGGCGGCCGTCTCGGCGTAAAAATCCGCGAGAAGCCGGGTGTTGTGCGCGAGGTCGAAGTGCAGCCGCGCGAAGGCGGCACCGTGGCGCCCGAGGGTGGCGCCGAGGGCGGGATCGTCGAAGACCCGCCGGCAAGCGGCCGCGATTTCCTCCGGGGTACCCTCGGGCGGTAGCAACAGCGCGTCGCGCCCGTCCTCCAGCAGCGTGGCGAGATTGGCGCGCGGCAGCACGACCGGCCGCCCGGAGGCGAGAAACTCGGGGAGTTTCGAGGGGAGGCGGTAGTCGTTGAACGGCCCCGGCTGGCCCGGCTGCACCAGCACGTCGGCCAGGGCAAGCAGCACGGGCAGGCGCCGCTTCTCGACAAACCCGAGGTCGAGGACGTGGCGTCGGACATCCTCCGGTAGGCCGGCGAGGAAACGGGGGGAATTCAGGCCGGTGCGCACCAGCCGGGTGGGCACGCCGCGCTGGTTGAGGAGCGCCACCCCGAGGTAGAGCTCCCGCATCTCGGGCTCGTTGGCGAAGGTGTTGCTCCCGGTGAACACGACCACGCGCTCGTCGGGTCCGAGGCCCAGGGCCTCGCGTTCGGCCGTCACCGCCGCGGAACCCGCCAGGTCCGTGCGGTACAGCCCGAAGTCCACGCCCGGAAACAGCAGGTGCGTGGGCGTGCCCGGCGGCGCGAACTCCGCCAAGGGCGCGATGATGTGCGTGACCGCATCCGCTAACCGCAGGAAGCTCTCGGCGCGGAAGGG
This sequence comes from Opitutia bacterium Tous-C8FEB, assembly GCA_002304435.1. Taxonomy (GTDB): domain Bacteria; phylum Verrucomicrobiota; class Verrucomicrobiia; order Opitutales; family Opitutaceae; genus ER46. Next base: position 20,577 of record NEUZ01000016.1, on the reverse strand, counting down.
GTGGGGCAGGCGGTCGTCGACCCGGCTCGCGAGCTCTCCGGCCGGCAGGGCCCGCAGCTGGGCCAGGGTCCGGCCAGTGTAGCGCTCGAGGAGGAAGTGCTCGTTATCCTCGAGGTGGATCACGAGTCGGGCGGGCGTCCCGCCGGCGGCCACCACCGCCCGCTGGTACGCCAGGACGCACTTGCGCACCCCCTCGCGGGGCGTCCACGCGTGGATCACATCCGCCGGCCGGCCATCGGGAAACAGCCCCGGGCGCGCCACCGCCTCGGCGTGGGTGACGGGGATGAAGAGCGGGTCTGCGACGTGCCGCAGCGTTTCGGGATCACCCGGGACCGCCACCGCGCACGCGTGGCCCGCGGCGCTCAGGGTGTTCGCGAACCCCCCGATGTGGTTCAGGCTGTTGGTGGTGAAGTCCCCGTAGTTGACGAAAAGGAGGTTCAAGGCGCGGGAGGCGGGGACGCCGGTCAGAGCTGGAAACCGCAGGCCGCCGCGTCCTTGGCGAACATCCGCACGGTATCGAGGGAGAGGGCGCCGAGGTCCTGCCCGAGCAGGGTGGCCGCCTTGGCGAGGATGTCGTGGGGCACGGTGATGATCGCGCAGCCGCAGGCCTGGGCCTGCAGGATGTTCAGGACCTCGCGCGTGCTCGCCCAGAGCAGTTCGGCCCGCGGCCGTTCCGCCAGCAGCGCGCCCGCCGCCCGCATCAGCGGCATCGGGTCGACCCCCGTGTCCGCGATCCTCCCCGCGAACACCGACACCACCGCCGGCAGGCCCGCCGGGAGCGCCGCCGCGACGCCCGCCACCTGCGGCAGGGTCAGCAGCGCGGTCACGTTCAGCTTCACCCCCTCCGCGCCGAGCTCCCGGATCAGCGGCAGCGCCGACTCGCCGCGGGAGTTCGTGATCGGGATCTTCACGTAGACGTTCGCGCCCCAGGAGGCCAGCCGGAGGGCCTGGCGGCGCATCTCCGGGAACTCATCGGAGAACACCTCCAGCGAGAGCGGCTTGGCGGTCACCGTGCCCAAAATGTCCCGCGCAAACGCCTCGTAGTCCTTGATCCCGGCCTTGCGCATCAGGCTCGGGTTGGTGGTCAGGCCGCGGATGTAGGGCTTGGCGTAAAGGTCCAGGATGCCCGCCCGGTCAGCCCCATCGGCGTACAGCTGGATCGTGAGTTCCTGGAGGGATTTCATCGGCGGATCCGGGATTGAGGAGCCGGGGGGGAGGGGGGCGCAAGGCCGAAGTCCGGCGCCCGCCTCAGGCTCAGGCGGAGCGCAGGACGATCGCGGCCGCCTCGGCGAACGACCCCGCGGTGCAGTCGGGGGCCGCCCGCAGCGCCTCGGCGTAGCCGTGGTCGATGAACACGGTCCGCACGCCCGCCCGCCGCCCGCAATCGATGTCCCGCCAGCGGTCCCCGATCATCCACGAACGCCCGAGGTCGAGGCTAAGCGCGGCCGCCGCGTCGAGCAGCATCCCGGGCTCCGGCTTGCGGCGCGGATCGGGCGGGGTCTCCCCGCCGGGCGCGTAACACACCTCGATGCGCGCCAGCTCCGGCACGGCGGCGCGCAGCCGCGCGTGCATCGCCTCCACCACCTCGCGGCCCTGCGTTCCCCGGCCCACGTCCGGCTGATTGGTCACGACGACGAGCGTGAAGCCGGCTGCCGCCAGGGCCGCGCACGCGGCCGGGACCTCCGGAAACAGGACAAAGTCCTCCAGCCGGTCCGGCGGGTAAGGACGGCCGTCGCGCACCACCTGGCGGTTCAGGGTGCCGTCGCGGTCGAGGAAGACCGCCGGGCGGGTCGGGGAGGTTCCCGCGCTCACGGGGCGGCGGTCAGGGCTTCGCGACCGATTCCCACTTGGTCTGGTTCACCTTCACCGCGGGATGGGAGACGAACAGGTGCCAGAGCACCGCCTGGAAGGCCTCGCTGTGCGGGGTGATGTTACCCGGGTTCACCACGGGCACGATCACGCACGCGTCCGCCACCCGCGCGGTGTGGCCGCCATCCTTGCCGAGCAGCCCGATCACCCGCGCGCCCACCTGCTTGGCGAAATCGACCGCCGCCACCAGGTTCGGGGAGACGTTCTGCTCGCGGTTGCCCCCGCCGACCGAGAGCACCAGCAGGGCATCGTCCGCCCGCAGGCGCGACCCGCGGAGCCACTCGACGAACACCGTCGCCCAGCCCTCGTCGTTGGTGCGCGCCGTGAGCTCCGAGACGTTGTCGGTGGGCGCGTAGCACTCGAGGCCGCCGATCTTGCGGAAATCGTTCACCGCGTGGGACGCGTTCGCCGCGCTCCCCCCGACCCCGAGGATGAAGAGCCGCCCGCCCCGCGTCCGCACCGCCACCAGCTCCCGCACGCACCGCTCGCAGTCCTCCGGGTTGAGGCGGGCGATGATCTCGGCGGTTTCCCGCAAGTGCTGGGCGGCGTAGGACATCGGGTCGAGGGTTGGCGGAGGGAGTGAGGGCAGGGGGCCCGGGACGGCAAGCGGGGAATCAGCGCCGGTCCGGGTCGCGAGGAACCGCCCCGGCGGGCTTCCGGCCTCAGCGCTTGATCGGCCCCGGGGGCGGGGGCGGCAGGGTCTGGCCCTTGGTCTTCAGCTCCTCGAGGATCACCTCGATCGCCTTGTCCAACTGCTGGTCCTCGCCGCGGAATTCCCGCGCGGGATCGTTATCCACGGTGATGTCGGGCTCGACGCCCTCGCCCTCGATGATCCAGCGGCTTCCGTCCTTGGCATAGGGCGCGAACTCCGGCTTGCGCAGGTCGCCCCCGTCGATGAACGGCAGGGAATTGCTGATGCCCACCACGCCGCCCCAGGAGCGCTTGCCGATGAGCTTGCCCAGCCCGTGCTCGCGGAACCGGTAGGGGAAGAGGTCGCCATCCGAGGCGGAGTACTCGTTGAGGAGGGTCACCTTCGGCCCGAGCAGCATCTGCGACGGGTTGGGGTTGGGCGTGCCGCCGCGGCGGACGTTCACCATCGCGAGCTCGCGGCGGAGGCGCTCGATGATCTGCGGGGAGACGTTGCCGCCCCCGTTGCCGCGCACATCGATGATGAGCGCTTGGCGGTTGAGCTGTGGATAGAAGCGCCGCACGAACTCGTTCAGCCCCTCCGGCCCCATGTCCGGGATGTGCAGGTAACCGACCTTCCCGCCCGTCCGGGCCGCCACGTGGTCGATGTTCCGGCCCACCCAGTCCTCGTAGTACAGCGGCGCCTCGTCGGCGATCGGCACCACAGTGACGTCGCGGGCCCCGTCCTCGACGGGCCGCGAGTTCACGCGCAGCACCACCTGCTGGCCCACGGTGCCCACCAGCGCGGAATACAGGTTCTCGAGGTCCGCCACCCGCTTGCCGTCGACCGCCAGAATGTAGTCCCCAGCGCTGACGTTCACGCCCAGGTCCGTCAGGGGCGAGCGGGTCTTGGTCTGCCAGTTCTCCCCGCGGAGGATACGGTCGATGCGGTAGGCGCGGCTCGCGGCGTCGCGCGAGACCTGCGCGCCGAGCAGGCCCAGCTTGAGGCGCGGGGCGCTCTCCCGGTCGCCCCCGCCGACGTAGGCGTGGCCGGCGTGGAGCTCGGAGATCATCTCGCCGATGACGTAGGTCAGGTCGTTGCGGCTCGCCACGTGCGGGAGCAGGGCGCGGTACTTCTCCCGCTGCGCCGGCCAGTCCACCCCGTGCAGGTTCGGGTCGTAGAAGAAGTCCCGCATCTGGCGCCAGCTCTCGTCGAACATCTGGGCCCACTCGGCCCGGCGATCCACGCGCGCGGAGAGGTTCGCGAGATTCAGCCGCGTGTCGGGCTTCAGCTCCACCTTCGCGGCGGGCAGGTCGATGATGGAGTACTCCCGGCCAGCGGAAACCAGCACCTTCTTCCCGTTGGCCGTGATCTCGAAGGCCTCGAAGTTGCCCAGCTCGGTCTCCCGCTTCGCCTTCAGGTCGTAGGTCGCGATCACCGCCCGCGCGTTGGTGGCGCCGCCAAAGCCCTCGCCGCCCCCCCCGCCGCCCACGGCCCCGCTGGGCACCCGGCGGTAGTACACCCGGTCGCCCACCATCCGCAGGTTGCCGTAGTTGGATGGCGTGATGGGCAGGCCGATCACGCGGCCGGACAAGCCCTCCGCGTCCACCTTCACCACCACCCGGGCCTCGGGCTTGCGTCCCTCCGCCTTCCCGGCCGGCGCGGGATCGCCGTCCTTCCATTCCTCGCCGCCCTTCCTTTCCCCTTCGGCCTTCGCCGGCTCGTCCTTGGCGATCGCGACCTCGTCGCTCTTGGGCGCGAAGGGCGAGGGGGTGTCCTTGGCCAGCGCCACCAGGTAAACGCGCTCCATATCCTTGTAGGCGTGGTTCCACTCGGTGTCGGAGTAGATCGGCCGGTAGTCGCGGGCCGAGGCGAACAGGAGCCACTTGCCGTCGTTGCTGAACGCCGGCGCGCTGGCCTCGTACCAGCCGTCGGTCACCGCGAGGGTCCGCTTTTCCGCCAGACCGTGCAGCATCACCTTGGCCAGGGTGCCACGCTCACTGCGGGTCCAGGTCACCCACTGGGAGTCCGGCGACCACGCGTACTGCTGGATCGGCCCGTCGGGATTCTCGTCGATGGTCGTGACCTCCCGCGAGGCGAGGTCGATCACCCGCAGCCGTTGCGCGCGGTCGGACCACAGGAGCTTTTTCGAGTCCGGCGACCAGGCCGGCGTGTAGAGGTAGGTGGTGGAGCCGGTGGTGAGCTTTTCGGCCGGGCTGCGGCCGTCCTGCGCCTGGATGTGGAGCTCGTTCTCCCCCGAGGCGTCGGAGAGGAACGCGATCCAGCGTCCGTCGGGCGACCACGACGCCCCCCGCTCGTGTACGCCGGAGGTCTGCGTCAGGTTGCGGACCGGACCCTCCTTCGCCGGCACCGTGAACACGTCGCCGCGGGCGACCACGACCGCGCGCTGGCCGTCGGGGGAGGGGCGGACCGAGCTGACGAACTTCGCGACGTTCTGGATCCCTGGCCGGAGGGCGGGCAGGTCCTCGCGCACCACGATGGCGATCGGTTGCGCGCGCTCCGTCGCGAGGTCGAGTGTCCAGAGGCGGCCCGCCTGCTCGAACACGATCGCGCCCTTGCCGATCGAGGGGAACTTCACGTCGTAATCGGTGAACTCGGTCACCTGGCGCGTCTGCCGGGTGGCGAGGTCGTAGCTGAAGAGGTTGGCCCGCGGAGTGCGCTCCGAGACGAAGTAGATCCTGCCGTTGGGCGCCCACATCGGGAAGATGTCCTGCGCCGGATGGTTGGTGATGTTCTCGGTCGCGCCGGTCGCGGGATCAAAGATCCAGACGTCGTCCGCCATCCCGCCGCGGTACTGCTTCCAGGTGCGGAACTCGCGGAAGATGCGGTTGTAGGCGAAGCGCTTGTCGTCGGGGGCGAAACTGATGAACCCCCCGCGCGGGACCGCCAGTTGGGTGGGCACGTCACCGTCGAGCCCCACGGCGTGCAGCTCGCCGAGGAAGGGATTGAACGAGCGCCAGCGGGAGCGGAACACGACCTCCGGGGCCGTGTTGCGCCAGGTCAGCACGATGTTGTTGGGCCCCATCCGGTCCGCGACGTCATCGCGGTCCAGCGTGGCCGAGGTGGTGAGCCGCTTCGGCACGCCGCCGGCCGCCGGCATTACGTAGACCTCGGTGTTGCCGTCGTACTGGCCGGTGAAGGCCAGATGGGCCCCGTCCGCCGAGAACCGCGGGAAGATCGCGTAGCCGGGACCGTCGGTGAGACGCCGCGCGGTGCCCCCGGTCAGCGGGGCGGTGTACAGCTGGCCGGCGTAGCTGAAGACCACGGACGTGCCGTCGGTCGCCGGGAAGCGAAGCAGCCGGGTCTCGTCCGCGGCCGGTTGCGCGGCGACGGCCGGGACAAGCAGGGTAAGGGAGAGGGCGGGAAGCAGCCAGAATCGCATCGGGCCAAACAACCCGGGCCGCGCCGGTCCGCAATCCCCGAGATGACCGCCCCCCGGCGGGCTCCGCCTCAGGGCGCAGTGGAAAACCAGCCCAGCGGCACGCTGCGGAACTTCAGCGACAGCATCTTTCCGCCCACGGGGAAGTGGTAATACGTCAACAGCGCGCGCCCCTCGTGGAACGTGACGCTGGTGTAGGCGTAGGTGATCGCCGGATCGGACTCGAGGTTCCGGGGCGGGCTCCACGTCGCTCCCTCGTCCCGCGAGATCCGCGCGGCCAGCGGCGTGCGCGCGCCCCCGTGGTTGGCTCCCAGCACGGTTCGCTCGGGATTGGTCCACGCTACGTGTGGATTCAGTACCAGCAGCCATTCGCCGGTCTCCGGCACGGCGGCGAGGGTCGACGGGGCCTCGGGCGCTTCGATGTTCCAAGGCGACGCCTCGGTCCACGTCTCGCCTCCGTCGCTGGAGAATGACCGCCAGATGAAGCCGGTCTGGGTCCGAATGATCTGCAGCACCCGGCCGTCCCGCAGCTCAATTAACCCTGGCTCCATCGCGCCCCGCTTGGGGGCGGTAAGCCAGGTGCGCCCGCGCCGCCAAGTGCGGCCATCGTCGTCCGAGAGGTGCACCACGGTCCGGAAATCATCCTGCTTCGTTCCTACCCGCTGCGTCGTCGCAACGGGCGCCAGCAGCCGGCCGGAACGCAGCTGGATCACACGCGCATTGTTCATCACGTGATAGCCCTCCTCCGGGGTCACGAGGACGGGCGGGCCCCAGGTCGCGGCGTCGTCGGTCGAGCGGCGCACGTAGGCCTTCAGGTCGGTGGACGAGTTTTTGCGGAGATAGAAAAAAAGCACGTCGCCCGTGCGGGAGCGGAGCAGGCTCACCGACATCACATTGGCCCGGCCCGTGTTTTCCTGGATCACCGCGCGCTCGCCCCAGGTGCGGCCGCCGTCCGCGGACCGCGCGGCGACGATGCGCGCGGGGGCATCATCGCGCGCCCCGTCCGCGAACTCCGTCCAAGCCGCGAGGAGCGTGCCGTCCCGCAGCACCAGCACGTCGCCCTCGGAATGGCGCGGGTGCTCCGGGGTCGCCTGCGCGATGAAGGACTCGATTACCCCCTCGGACACGGGGCCCGGCACGGCGGCGACGGCGAGGGTGGGAAGCAGCAGGCCGAGGAGCAGCCGCGCGGAACGGGCGGCGGGGAGGGCGACGTGGGGCGTCATCGGCGCGCAGGCTGCGCCAAGGCCCCGCGGGAGGAAAACAGATTCCGCGGCTCGGGCCGCGGCGTATGGGTCAGGCAACCGCCCCCGCCGGGCGCCCCGCCCCTTCACGGGAGCTCGTAAACCTCAACCAGCACCGTGCCGGCGGCCTCGCCCGTCTCCACCCTCACTGTGTAATTGCCCGCCGGCAGGGAGGCGACCAGGGCGGCGTCCCGGGAGCTCGGGGCCAGGCTGAAGGCGCCGGCCCGGGAAAAGGCCGTGGCCAGCTCCGCCCCGCCACCCCAATTGTCGTTGGCGCCGATCTGCCTCTCCCCCGCGTAGAGCGTCAGCCTAGGGTCCGCCGCGGCTCCGCCGACCCCGAAGGCCGACAGCCCCGGGCCCACCGCGCGGGCCAGAATCCGCTTCTCCCCCCCGCCCGCCACCACAAACCCGGCGGTGATGCCCCCGGCGGCCTCCTTGAGCAGGGACAAATTGACCAGGCGTGGCGTGGTCGCCGTGTAGGCCTCAGCCGGGGTCGCATCGTAAACCTCGGCCAGCACCAGACCGGTGCCGCCGTCCACCCCGGAGATCCGCATCGATTGATCGCCCGCCGGCAGCACGACGCTCGCCGCGGCATCCCGGGAGGCGGGGCCGGTGAACGCGAAGGCCCCGACGGCCGACATCGCGGAGGACAGCGCGGCGGATCCGCCCCAGTTGTCATTCTCCCCGGTCTTGGTGCTCCCGGCGAAGCGCTCCAACCGGGGATCCGCCAGCACTCCCGGCACGCCCAGCGGGGCCAGGGAGGGCCCCGCGGCCCGCAGCACCACATTCTTGCCGCCGGACGTCCCGCTGCCGCCCACCACGTAACCCACGGTGAAGGTGTCCCCCGCGCTCAGGAGCGGCGCGAGCACCGACAGATTGGTTAGCCGGCTCACCCCGCCCACCGGCCGGTCCGGGCCGCCGGCATTGGCAGCCACCTGCGCGCTCACCGGGCCCGCGGGCAGGCTTTCGTTGTGCAAACGGTCCAGCGCGGTCACGGCATAGTGATAGGTGCCGGGCGCCAGGCCCTGATCCGTGAAGCTGGTTTCGCCTTCGTGGGGGGTGATCCGCAGGATGTTCGCGGCCTCCTCGACGTTGATGGCGCTGCTGGTCGAGCGGTAGACGACAAATTGCCGCACTTGGTCCAAGGGGTTGCCGGTGGGCGGCGGTGCCACCCACGTCAGCTGGACCCCGTTGCCACTGGGCCGCGCCGTCAGGTTACTGACGGGTGGCGGCGGCTGGTCATCCTTCCACGGCATCGGGGGCAGTAGCGCCGGGGTCCGGAACAGATCCTCGCGCAGCGCGTCGCGCAGGCCCAGCGGATTGCCCGTCACGCTGCGGGCACTGAAGAAGGTCTGGCCGCGCACGTTGGGCTGCTGCCGGTTCAGGCGCACCTGGTCGGGCAGCTGCGCGGGCTGGCTCCAGTTGGAGTCGGTCCCGCCGTTGTTCACCTTGTAGGCCGCGAGGCCGCTGTAGACGTGACGGCTTCCGCCCAAGGCGTTCCACCACGGCAGCAGCACGCCATAGTTGGCGACACTGAAGCCGACCGACCAGTACAGTTGCGGGGTCAGATAATCCACCCACGCCTGCTGGATCCATTTCCGGCTGTCGGCATAGATGTCACTGTAGCTCTGGAGCCCGTTGGTGGCGGAGCCGCTTGGGTCGCTGCCCCGGTTACGCCAGATGCCGAAGGGCGAGACGCCGAACTTCACCCACGGCTTCGCGGCGCGGATGCTTTCCTGGCTCCGTTGGATGAACAGGTTGATGTTGTCCCGCCGCCAGTCCGGCCGGCTGGTGAACCCGCGCGGGTCCGCGGCGAAGGTCGCATCGTCGTTGAACGCCGGTCCGGAGCTGGGCGGATAAGGATAGAAATAATCGTCGAAGTGGATGCCATCCACGTCGTAGCGGCGCAGCACGTCCAGCAGCACGCTGAGCACATAGTCCCGCACTTGCGGGAGGCCGGGGTCCAGAATGCGCAGGCTGCCCTGCGCCAGCAGCCACTCGGGCCGGGTCCGCGCGAGATGAGTGGGGGCGAAGGAGGGCAGGTTGGCGACGTTGCTCACCGCGCGGAACGGATTGAACCAGGCGTGCACCTCGAGGCCCCGCTGCCGGCAGGCGGCGATGAGAAACGCGAGGGGGTCGTAGGCCGGGGAGGGGGCCCGGCCCTGCCGCCCGGTCAGATCCGCGCTCCAAGGTTCCAGTTGGCTCTCATACATCGCGTCGCACTGGCTGCGCACCTGGAAGTAGACCGCGTTGAACCCGGTCGCCTGCAGTTGGTCGAGCAGCGCGAGGAGCTCCGCCTGCTGGGCCGCCACGGGCAGGGTGTTGGCGCTGGGCCAGTCGATGTTGGTGAAGGTGGCGATCCAGGCGCCCCGCAATTCGCGCTTGGGCGCGGTCTGTCCACCGAGGGACCAAGGCAGCAGCCAGAGGGCAACCCACAGGAGGAAGCGGAGCGAAAGCGGAGGTGCCGGCATCGGGGCCACGAGAAGGGGGTCCGGCCAAGACGATCGGATCCCGGGTGGAGTCAAGGGGGCGGCGGGAGCGCCACCTTGCCTAATTCCCCAATTGGGGCGGCATCCGCTGCACTGCCGTCGTCGAGCACGAGCGATTCACGGCCTGACCCTCTTGACGGATCCGCATGCCACGGAAATGACCGAAGGACCGTGGCGGTTCTTGGCGCATTCGTGGGTCGCTTGGCGCGGAAGAGATTCTGCAGGCGCGCGATCTAGCCTCTCCGTCCGGACCCCATCCGCGGCCGGCGACTCGCCGCCCGGCGCGGCTCACCGCGCAGTCCGGTTTCGCCCGCCCTGCGCGGAAGCCCATGCCAGCAGAAGATCCGCCCACCGGTCCAGGCGGTCCCGGAGACTGCGGTGCGCCTGCTCCGCGCCCTGTCCACGGTCCCGGCCGGCCGCAATCTCGCGCCGCAGATCGCGATGGGCCCGGGTGAAATCCGCCACGAATTGCTCCTGCGTCGAGCGCTCGTGCCAGGGAACCGCACGATGGAGCAGGCCCAGCGCGTCCGCGCGTGCCGCGTTCCTCTGTTGTTCGGGTTGTGCCGTGACGATGAGAATCACCGGCTTGCCCAACGCCTGCGCCGTGGCCAGCGCTGCCATGCCAGGGGCGGAAACGAGCAGTTCCGCCCGCGCGGCGATTTCCATCCAGTCCTTGGCGTAAGGGCGCCAGTCCGGTCGATCAGCATAGCCCTCGCCGAGCAGGAAAACACCCCCGTCCTCCGGCCCTTCTATGCTCCGGGCCTCTCGCAGGGCTGTCTCCAGGGCTTCCGCCAACGCGGGATCGGAGAAATGCGGGTTGAGATAGACGGCGACTTTGCGGGCGGGATGACCGACACCCGCCCCCGGGGCCACCACGGCCAGCGGCGTGGGCAAGTGATGTTCGGGCTTCGCGGGATCCGAGCTCGCCGGCAAAGGGAAAGCGAAGTCGTGGACCAATCTGCCGCGGGCGCGCGACAAACCGAACCGCACCCACCAACGAAAGAAACGCGCCACGGGCCCCCACACGCGTCCCGTGAAGTTTTCCTCGAGCGATTCACGAAGGCTCTGCCCGTAGATGTGCACGACGCGATCGCGCCAGGGCTCCAGGCCTCCCATCACCACGAGCGCGGGGTGGAACGAATCGTTCACGATCAGGTCCACGCCGGGGAATTCCCGCGCCAGGCGGCGGATGTCCCGCAGCATATGCCAAGGCAGGAAGAAATAGGTGATCACCCGCAGATCCGTCGGGACCGGGCGCATCTTTTGCCGCGAGTCGAACACCACGGCGTAATGCCGGGACAAGACTGCCGCGGGAACGCCGAACTCCGCCAGGAAACGCTGGCCTTCATCGGAGGTCGTCAACACGGACACCTGCGCTCCCCGGGCGCGAAGCGCATGGTAAAGCAGCTGACCGCGCATCAAATGACCCCGCGCGTCGGCGGTGGCCAGCAGCAGCAGGCGTGGCGGGGCAGCGGTCATCGGGCTCGGAAGGCACAGAGATGCTCCGCCACCCGTGGTGGCGATCAAAAAGGATGCGCCCGCCAGGCCCCTTTCCGGGCGCAGGCTGGCCTTAAACCCGCGGATTTTCGGTTTCCGGCGCCGGCAACGGCGGGCGGGTGCCCGGCGCAATCCCTCCGGGCGTAAGGCCGACGCCGTCCTGGGAACGGGGGCGGTTCGCAAGGCCGAGCAATCCTTTGTAGCTCCGGGATTGGTGAACCGGCCATCCGCGCTGCCGCGCCAGCCGGGCGAGTTGCCGGTCCGGCGCGACGGCTTGCGGGAAGCCCACGGCAAGGAGCAGGGGAAGATCGTTGATGCTGTCGCTGTAGGCGCTCGACCGGGCGAGGTCGATGCCCCGCTCACCGGCCAGGTCCACGACGGCTTGGGCCTTGCGCGGGCCATGCAGAACGCCCGCCGGAAGGCGGCCGGTGTAGCGGCCGTCGCGCACCTCCGCGCGCGTCCCGATGCCTCCGGTGAAGCCGAGGCTCTCCGCGAGCATTTGCGACACCTCGTGCGGCGAGGCGGTCACGATCCAAACCTCCTCTCCCGCAGAGAGGTGACGCCGGGCCATGGCCAGCACCGGGCCGCGCAGGGCCGGCGCGATCGACTCCGCGATGACCTCCCTCCCGAACCGCGCCAAGGCGGCAACTTCGGCTCCCTTGACGTAAGCCGCGCCGAAGTTTCCCCAGGTCTCGGTCGCACTCGCCCACTCCTTGCGCGTGAGCCGGAAGAACAGTTGTTCGACCGTGAAGCGGAACATCTGGCGCGAGGAGAACATTCCTCTTTTGAACCCACCCCAACCTAGGTGGAAAAGCGAGGACCCGCCGATCAGCGTGTTGTCGAGATCGAAGAAAGCCGCGGAGCAAACCCGGTGGCCAGGCGCGCTGGTGGTGCTATGCATTGCGTGCTGCTGCTGCTGGGAAACGGGTTCTCGCGGGGATTGGGCCGGGTGGGAGTGAGACGGAAGGGGCGGAGGCGAAACTAAGGCGCCCCTTGATCCCCAACGGACAAGATTCGCCCTTCCGGGTGGGTGAAGGCGGAGCGCGGGGGAGGGCTTGGGGGCCTCCCTCACGACGCGAGCAGGCAATGCTCCACGTCACGGGCGGTCAATCCGCGAGTCGTCCGTCGCTGCAGTCCGGCGCATCGGGTTGAACGGTCGGTCCCAAGATGACATGGGGCGGCGCCGCGTAAGGGGTCAGGCCAGCGCCGGGTGCAGTCGGGGCAGACGTCGGGGAACCTCCGGCCGGCTGCCGCCCGCTCTGGACGCCCGGGGCCGTCGGCGGGCGGGGCCGGGCTGGCAGACGTACGCGCAGCCAGGCTCCCAGCCCTGCGGGCACCGTGCGCTGGCCTGACCCCTTAAGGAGCGTAGCATAAGCCAAGAACCAAGCCGGTGGGTGGAAACCGGTGTGATGAAAGCCCCTCGGAGAGAACTTCGGGGCTTCGGCATCGGGCTTATTCCATATCAGTAATGATTGCTTAAATCTCAAATGAGTTCTTAAGTGATCAGATGTTATCTCTTAAAAACGAGACCGACATCATTCGAGAGGCGCGCGACTTGATCCGAGCCCATCGCATGGCGCTGTCTTGGCGGCAGGACGATCTCGCCGAACGCAGCGGAGTCGGGATCGCGACGCTTCGCCGTTTCGAGAGCACCGGGCGCATTGGATTTGTGGGCTTGGCGAAGCTGTTGGCGACGCTCGGGCTCGCCGATCGATTCCTCGGCGCACTAAAACAGCCCGCGCCCGCCCCCAAGGACATCAACGAATTTCTCGCATCCGCGCCTGCGCCCGTCCGCCAACGCGCGCCTCGTCGGGCCGCAGGGAACTAAGCCATGGCCGAGCCTAACCTCCTTCGTCTGCGCTTCCTCGGTACGCCCATGGGCACGCTGGCGTATCGGCCCGACGGTCCGTTTCACGCTCTAGAATTGGAGCGCGCGTTCATCGCTGCCGGCCACGACCTTTCGCCGCTCAATCTTCCGCTCGACAGTTTTTCCCGCGGACCGCGGGTGTTCCGACCCGGTGATTCGCCGTTCGACGGCGGACTCCCCGGGCTCCTCGCCGACTCGCTGCCCGATTCGTGGGGCGCGCGGATGCTGAAGATCGAGGTTCCGGGCCTTCAAACCATCTTGGGCAAGCTCGCCGCCATCGGCGAACGCGGTCCAGGCGGAATCACCTTCGAACCGGTGCTGGGCAAGGGCGCCGACGACGAGTCGGTCTCCACTGACCTCGCCGGCTTGGCGCGCGACGCCGCGCAACTGGCGAAGACTCCCGCCGTCCTCACGCCCGAAGACGTCAACGCCGCGCTCGCCCGGGGTGGCGGCAGCCTCGGCGGCGCCCAGCCGAAAGTAGCGGCGCACCTCCCCACTTCCGGTGACTTTCAGGAGCTACGAAACATCCTCATCGGCGGCGCGACGCCGGCCGGTCAGGTGCCAAGCGTCGTTAAATTGTCACCGCTCGACGACGAAGGCGGCGGCGCCGTCGAATTCGCGTTCTGGATAATGGCAAAGAACGCCGGCATCCGCGTCCCGCAGGCGTGTCTCGTGCACGATGGGGAACGCCGGCATTTCGCCAGCGCGCGTTTTGATCGCTATCTCCGGCGCGATGGCACCTGGGGCCGGCGTCACGTCCATACGTTGAGCGGGTTCTTGCACCGGCGCGCCTCCGACGGCCAAATCGACTACGAGGAATTCATCCGCTCCGCCCGCACTCTCGGCGGTGCGGCAGAGGCGCGCGAATGCTTCCGGCGCGCCGTCTTCAATCTGCTCACCACCAATCGCGACGACCACGGCCGCAATCACGCTTTTCTCTATAACGAAACCGGGCGGACGTGGACGCTCTCACCGGCCTACGACCTCACGCCCAATGTCGCCAACGTCCTGATTGCGCTGACGTGGCTGGGGAGCTCCGAAATCCCTACTCGCTTCGAGCAGCTGACCCGGCTCGCGGAGATCGGCGGCATTCCGGCTCGAGCCGCGAGAACGATCTATGAAGAAGTCGAGGCAGCAACGCTCGGCGGCTGGAACGCCGCCGCCGCTTATGCCGGTGTGCCGGAGAAAATCGCCGCTCTCTGGGAGATAGAAATGATCCGACAAACCAAGCCGCTGCGGGAGAACGCACGGCGTCCTGCGGCCATCAAGGCGCGTGCCGCGGCGCCAAGGCGAAGCCCGAAAACCAGACCGCCCGGTTGATTTAGACCTGCGCATCCGAGTCCTGAGCGATCTTCACCGCAACGTAAGGCTCGTGAATTTGACCGATCCGGTTCAACCGGTGCGGAAGGGGTCAGGCCAGTGCAGGATGCAGTCGCTGCCCGCGATGGAGATCTTCTGGCCGACGGCCGCCAAGGCACCGTGCGCTGGCCTGACCGCGTAAAGAGCGCAGTCGGCGCTCGGCGTTTTGTTCTCACTTTCTCGGATTTTCGTTCCCACTTTCCGCCGGGAGAGGAAACAAAAACCCCGGTAACCTTTTGGGCTACCGGGGCTTATCGCGAAATGGAGCGGGCGAAGAGACTCGAACTATCGATTCTAGTCGGGCGCCTGATAAAACTGTAAAGCACTAGCTATCAACATCTGCGTCCTCGGCGTTCGTTGGCGTTTGTTAGGAGTTGCGTTAGGAGTAAGTCGGAGTCTGGCTAAGGTCATGCCCTCCGTTCATCGCGATCCTCGCACCCCTTATTGGGTCGCGGCGTTTACAGACGCCAAAGGCATTCGCCGCCAACGCAGCACGAAGAAAACGGAGCACGCCGCCGCCCTAGCCATTGCCGAACGCTGGCAACGTGAAGCGGATACCCTCGCCGCCGCTGCCAACCCCGAGGCCCCGGTGCCGGTGAGCAAAACCCCCGAGTTGCTTGAACGCTTCATCACGCTGACGCAAAAGGCCAGTGCGGGAGCCCTCACCGTCGGGGATGCCGAGGGACTTGTCTCCGACCTGCTCGCCGCGACCGGGCAAGACCGATTGAAGACGGAAACCGTCCGGCAGTTTTTTGCGGCGTTCACCGCCGAGAAAAAGGCCTCCCGCGCCGGCGGCACCTCGCTCCGATACGAACGCATCCTCAAAGACTTTCTGAAGTTTCTCGGCCAAAGGGCAGACCAACCGCTCGAACGTCTTACCGCCCGCGACGTGCAGGGATTCCGCGATGAGGAGTTGAAGCGTGGAGTCTCTCCGGCCTCTGCCAATATGGCGGTTAAGGTTCTCCGCGTGCCGCTGAACCTCGCCCGCCGGCAGGGCATCCTTGCGACCAACCCAGCCGAAGCCGTCGACCTGCTCGGCCACGAGGCCGCCGAGCGCCGCGCTTTCACTGTGCCAGAATTGCGAAGTCTGCTCGCCGTCGCTTCTGAGGACTGGTGCGGGATGATCCTCGTTGGTTACTGCTGCGGCTTTCGTATCCAAGACGCGGCCAACCTGCTGTGGCGGGACGTGGACTTTGAGCGGGAGGTGATCGTGCTCCGTCCGCGTAAGGAGCGGCGCGACCGAGCCGCAAAAAAGCGTGAGACGGCGATTCTGCCCGAGCTGATGGACTGGCTCTCCACCCGCCGGGGCGTCGGCAAGGCTCCTGTCTTCCCAACATTGCACGGCAAGCGTTCCGGCGGTGAGTCCGGCCTTTCGCTCACCTTTCGGGAGTTGATGCGCTCCGCGAAGATCCAGTTTCGAGACGTCGCCTCAGAGACTGCGATGAGGGAGTTTTATGACCTCGGCTTTCATTCCTTGCGCCACACCAACGTCTCCCTTGCCGCCAACGCGGGTGTTCCTGAGGAGATAAGGCGCGAGCACGTCGGGCACGCATCCGACGTTCACCGCACCTACACGCACCGTGAAGTTGCCGCCACCCAAGCGGCTTTCGCTGTGCTCCCGCGCCTGAGGCCGGCCAAGACCGCATGAACCGGCGACTGAGAAACGCTCCCGTTGTAGGGTCAAAAGGGACAAAACCGGCCATCCGCGAGGATGCCCTGTTGCCGGTGAAGCCATTCCCTCTCGCCTCGTTCGCGGCATCGCGCGACGGGCAGGGTAAGCACTACCTCGCGGGAATCCTCACCCCCGCGCAAATGGCCGCGAGCGTGCCGCCCGGCGCCTCGCCTCGGGCCATAGTGAAGGCCACCCAGAAGGCCGTTGGCGCATTAGCAGGGTGCGGACCTGCGCAGGAGCCTCCGCATTTTGGGACTCACCTCGTGCTGAGCGAGGGAATCGACCGACTCCGCGACTATGCTCTAGCAGGGGACAAGGATGCGATGCGCTGCCTTGGTGTGCTGCTCCGCAAGGCAGTCGCTGACCTCGGCGAAATCGCCCGACGTAAGCCCGGGATCGTGAGGGAATGGAGCCGCAAGCAAAGCGTGGTCCCGGTGCTCACTGGGAAGAATAAGGGGCACCGCAAGCAGCTCGAAGTCGACCTTGCCGCGTTCGCCGTCGGCGAGGATTCGCCTTACCGCGTGAACCCGCCGCCGCGGAAGAAGGCCCCGGACGTCTCCACAAAAGCGAACGAATTAGCCGGCGGCCTCTGCAGTCACCTAGCGGACTGCCGCGCGAGCGCGGGCCTTCACAGGAAGCCCGAGCCAGAATGGGCCCGTATGGCCGCGAACCTGCCGGAACTTTCGAGGGCGACTTGGAAACGTTGGGAAGAAGCTGCTTGGGAATGTCTTCTTGCGAGTACCAAGCGCCATCCCGAGGAACACCCTTTCCTTCGCGATCTCGGGACGAAAGGTGAGAGGAAGGATGGACTCGAAAAGCCTCGCACGGTTGCGGCTAACGTTCGCGCCGAGATTCGGCAGACACTCCGCGAGGCAATTCGAGGACTCGCTCGCTAGCGGGCATTCAGAATCTCCCCACGATAAAGGGGGAAATAGGGAGGACGCGGAGGGCTTATGGTGTCCGCGTCATGCAAGATCACTCATTCGATCCTGTCTCTTCGGCGCCGCGAATCCAACGCGGACAGCCTGTCTTCGACGCGTCCGCTTGGATTCGTCTGCCCCGCCCCGGCACTCGTTGCCCGGTTTCGGGCTTGTCCCGCTCCGGCCTTGCCGAGCTCGTGCGTCCCTGCCCGCGAAACTCCTACCGCGCCCCGGTTGAGGCCCGCGTGCTCAAGCGCCGAGGCGCTGCGCGTGGCGTGCTGCTCGTGAATCGCGCCGCGCTCCTCGCTTACATCGCCGGGCAACCGGCACCAGAGGCGCCCGCGCCGAGGGAGGTTTCGCCATGAGCCGCAACGAAGCTCGACGAAAAAGCCCCGGAGCTTGGAGGACTGCCGGGGCCGTGAGAGACGGAAACTTGCGAGGCTCACGTTCTCACCAATGGCCGAAACGACAAGACGCGGCCCGGCGCGAATCGCTGGACGAGGCCAAGGCCCGGGTGACGATCTCCGCCGCTTGGCGTTCCCTCGGACTGCCCGGCGAGCCGCGGCGCTCCTGCCGGTCGCCTCTTTCTGAGGACTGGCATCTTTCGTTTCCCGGCTTTCAGTACACCCGGTCGCTGCGTGAGCACGCTACCGCCGAATTTGGCGACGCTCCGACCTGCGTTCAGCAGGATCTCGCGAGCGGTCGCGTCGAGGTCCTTCGCCGGGTTCTTGAACTCTCTGATGGTGTTCTCCCGTGGCTTCTTGGCCGCGCCCTCTTTTTTAAGTCGAGCGTGAGTTGGGCGCGTGGAGGTGTTGCATGAGCTCGCTAAAAGTTCAGCGCCCCGGCGTCTCGCCCGAGATGCTCGCAGCGGCCGGCGTGCATCACGTCGAGCCTGACGAAGCATTCGCGGCTGTTGGTTATCGCGAGGCTGGGCTGCTGATCCCGTACCGAACCATCGCCGGCGCCGCGCTCGAGGTAAGCGAGCGAGCGTTTGCAAGGTTGCGCCTCACAAGCCCACGACCAGAAGGAGCGAAGTACCTCTCGCCGGCGAAAAGTGGCTGCCAAGCCTACTTCCCGCCCGGGCTGCGCAAGCTGCTCCCGCCGGGCTGCGTGCTCGGCATCGTCGAGGGTGAGTTCAAGGCGCTGGCGCTGGTCGAGGCTGGTTTCCCTTGCGTTGGGATCGGGGGTATCTCCTCCGCGTGTCCGAGGGATGCAGACGGCGAGCCGGCACTTTTGCCCGCTCTCGCGCGACTGATCGCCGAAGTGCGCCCGGTGGCGTTGGCGTTTATCGGAGATGCGGACACGGCGCTGATCCCGGAGTTCTCGAGAGAGGCGCTGAAGCTCGCGAAGCTGGCGGATGTTCCGGTGAAGCTCCCGCGGATTCCCTTCAATGCGCCGGGCAAAGGCGCTGACGATCTGCGCGAGGCTTGGGCCGAGCAGTTTCCCGCAAGGTGGCAGCGGATCCTCGACGTCGCGGAGCCGGTGGACGTGAAGATGACGCCGACGCGGCTCGCGGTGCGTCTGCTCCGACGTGAGACCGCCGCGCTCGAGGCGCTGCCCATCGCGCAGAAAGACGCGGCCGCGGACCGGCTGTTGAAGTTCGCGGCTGGCCTAGTCGACGCACCGCTTGAACAGGGAGCCCTCGAAGGAATCGCCGCCGAAGTTTTCGGGCTGAAAAATAAATGGTTTCGCGAAGCGGTCGCCCAAAGGAAAAAAGAAGTAGATCGAGAGGCCGAGAGGGCGCGAGGTGAGGCTGCGCTAGAGGCACTCGGTGCTGATGGGGAGAGCCCGCTGTTTTTCGACGGCGTGAACTATTGGCGCCGAGAAGCAGATGGCGCCTTTGGCCGACTCTGTCGCGAGGACGCGCGCACGCATTTGAACGTAGCTGGAGACCTTTCAAAACGAGGGGATCCCTCGCCTTGCGACGCTGCGCTGCACTCGCTTCAAGTGCGAAACCGCGTGGACTACGCCGGCCCGCTCTGCGGCCGACCGGCTGGGCTGCACGAGGAAAACGGCGTGCGCGTGCTGGCGACCAAGGGACCGGCGTGGATCGAGGGCAAGCCCGGCGAGGCGCCGACTGTGACCAGCTTTGTCGCCAATCTCTTTGGCGCGGCCGACCCGGGTGCTGAACACGCGGAACGGCAGTTCGCGCTCTTCTGTGCTTGGCTGAAGCTCGCCCGGGCTGCTGTTCGAAACTTCCGCCATCATCGTCCCGGGCAGGTTCTCGCGTTGGTTGGCCCGGCGAACTGCGGCAAGACGCTGCTGCAGGTTGAGGTGATCACGCCGGCACTCGGCGGCCGGTCCGCGGATCCTGCTTTGTTCCTGACCGGAGGAACGCCGTTCTGCGCGGACCTGTGGGGCGGGGAGCATCTGTCTATCGGCGACAAGGCGCTAGACGTGGAGGGCCGGCAGCGGTCCACGCTGCGAAACGAGCTCAAACGGATCGTGGCCGAGGCTCACTTTCCCCTGCACGCGAAAGGCCGAGACGGCCGCACGTTTCGGCCGGTTTGGCGGATTTCGCTTTCGACCAATTCCGACCCGGAGAGCGCGAGTAACTTGCCGGCGCTGGATGCCAGCTTCGCGGACAAGATCATTTATCTGCTGTGCTACGCGCCGCCCGAGCCGTTTTTTGACGAGAAAGTGGCAGGTGCGCGGGAAGCGTTCGCGAGGAAGCTGCGGGAGGAACTGCCGGCCTTTCTGGCTGCAATCGACGCCCATGAGATCCCGCCCGAGCTCTGCAAGGCGCGGTTCGGGGTCGTCGAGTGGCATCACCCGCAGATTCTGGAGCTGCTCGAGGAGGGCGATCCGCTGCGACCTTTCGAGGACGCGCTCGAAAGCTGGATCAGCCAGTGGGATTCGCACGTTGAGGAAAAAACGCTCTCGACCCGCGAACTTTTCGAGCAGTTAGACAATCACGCCGATGTCTCGCGGCATAAGGTCTCGAGCGGCCCGAAGCACCTTGGGCACCAGCTTGCCAAGCTAGCGGCGAAATCGGGTTGGGCTGACCGCCTCACGCGGGCGAAAAAGCGGGTAGGTGGAAGGATTCAAAACCGCCCGGTCGCTTGCTGGAAAATTGCCCGAGGGTGAACGCGATGACCCTTTCCCAAATGTTCGACGCGCATCTGCGGAGGGTGCGGAGGTTGGAGAAAACACATTCTACGTCACGAGAGACCGAAAAAGTAGAATTTGAGAAAAGCCTAGATAAGGACTGCGGAATTCAACCCTCCGCACCCTCCGCAAGGGTTCTGGTTCCTCGAGATGCACCCTGGCAGGAGGGCGGACGCTACCGGCTGGCCGGCGAGACCGACGCCAACCGTCTCGACCTTTTCGAGCAAGATCCTGCCGGGGAGTGGATCCGCCTACATGGGGTGCTGATCCTGAGCCGGTAGACGCCGCGGCGCCGGGTATGCGAAGATCTGCAATCTGGGCCGCCGAGGCTGGCGCCCGCGATCCTGATCCGACCTTCACGGCCCGACTTGCCTACGCTGGCTTCGCCGCTGACGACCTAGAAGACTTGAAGCTCTAGATGGATGGCCGGGGCCGGGCCCTCGACAACGTCTTCTTTACTGGAAGGAAACTGGATTTTCAGGGGCATCGGATCCGGGAGGGGTTTAAGGGGAGGGTGCCGGGTGGAA